>CAZHQA010000031.1:0-3787 GCA_964533955.1 uncultured Reyranella sp. | reverse complement strand
AGCGAGCGCGTTTCCGGCGCGATCTCGAACAGGCGATTGTAGAAAAGGTCGGCCGCCGTCGCCGCGATCGGCACGACTTTCTGGAAACTCGTTTGGACCAACTCGACTTGCTGCGGTGTCATGGCGCGTCTCCGGATGGCAGACGTCGCAAATCGCGTGCCGTGATTTTACAGCGCCGGCGTCGGTTCCTGGGCCTTGGGCTTGTCCGGCTTGCCCTCGGCCTCGTCGCGCTCCCTCTCCTTCCGTGCCTTCAGGAGCTTGCGCAGGATCATGTTGCGCTTGAGGGCGGAGATGTGGTCGACGAACAGGATGCCGTCGAGATGGTCGATCTCGTGCTGCACGCAGGTCGCGAGCAGGCCCTCGCAGGCCATCTCCTGCTGCTGGCCGTCGCGATCGAGGTAGCGGACCGTCACCTTGGCCGGCCGCACCACGTCGGAATAATGATCGGGCAGGGACAGGCAGCCTTCCTCGTACGTGGCGTCCTCGTCGGACGCCTCGACGATCACGGGATTGGCGAGGAACAGCGGCCCGGTCTTGACGTCCTCGCGGTCGATGTCGAGCACGACGACGCGCTTCAACTCGCCGATCTGCGGCGCGGCAAGCCCGATGCCCGGCGCGGCGTACATCGTCTCCAGCATGTCGTCCATCAGTTGACGCACCTCGGCGTCGACCGTGTCGACCGGCTTGGACTTCTTCTTGAGCCGCGGATCGGGCGCGGTGAGGATGGTCCGGAGGGCCATATTGCCTAAATATGCGGCTAAATCAGCGGTTTCAAGGTCGGCCTAGGTCCGCTTGACCATGGTGCCGACGCCCGCCTCGGTGAAGACCTCGAGCAGGAGGGCGTGCGGCACGCGGCCATCCATGATCACGGCCGCCTCGACCCCGCGGTTCACCGCATCGATGCAGTTCTCGACCTTGGGAATCATGCCGCCCGAGATCGTGCCGTCGGCGATCAGGGCGCGCGCCTGCTCGACCGTCATGTCCTGGATCAGCTGGCCGTTCTTGTCGAGGACGCCCGGTACGTCGGTCAGGAACAGGAGCCGCTTGGCCTTCATCGCGCCGGCAATGGCGCCGGCCGAGGTGTCGGCATTGATGTTGTAGGTGAGCTCGTCGGCGACGCCGAAGCCGATCGGCGCCACGACCGGGATGACGTCGGCACGCCTGAGCTGCTCTAGCACCATGACGTTGATCTTGGCCGGCTCGCCGACCTGCTTGAGATCGACCTTCAGCAGCTCGCCGGTCTTGGGATCGCGCATCTCCGTGACCTTGTTCGCGAGAATGAGGTTGCCGTCCTTGCCGCAGATGCCCACGGCGATGCCGCCGCATTCGTTGATGTCGGCCACGATCGCCTTGTTGATCGAGCCGGCCAGCACCATCTCGACGATCTCCATGGTGGCGGCGTCGGTGACGCGCAGGCCGTTGACGAAGGTGCTCTTGATGCCGACGCGCTCGAGCATCTTGTTGATCTGCGGACCGCCGCCATGGACCACGACCGGGTTCATGCCGACCTGCTTCATCAGCACCACGTCGCGCGCCACCAGATCGCCCAGCTTGGGATCGGTCATGGCGTGCCCGCCGTACTTGATCACGAAGGTGGCGTCGTTGTGCCGGCGCATGTAGGGCAGCGCCTTGGAGATGGTCTCCGCCATGCGGATGAGCCGCTTCTGCTCCTTGTCGGTCTGGACCGCGATGTCCGGCATGGCCTGCGAACCTCTCAGGTTGGCAAAAGCCCTCTACCCGGGGCGGGAGAGGGCCGAGCCTGCATTTTATATCAGGCGGGCAGCGGATAGAAGATGAGTAGCCGCCCCGTCAAGGAATTGTTCCATGTTCGACAGCGACACACTCGCCCAGCGTGGCTTCACCGTGGCACCGGGCCTGGTCGGGCCCGACGACTGCCGCGCCCTCGCCAAGCTGTGGCCCGACCAGGCGCGCTTTCGCAAGCACATCGTCATGCAGCATCACGGCTACGGGCAGGGCGAATACCAGTACTTCACCTATCCGCTGCCCGAGCCGGTCGAGCGCCTGCGCCAGGCGCTCTATCCCGGGCTGGCCGCGGTGGCGAACCGCTGGAACGAGGCGCTGGGACTGACACGCCGCTTCCCGCCGACGCTCGCGGACTGGCTCGGCGAGTGCCACGCCGGCGGCCAGAAGCGGCCGACCCCGCTGCTGCTGCGCTATGGGCCGGGCGACTACAACTGCCTGCACCGCGACCTTTATGGCGAGCTGGTGTTCCCGCTGCAGGCCACCATCCTGCTGAGCGAGCCCGGGCGCGATTTCGAAGGCGGCGAGTTCATGCTGGTCGAGCAGCGGCCGCGCATGCAGTCGCGCGGCGAGGTGGTGCCGCTGACGCGGGGCGACGCGGCGATCTTCGCCGTCAACCAGCGACCCGCCAAAGGCGCCCGCGGCTTCCATCGCACCGCAATGCGCCACGGTGTGTCGAGCCTGCGCGCCGGCGAGCGCTTCACGCTCGGCATCATCTTCCACGACGCCGCATGACCCGCCCTCCCCCGAAGACGGGGGAAGGCATTAGATCAACGAAGCGATCTCCGCCCGCAGTTCGGGGATGCCGAAGCCGGTCTCGCTGCTGGTCGGCAGCGCCTCGGGATGGGCCGCGCCATGCTTGCGCGCGACGGCTTCGGCGGCGGCCACGGCGCCCGGCACGTCGGCTGACCGGAGCTGGTCGGTCTTGGTCAGCACCAGCTGGTAGGAGACGGCGGCCGCATCGAGGTTCTTCATGGTCTCGCGGTCGGCCTCCTTCACGCCATGTCGCGCATCGATCAGCAGGCAGACGCGCTTGAGAGTCGGCCGTCCGCGCAGATAGGCCGATGCGAGGTCCTGCCAGGTCTCCTTCATCGAGCGCGACACCTGGGCAAATCCGTAGCCCGGCAGATCGGCCAGGAAGAGCCGGCCGCCGAGGTCGAAGAAGTTGATCTGCCGCGTGTGGCCGGGACTGGACGAGGTGCGGGCCAGCGACCGGCGGCCGGTCAGCGCGTTGACCAGGCTCGACTTGCCGACATTGGAGCGGCCGGCGAAGGCGACCTCCGGCAGCGAGATGGCGATCAGCGATTCGAGCGAAGCGGCACCCGCCACGAACTCGCACGGCCCGGCGAAGAGCTTGCGCGCCGCCTCGATCTCCCCTGGCGTGCGCGCCTCTTCCCTGTGGTTGCCCATCTAGCCCTTCTTGGACTTGCCCTTCTTGCCGCCGCCCCCGCCATTGGCAGGCACCGGCACCGCGGCGACCGGCTTGGGCTTGGCCGGCGTCTTGCCGCCGCCGATCGGCGTGCCGTGGCGGCGCATGATGGTGTACTGCTGGGCGATCGACAGCGTGTTGCTCCACGCCCAGTAGATCACCAGGCCGGCCGAGAACGGCGCCATCATGAAAGTGAACAGGATGGGCAGGAACTGGAAGACGCGCGCCTGCACCGGATCGGCCGGCGCAGGATTGAGCTTCTGCTGCAGGTACATGGTCACGCCCATGATCAGCGGCCACACCCCGATATTGAAGAAGTGCAGGATCTCCGGCACCTGCCAGTGCAGGTAGCCGAAGCCGGTCAGGATGGTCGCGGGGTCGGGGGCGCTCAGGTCCTTGATCCAGCCGAAGAACGGCTGATGGCGCATCTCGATCGTGGTGTAGAGCACCTTGTAGAGCGCGAAGAATACCGGGATCTGCACCAGGATGGGCAGGCACCCGGCCGCCTGATTGACCTTCTCGCGGCGATAGAGCTGCATCACCTCCTGGTTCATGCGCTGGCGGTCCTCGCCGTAGCGCTCCTTGAGCTTCTCCATC
>CAZHQA010000030.1:23911-28451 GCA_964533955.1 uncultured Reyranella sp. | reverse complement strand
GATGAACTCGCCACAACAGCGTGGCCGGCGCGCCCATGCCGAGACACCGCGCCGGTTGCGCCGCATCGTGCTCACCCTGCCGACCGGCATGCCGCTCGCCGAGCGGCTGATCTTCCGCAAGCGCGCCGAGGCCGCGCGCGACCTCGTGTGGATGATGATGGGCTGGAAGCTCGATGACGCGGCGGCGCCGCCGCCGCGCGTCCTGACCGACTGGGACGAGGCAAGCTGCACCCAGCTGGTCTATCTCTATACCGAGGTGGCGCGTAATTTCGGCGGCGACGCCCGCCGCTTCTTCCAGATGGCGAGCAAGCCGCGCGGCAAGCCGGCCGATGGCACGCTGCGCATCGCCAGTATCGACGTCGGCGGCGGCACCACCGATCTCATCATCAACAACTACCATCTCGAGGGTGGCGGAACCTCGGTCACGCTGTTTCCCGAGCAGAAGTTCCGCGAGGGCTTCAACGTGGCGGGCGACGACATCCTGCTGCGCGTCGTGCAGGGCCACGTCCTGCCGCCCATCGAGGCGGCGATGCGGGCTGCGGGAATATCCAACCCGACCGACTTGATGGCCGAGTTGGTGGGCGGCGATCGCGGCGGTGAAGACGTGATCCAGCGCAACCTGCGCCAGCAATTCGCGCTGCAGATCGCCCAGCCGATCGCGCTCGAATTCCTGCACGCCGCCGAGACCTACGATCCGACGTCGGGGGTGCTGGCAGCGGAGCCGCGCAGCTATGAGACGTTCTTCCCGGGCGGCGCCAAGCCGTCCGAGGAGGTCGTTGCCTTCGTCAACGAGGCGGCCCGCAAGCGCGGCGCCAAGGGATTCGACCTGCGCGCGACGGTGTTCCCGATCGACCTGCCCGGCCTCGACAAGACGGTCCGGGCCGAAATGGGGCGCGTGTTGGCGCCGCTCGCCGAGATCGTCCATGCCTACGATTGCGACATCCTCCTGCTGTCCGGCCGGCCGTCGCGCCTGCCCGCCATCCGCGCGCTTCTTATGGAACTGCTGCCGCTGCCGCCGGAACGCCTGATCGCGCTGCACGAATACCGCGTCGGCGCCTGGTACCCGTTCCGCGACGCGCGCCTGCGCGTGGAGGATCCCAAGACCACGGTGGCAGTGGGCGCGATGATCGCCGCGCTGGCCCAATCGCAGCTGCCGGACTTCTCCTTCCGCTCCGATCTGCTGCGCTCCAAGAGCATCGCCAAGTTCATCGGCAAGCTCGATGGCGGCGGCCGCCTGCAGCGCGAGGACCTGGTCTATCGCGACGTCGACCTCGACAACCGCGAATACGAGCTGCCCGAGGTGGCGTTCGAATTCCGCGGCCCGATGTGGCTGGGCGCCCGCCAGCTCGACCTAGTGCGCTGGCCGGCCGCCCGCCTCTATGCGCTGGAATTCGCCAAGCCGGAGTATGCCGAGCGCCACGCCCGCGAAACGCCGTTCAGAATCGCGCTGGCGCGCGTCAAGCCCAAGGACAAGGACTCGGGCGACGTCGAGCGCTTCCGCCTTCGCCAGGTGACCAACCGAGACGGCCGTGCCGTGGCGCTCGATCGGCTCACGCTACGCCTTCAAACCTTGCCGCGTCGTGAGGGCTATTGGCTCGACACCGGCATGCTCAAGACCGGGTAAATTATGGACACCGTCGATCTCAAACTGGCCCAGGACTGCGAAGCGCTGGCCGTCGCGGCGAGCGAGGGCGTCGGTTGGCTGAAGGGGGCCGCGGAGCAGTCGCCGACCGTGGCGCAGCAGGCGCCTTCGCTGATCAGCGAGCTGCAGAAGGTTCGCAACCAGAGCCGCAAGCTCGCGCGCGCCGCACGACGGCGCATGTGCGTCGGTGTGTTCGGCCCCAGCCAGGCCGGCAAGTCGTATCTCGTCTCGATCCTGGCGAGTCACGACGGGCGGCCCCTGCAGGCGCGCTTCGCCGACAAGACCTACGATTTTCTCCGCGAGATCAACCCGCCGGGCAATCGCGAGTCGACCGGGCTCGTCACCCGCTTTGGCCTGGGCTTGAGCGACGTGGCGCCGGACTTCCCGGTGCGCGTACGCCTGCTGACGCAAACCGACATCGTGAAGATTCTCGGCAACTCCTTCCTGCTCGACTTCGATCACCAGAAGGCGGCGTTCGAGCGGCCGGACGGCGCGGCGATCCGCAAGCGCCTGGGCGAACTGCGCAGCCAGGTGATGCCGACGCCGCCGGGTGACCTCGATGCCGACGACGTGCTCGACCTGATCGAGTATTTCGACACCTTCTTCGCCGGCGTCACCGCCGAGCTGCGCACCGAATTCTGGCGCGAGGCGATCGACCTTGCGCCGCGGCTGTCCGGACGCGACCGCGCCAAGCTGTGGTCGGTGCTGTGGTACGACTTCCAGCCCTTCACCGACCTCTACCTCACGCTCTACGAGGGGCTGGAGAAGCTCGCCTTCGCGCCCGAGGCACTGCTCGGCATGGACGCGCTGATCCCGCGCGAGAAGAGCATCATCGACGTGCTGACGCTCGACAAGCTCGGCGCCGACGCGGGCGACACGTTGCTGGTGCGGCCCAAGGCGGCAGATCAGCGAACCCTGCCGGACGCCCGCCTGCCACGCTCGCTGGTCTGCGCGCTGACCGCCGAGCTCTCGGTCGCGATCGACGAGAAGCCGTGGGACTTCTTCGACCACACCGACCTGCTCGACTTTCCGGGCGCGCGCTCGCGGCTGAAGCTCGCCAACCTCGAGGACGTCGCCAAGGCCAAGGGAGTCGCCGAAGGCGCCAACCCGCTGCGCGAGCTGCTGCTGCGCGGCAAGGTCGCCTACCTCTTCCAGCGCTATTCGTCGGAGCGCGAGCTGTCGGCCATGCTGCTCTGCATTCCCGACGGCAACCAGGAGGTCCGCGACCTCTCGGACATGATGACGGCGTGGATCGACCAGACCATCGGCGCCACGCCGGCCGAGCGGGCCAAGCAGAAGAACGCGCTCTTCCTCGTGCTGACCAAGATGGATCGCGAGTTCGAGCAGAAGGCGGGCGAGACCGAGGAGTCGCGCCGCCTGCGCTGGAGCGCGCGGCTCAACAATTCGCTGATCAACAACTTCCGCGGCGAGTGGCCGACGAACTGGAACGGCCGGTCGTTCGACAACACCTTCTGGCTGCGCAATCCGACCGTGCTCGATGAACGGTTGATGGACTATTCGTCGGGCCGCGAAACCGGCATCGCCGAGGCATTCGCCGCCCGCGCCATCGAGCTGCGCGGGCACTTCGTCGAGAATTTCGACGTCCAGCGCCACTTCGCCGATCCGGCGCGCGCCTGGGACGAGGCCTTCCGGGCCAATGACGGCGGCGTCTCCTACCTGGTGAAGAGCCTGATCCCGGTGTGCGACCCGGCGATCAAGCGCGCCCAGGTGCGCGGCCAGCTCGAGGTCCAGGTGCGCCGCCTGGTCGATCGCCTGGCCGGCTTCCACAGCGCCGCCGACGGCGATGCACGACTGAAGAAGCGTGACCTCGTCCATACCGTGCTGCGCGGACTGGCGACCTGCATCCAGCAGCAGCTGTTCGGCGAGCTCGTGGCGGCCCTTCAGATCGCCGACACCGCCTTGCGCGACATCTATTTCCGCATCGCCACCGCGCGCTCGGCCGAGGAGGCCGATGGCCAGAGGAACGGCAAACCGGCGGCCCAGGTCTCGCAATCGACCGGCGCCACCGTCGATCTCGGCGCCATCTTCGCCGACGTGTTCGGCGACGAGGAGGGCCGCAAGGCGCCGCCGGCCGGCGTGCTGGAGGATCGCGCCGAGCGCTTCGCCCGCGAGGCAGCGGAATACTGGCTCGAGAACATGCGGCGCATCGGCGCCGACGAGAAGGCCTTGTCGCATTTCGGCGTCGACCGCCAGCATCTCGGCTGGCTGATCGACGAGCTGGTGGTGGGCGCCCATCGCCTGAAGCTGATCGACCAGCTCTCGCTCGATGTGCGGGCGCTCGAGAACGCGGCGAACTCCAAGTGGGAGGAGATCGCCGAGCGCCAGGTACGCACGGCGGCCTCGGCGCTCAACGGCTACGTCAGCGCCCTGGGTTTCGACCATCTGCCGCTCGACCAGCGGCCCGGCTTGCCGCCCAATGCTCCGACTCGCCGCGTGTTCGAAGGGCCCAAGGCGCCACCGGCAGGCGTGCCCGTGCTGAGCGAGGATCCCGGCTCGATCTACGCCGACTATTGCAAGGACTGGATGCGCGCCTTCCTGCAGCTCGCCATGGACAATGTCGGCTACGAAGGCGGCCGCGAAATCACCGCCGAGCAGAACGAGCAACTGGGCGCCATCCTGCGCGCCGTCCCTGCCTGAGCGAGCAATGGCCGTCCGCGCTTCCGTCCTGCCGCAACCCGAGCCGGGCCATGCCATCCTGCGCCTCACCGAGCTCGACGCCTCGCCCGATGGCTTGACGCTTTCCATCCAGCGCCAGCAGGAGCCGGACAGCCATCTGGCCGACGACGGCTGGCGGCGCACCGAAACCTGGCTGCAGCCGGCGCACGTCGAGCGCGCAGGCGGACCTGGCAAGGCTGCGCTCGACTTCCATCTCGGGCC
>CAZHQA010000030.1:0-23811 GCA_964533955.1 uncultured Reyranella sp. | reverse complement strand
ACGTCGAGCGCGCAGGCGGACCTGGCAAGGCTGCGCTCGACTTCCATCTCGGGCCTGAAATCTGCGACCGGCTGGCCGGCATCGCCACCATTCGCCTGCGCGTCCGGGAACCGGACATCGGCGTGGTCGGCACCACGGTCGTGGCCTGGCCGGCCATGTTGACCTCGGGCGCAATCGACAGAGGCGCGCGCTCGTCCGACGACGTCGTGCGCCTGTCTCCGCCCAAGGAAACGCCTCCGCCGGCACCGCCGTTCGAGCCGCCGAAACCGCTGCCTGAGCTGCGCGCCGAGCGCGAGCCGGCGGTGCCGGAAACCAAGTCGGGCGTGGGCGGCTGGCTGACCGCAGCGGTGATCCTGGTGCTGCTCGCCGGGGGTGGCTACTGGATCTACACCAACTACTTCCTCAAGAAGTGGCCGGAAGCGCTGGCGACGACACCGGCCGCGCCGACTGCGCCCACAGGCGAGGTTACCAAGAAGACCGTGCGGGAGTCGGTGGCCGACTATCTCGCTACCAAGCCCACGCCCGAAGCGATGCTGGCCAAGGGCAAGGAGCTGGCCGCAGCCGGCGACCTCGGGAGCGCCTTCCTGGTGTGGCGGCGCGCCGCCGAGGCCGGCAACGCGCAGGCCCAGATCGAAATCGCGGGTTTCTTCGACCCGCTCAGTCCGCCCAAAGGAGGCTTCACACCCGACGGCGTGCGCGCGGCCGATTGGTACGAGCGAGCGGCCCTCGCCGGCCTGCCCGAGGCGCAGCGCAGATATGGCCTGCTGTTGGCCAAGGGCGGGTCGGGCCTGTCCGCCGATCCGGCCAAGGCCAGGAACTGGCTGCAGCAGGCCGCGGCACAGAACGACGTCGACGCCAAGAAGGCGCTGGAGAGCCTGCCGAAGTGAGGTACCTCGTCGGCATCCTGATCGCGGCTTTCGCGCCGGGCGCAGCGCTCGGCCAGACCCCCGACGGTGTCACCTGCGGATCGTTCAAGGCAGAGTCCCGGCGCGACGGTCAGCTCACGCAGTGGACGGTCGCCCGCGGCGCCGAGAACATGACCGAAAAGGGTGCGCTGCGCGGCGCGCCGCGATTCGAATGCCTCGACAACGCGGCCCTCATCGTCGAGGTCACCTTCACCACGGGCTCAGGAACGTTCGCGGTCTACTTCCCCGACGGCACCGATTTCACCTACAGCCGCCAGCAGATCGACCATCGCGGCAATCGCTACGTCCTGCCGGTCCAGGCCAAGGCGCGCATCGCGCCCGAATTCCAGAAAGCCTTCGACTATCACTGCAAGATGGATATGCCGCTCTATCCCATCCCGGCCGCCGCGCGGGCCGACTGCCTCTTTTGAAGCGCAGCCGACAGCAAAGCGCCTACGTCTTGCGATCGGGAATCGAGCCTTCGGGAGCCGGCGTGGCGCCGGGCGGAGTCTTGCCGGTCGGGTCCTTGGCCGTGCACACGTCGGCGCGCAGGCGGTCCCTCAGCGCTGCGATCTGGTCCTCGATCTGCTTGTTGGCCGCCTTCTGCTTGTCGATCTGGTCCTCGAGCGCCTTGATCTGCGCCTGGTCCGGGCCCGGCGGGGCGGGGGGAGGCGGCGGCGCGGGCAGTTGCACGGCCACGTTCACGATCGGACGGTAGAAGAGATACCAGCCCAGCCCCAGGCCGGCGCCGATCAGCAGGAAGCCGCCCAGCAGGCCGCCCAGGATCCAGGGCCAGCGTGGACGCGGACGGTCGCCTGGCGAGGCGTCGGCTTGCGGGGTTGGGTCTGACATGTTCCAAGCATACCAAACGACGGCTGCGCGGCGGAATTAGGGCGAATGCACGCCTTGAACGGTCGCGGCCGACGTATAAGTGTATATGCACTTAATAAGGAGCATCCCATGACCGCGTGCATCGTCGGTTGGTCTCACGGCAAGTTCGGCAAGCTCGACGGCGAAACCTCGGAATCGCTGATCGTGAAGGCGGCGAGCGAGGCGATCGCTCATGCCGGGATCGAGCCCAAGGACGTCGACGTGATCTACGTCGGCAACATGAACGGCGGCTTCGTGCGCCAGGAGTTCCACTCCTCCCTGCCGCTGCAGACCCATCCCGATCTGCGCTTCAAGCCCTCGACGCGCGTGGAGAATGCCTGCGCCACCGGATCGGCGGCGATCCACATGGGGCTGAACACGCTGGGCGCCGGCAAGGCGCGCTTCGTGCTGGTGGTCGGCGTCGAGAAGATGACCGAGCTGAACAGCGCGCAGGCGGGCGAGGTGCTGATCAAGGCCTCCTACGTCGCCGAAGAGGCCGCCATCGAGGCGGGCTTTGCCGGCATCTTCGGCAAGATCACCTCGGCCTACTTCCAGCGCTACGGCGACAAGTCCGACGCGCTCGCCAAGATCGCGGTCAAGGCGCACAAGAACGGCGCCAAGAACCCGTTCGCGCATTTCCAGAAGGAATTCGCCTACGAGTTCTGCCGCACGCCGTCGGACAAGAACCCCTTCGTGGCCGGCCCGCTGAAGCGCACCGATTGCTCGCCGGTGACCGACGGTGCCGCGGCCGTGGTGCTGACCGACGTCGGCACCGCGCTCGGCATGAAGCAGGCGATCGCCTTCCGCGCCGCACAGCACGTCAACGACTTCCTGCCCATGAGCAAGCGCGACATCATCAAGTTCGAGGGACCGGCGCTGGCCTGGAAGCGCGCGCTCGGCGAGGCCAGGCTCGACCTGCTCGATCTCTCCTTCGTCGAGAGCCACGACTGCTTCACCTCGGCCGAGCTGATCGAGTACGAGGCGATGGGCCTGACAGCGCCGGGCGAAGGCGAGAAGGCGATCCACGAAGGGTGGGTCGAGCGCGAGGGCAAGCTGCCGGTCAACGTGTCGGGGGGGCTTAAGGCCAAGGGCCATCCGGTCGGCGCCACCGGCGTCAGCATGCACGTGATGACCGCCATGCAGCTGTCCGGCACCGCGCCCGGCGGCCTGCAGCTGCCCAAGGCGAAGCTGGGCGGCATCTTCAACATGGGCGGCGCCGCGGTCGCCAACTATGTGAGCATTCTCGAACCTTTGCGCTGATTACCGATTAGACGACGACGCGCCTGCCGTTATGCTGCAGGCATGCGAGCGGTCGACCATCGTCACAGCGACGCGATTTTGGGCGCCATGCGGCAGGTGGCGCTGGCCGGCGGGCACGCGCTCACCTATGCCGACACGGCGAGCATCCTGGCAGCGGGACGTTACCTGTTGCGTCGGCCGGGCCTCGGCGACATCGACACCCTGCCGGCGGTTGCCCCCGCCGACCTTGTCGCCGCGCTCAAGGGCGAGGGCGGCGTCGCGCGCGAGGCGGTCAAGTATCTCGCCATCATGGCGCTGGTCGACGGCTCGCTCGAGCATGCCAAGCTCCGATGCGTGCTGGAGTATGCCCGCGCGCTCGACGTCGAGGCCGACTACCTGACCGATCTCGTCGAGGCGGCTTCGGGCCATCTCGCCTGGGCGGTCGCCGACATGTGGCGCAAGAATTTCGACAGCGTCATCAGCCGCTCGTCCGAGGACCTCGACCCGGCAAAGTGGATCAGGCCCTATGACGGGGCCAACGCCGATCCCGCGCTGGTCGCCCGTTACGAGGCACTGGGCGGGCTGCCCCAGAACACCTTCGGCAAGACACTATGGGACTTCGACAAACGGAACGGCTACCCGTTCCCAGGCGACCCGCAGGCGCTCAATGCCGGGTTCGGCACGCCGCACGATTGCACCCACGTGATCTCGGGCTACGACACCAGCGCGCGCGGCGAGCTGCTCGTCTCGACCTTCACCGCCGGCATGCATCCGATCAATCCGATGAGCGGACATATCCTGCCGGTGATCTTCTTCTTTCATTTCGGCGAGCAGCTGAACGACGTCGGCCATGCCGGCAAGGGAGGCCTCGATCCCGACGAATTCTGGCATGCCTGGGCGCGCGGCCAGGAAATGACGGTCGACATCTTCGCGCCCGGCTGGAACGTCTGGGAGTGGGCCGAGCGCGACCTCGAAGAGTTGCGGCGAGAGTGGAACGTGGCCCCCGCCGGACACCGTTAGCGCATGGCATCTGCCGAGCCCGGCCTGCGCCAGCAACTGCTCGAGGCGCGCAGAAACGTTCGGCGGCAAATCGATCAGCTCGAAGCGCGGTATTATCCCTACGCTCCAATCGGCTTCGTCCGCGGCGGAGTATTTCCGTTGATCCTGTTCCTGCTGGGGCTGGGCTGCGTCGCGCCATTCAGGGCCAATGGGGTGTTCCTCGACAACCGCGAACTGATCGAGAAGCTGACGCGCATTGCTCAGGATATCGAAGAGACGGTCGACGGCATCGAGGCGGAGATTTGACGCGCGAGGCTTTCATCTCAGTCCGCCAGGCACTTGTGGCGATAGGTTTCGGCGACGATCGCATGGCCCTGCTCGATGAGGAGCCCGTCGAGCGTGTACGGGAAATCCCTGGCCCGCACGGCCACCCGGTGGGCACGCTCCGGCAGGGCGGCGTAGGGACGACTTCGCCTGGCAAGGCAGATCGCGACGAACAGCGGCGGGTCGGCACCGCGACGATCAGCCCGAACCGCACGCCTGCCCTTGATCGTCACCTGCATCAGGGCACCTGCAGGCGAGACGACGGTTAGACCACCGGGCTCGCGCCACCATCGACGTTGATCGCAACGCCAGTGATGAAGGAACCGGCGTCCGAGCAGAGGAAGCAGGCCATGCGGGCGAACTCCTCGGCCTTGCCCATGCGGCCGATCGGGATGCGGCCCTTGGCCATGCCGTCGAGGAATTCCTGGTAGCTCTTGCCGGCGCCCGCCGAGGTCTTGTGGCGGCGTGCCCACTGGTCGCTCTCGATCAGGCCGACCAGCATCGCATTCACCAGCACGCCATGTTGGGCATTTTCCTGGCTCATCGCCTTGGTGAGCGCGAGGCCGGCGGCGCGGCTGACGCTGGTCGGCGTCGAGTTGGCGCCCGGCGCCTTGGCGCCGATGTTCAGCACGTTGACGATACGACCCCATTTGCGCTCGCGCATGCCGGGCAGCGCGAGGCGACACAAGCGGATCGCCGCGAACAGCTTAAGGTCGAGATCGCCCTGCCAATCCTCGTCGGTCACGGTGTCGAACGCCTTGGCGTGGCTGATGCCGGCATTGTTGACCACGATGTCGACCTTGCCGAAGTCGGCCACGACCTTCTTGAAGGTCTCGGCGATCGGCGCCGCCCTGGAGACGTCGCAGGAATAGGCCTCGAACCTGCCATTGGACTTGCCGGCGGCCTTCTGTACCTCGGCCTTCGCGGTTGCCAGGGCATCCGCCTTGCGCGCCAGCAGCGCCACCGAACCGCCAGACGCGGCGAATTCCTTGGCCATGGCCAGGCCGAGGCCGGTGCTCGAGCCGGTGATCACGGCCACGCGGCCGTCCATGCGTACGTCCATCGATTTCCTCCCTTCATGTCATCCTTTGCCTCGCGCAGGACGACAGAGTTGCATCAACTCTTCAGTGTAGCGATTGCAGCGAGAATGCGCTCGGGCGTCGCCGGCGCGTCCAATCGCACGGCGGTCCTGCCGTCACCGGTCGCGGCAATGGCGTCCTTGAGCGCGGTCCAGACGGCGGTGGCGAGCATCAGCGGCGGCTCGCCGACCGCCTTGGAGCGGAAGATGGTGGTCTCGGCATTGGGCGCGTTCTCGAGCATCTTCACGTTGAAGATCGCCGGCGCGTCACGGCTGCCGGGGATCTTGTAGGTCGAGGGGCCGACGGTGCGCAGCCGGCCCTTGGCGTCCCACCACAGTTCCTCGCAGGTGAACCAGCCCTGCCCCTGCACGAAAGCGCCCTCAATCTGGCCGAGGTCGATGGCGGGATTGAGCGACTTGCCGCAATCCTCGACGAGATCGGCGCGCAGTACGCGGCTTTCCCCGGTCAACGTGTCGACTGCCACTTCGGCCGCGGCCGCACCATAGGCAAAGTAGAAGAACGGCCGACCGCGCATGGCAGCGCCATCCCAATGAATCTTGGGAGTCTTGTAGTAGCCCGTCGAGGACAGCGACACGCGCCCGAGATAGCAGAGCCTGGCGAGCTCGCCGAATGCCATCACCTGGTTGCTGCCCGGCTTGGCGATCCTCACCGTGCCGTCGGTGAACTCGATCTCGCCTTCACTCGCGCCAAAATGCTCGGCGGCGAAGGCGACCATGCGCTGCTTGAGGGTGTTGGCCGCCTCCCAGGCTGCCCAGCCGTTGAGGTCCGAGCCGGTCGACGCCGCGGTCGGCGAGGTGTTGGGCACTTCGGCGGTCGAGGTGGCGCTGGGCCGGATGCGCTCGACGTCGACCTTGAAGACCTCGGCCACGACCTGCGCCACCTTGATGAACAGGCCCTGCCCCATCTCGGTGCCGCCATGGTTCAGGCGGATCGAGCCGTCGGAATAGATGTGCACCAGGGCACCGGCCTGGTTCATGTGCGGGATGTTGAACGAGATGCCGAACTTCAGCGGAAACAGGCCGAGCCCGCGCTTCAGCACGGGACTGGTCTTGTTGAAGTCGTCGATCTCGGTTCGCCGCCGCTCGACGTCGGCTTCGCGCTTCGCCTCGGCCCAGACACGCGGCAGCAAATTGTGCTCGACCGCCTGTCCATAGGGCGTCTCCTGGCCCTCGCCGTAGAAGTTCAGCGCGCGCACGTCGTTGGGGTCGCGCCCGAGATGGACGGCAATGCGGTCGAGCGCATCCTCCATCACCACCACGCCCTGCGGGCCGCCGAAACCCCGGAAGGCGGTATTCGACTGCTTGTTGGTGCGACAGGCATAGCCGATCGCGCGGAAGTGCGGGATCCAGTAGGCATTGTCGGTGTGCGTGAGCGCGCGCGCGACCACGCCCGGCGTCAGGTCGAGGCTCCAGCCGGCATCGGCCGCCAGCACCGCATCGAGGGCCAGCACGCGGCCCTCGCCGTCGAAGCCCACCGAGTAGCGATAGTGGAACGGGTGACGCTTGCCGGTCGCGATCATGTCGATCTCGCGCGGCAGTCGCAGCTTAACCGGCTTGCCGGTGGCGTTGGCCGCGAGCGCGGCGGCGCCGGCGACCCACGAGGCATTGCTCTCCTTGCCGCCGAAGCCGCCGCCCAGGCGGCGCACCGTCGCGGTCACGCGGTTGAAGTCGCAGCCCAGCAGGCGCGCGCAGATATGCTGCACCTCGGTCGGATGTTGGGTCGACGAATGCACGACGATATCGCCGTCCTCGCCCGGCAGGGCGAAGGCAATCTGGCTTTCGAGATAGAAATGCTCCTGGCCGCCGACGCTGAACTCGGCAGTGAGCGCGTGCGGCGCGGACTTCATCGCGGTGTCCGGGTCGCCGCGCAGCAGGGTTTGCGGCGCCTGCACGTAGGCCCTCTTCGCGAGCGCCGTTTCGATATCGAGGATGGCCTCGCCTGGCTCGATCTCGATCACGGCGCGTTCGGCGGCATGGCGGGCGGCGTCGAGCGTCTCGGCAACCACCAGGGCCAGCGGCTGGCCGGCATAGTCGATCTGGTCGAATGCAAACAACGGCTCGTTCTGGCCCACCGGGGCCACGTCGTTCTTGCCGGGAATGTCCGCCGGCCCGAGCACCGCCACCACCCCGGGCGATGCCGCGACCGCCGCGAGATCGAGCTTGCGCAGGCGGCCGGCGGCGATCGGACTGAGGATCAGCGCGCCATGGAGGGTGCCCGCAGGCTCCGGCATGTCGTCGATATAGAGCGCCTGGCCGGTGACGTGCTTGAGCGCGCTGTCGTGCCGATGCGAGGCGTGAACGCTCATAGCGCCTCGACCTCGACGGGCCGCGCCGGATCGGCAACGCGCAGCTCGAGCCGGCGCAGGAGATTGGCGGCGACCTGCAGGCGATAGAGGCCGCTGCCGCGCCAGTCGTCGATCGGCTGGAAGTCGCGAGCGAGGGCCGCCGCCGCAGCGGCGAAGCCCGAGCTCAGGAGCGCCGCCTCTGCAATCGCGGCGCGTTTGGGGATCGCCGCCATGCCGCCGAAGGCGAGCCGCGCCGTCTCGATCCTGCCGTTCTCGATCCGCAGCCTGTAGGCCCCAGCCACGGTCGAGATGTCCTGGTCGCGCCGCTTGCTGACCTTGTCGCAGTAGAAGAGCTCGCCCGGCCTGAGCCGCGGCAGGGTCAGGCTCTCGATCACCTCGTCCGACGCCAGCGCCGTCTTGCGGTAATCGAGAAAAAACTCCTCCAGCGGCAGTTCGCGCGCGCGCCGCCGGGAAACGAGCCTCAGGCGTGCCTCGAGCGCCAGCAGCACGGGCGGCGTGTCGCCGATCGGAGAGGCGGTGCCCAGATTGCCGCCGATCGTGCCCAGCGCGCGGATCTGCCGCGAGCCGAGGCGGGCAAGATAGGTGCGCAGGGCGGGGAAGGCCGCAATCAGCACGGGCATCGCCTGCGCATAGGTCGCGGCGGCACCGATGGTGATCTCGGTCCTGCCAGCCGCGATCGCCGTCATCTCGGGCACGTGCGCCAGGTGGATCACCGCCTCGGGTGGCTTGCGCGAGCGGCTGGCGAGCAGGCCGAGGTCGGTTCCCCCTGCAAGCAACAGCGCACCGGGATGCTTGACGCGGAGCTCGACCAGCTCGGGAAGCGAACGAGGAGCAAAGAAGCGGCCGTCGAAGCCGGCCGGCGCGATGCGCGGGGCCGGCGGCGGCGCGGGCTCGACCACCGTGCCGGCAACCCGGGTCATCGCCTCGACGATCGGCCGGTAGCCGGTGCAGCGGCAAAGATTGCCGGCCAGCGCGTCGTGGATGGTTTCGAGCTCGGGCGCCTCGCCGCCGGCCGCAAAGGCGTAGGCGGTCATCACGAAGCCCGGCGTGCAGAAACCGCATTGCGTGGCGTCGGCTTCGGCCAGGGCGACCTGCACCGGATGCGGCGCGCCGTCCTTGCCCGCGAGGCCCTCGACTGTGCGCACCGACTGGCCGTCCATCTGGCCCACAAGCGCGATACAGGCATTCATCGCCTCGCGCCTCACCTTCCCCTGGTCGTCGGCGCGCTCCAGCACGACCGTGCAGGCGCCGCAGTCACCCTCGGCACAGCCTTCCTTGGTGCCCTTGAGGCCGCGATGATCGCGCAGCCAGTCGAGCAGCGTCGTCATCGGCGAGACACCGGAAAGCTCTACCGTCTGGTCGTTCAAGGTGAAGCGAATGCGATCCGCCATGTCACCCAGCATGCAAGCTGTTGCGTCCCCGTCAACCACGTGATGCACTCGACGTGCCACAACCAAGAGGTCGGCAATGGACCCGTATCGGTTCGCCTATTCCCCCGTCGTCGAGCGACCCAAGCTGAGCTGGCCCAAGGGCGCGCGGATCGCGGTCTGGGCCTGCCCCAATATCGAGCACTACGAGTACGTTCCGGCCGAAGTCCGCCTGCGCAATCCCTGGCCGCGCACGCCCCATCCCGACGTGCTGGGCTATGGCGGCCGTGACTACGGCAACCGGGTCGGCCTGTGGCGCATGTTCGAGGTGATGGACAAGCACGCGATCCGCTGCACGGTCTCGCTGTCGATGTCGGTGATCGAGATGTATCCCGAGATTCTCGAGGCCATGGAGGCCCGGCGCTGGGAGTACATGAGCCACGGCTACCTCAACACGCGCTACCACTGGGGCTACAGTCCCGACGAGGAGCGCGAGGTGATCGAGCACAGCAAGGCCACGCACCTGCGGCTGACCGGCCGCAAGCTGCGCGGCTGGTTCTCGCCCGCCGTGTCCAACACGCTGAATACGCCTGACCTCGTCAAGGAAGCCGGCCTGGAATATTTCTGCGATTTCTACCACGATGACCAACCTACGCCGGTCGCCACCAAGCACGGCACGCTGATCCACGTCCCCTACACGATGGACATCAACGACGCGCTGGTCTACCGCCAGCCGGTCGAAGCTGAGGAATTCGCGCAGATGATCGTCGATCATTTCGACACGCTGTACCGCGAGGGCTCGGACAATGGGCGTGTCATGTGCATCGCGCTGCACCCCTACATGATGGGCGCGCCGCACCGGCTGAAATATCTCGACAAGGCGCTGGGCTACATCCGCCAGCACAAGGATGCCTGGATCTGCACCGCCGAGGAGATCCTCGACTGGTACAGGGAGAACGGGCTCAAGGCCTACCAGCAGCATCTCGGCAAGGAGGCCTGACATGGCCAACGCGCCCAAGCCCGTGCCGAAGAATCCGCCGCCGCTCGAGCCCGGCATGGACCACGCCTGGTACGACTACTCGCCCTTCCCCAAGCGGCCCAAGCTGGTCTGGCCGGGCAATGCGCGCGTCGCGTTCTGCGTCGTGCTGCATCTGGAGTATTGGCAGCTGCTGGCCGACGAGCAGAGCTATCGCGACCCCCGCTTCATCGGCGAGTTCGGCAGCTTCGTTCCGGACTACCGCACCTGGACGCAGCGCGAGTACGGCAACCGTGTCGGCATCTTCCGCGTGCTCGACGTGCTCGACCGCTACCAGATTCGCGCCGGCGTTGCGGTCAATGCCGTCGCCGCCGAGCGCTATCCCTTCCTGATCGATCAGTTCAAGAAGCGCAAATACGAGTTCATCGCCCACGGCACCGTAGCCAACCGCATGATCACCTCGAAGATGAGCGAGTCCGACGAGAAGCAGGAGATCGCCAGCTCGATCGCCGCGATCGAGAAGGCCGCGGGCGAGCGGCCCAAAGGCTGGCTCGGCCAGGACTATGGCGAAAGCGAGCGCACGCCCGGGCTATTGGCCGACGCCGGCCTCGACTACGTGCTCGACTGGCCGAACGACGACCAGCCGTACCCGATGAAGGTCGGCCGGAAGTTCGTGTCGATGCCGAACCAGCCGGAATGGGACGACGTGCAGCAGCTCTTGTTCCGGCGCATCAACACCACGCGCTACCCGGACCTGGTGGGCGACGCCTTCGAACTGCTGCACCGCGAGGGCAGTCAGGTGTTCAGCCTGTCGGTCCATCCTTGGCTGATGGGCATGGCCCATCGCATCAGGTATCTCGACGAGGCGCTGCGCCGGGTCGAGCGCTTCGGCAATGTCTGGCACGCTACTCCCGGCGAGATCGCGAGCCACTACATGCAGACGATGATGAGCTGACTGCTGGGCGGCGCGCGCTCCAGTCGCGCGTTTGCGGAGAGAATTGGGCGCGCCTCGGCTAAAACGGCTTCAGCGCGAGTCCCCCCGTGCTCATCACGCGGTAGACCGGCGCCTCGGTCTCGTCATCGGCCATGGGGATGATGCCGGCGCCGAGATAGCTGCCCGGCGAATCGGGCTCGAGCGCTGCCGCCACGATGCCGGCCGCCGGCTGCGCCATCGGCACGAACAGCGCGCCCGCCGGCACATCAAGCGTTCGCGCCTTTACCCGCACGCGCACCACCTGGTCGGGATTGATCGATTCCCGGCTCTTCCTGCTGTCGGTCCTCGCCACGTCGTAGGCTTCGACAGCGACCGAAGCGGCGGCCGTCACTTCACAGACCTCGGCCGCGTTCAGCGCCAGCCGCTCGCGCGCCGCCGTGCCACCGCGCAGCACCAAGTATCCTGCTGGCCGCCGCCGCACGTCGACCGGCCGGATGTCGCGGCTGTCGACCAGGCGGACCGGCGTGGGCCTCGGCGCGCCGCTTTCGGCATCGATCAGCGGCAGGTCGATATCGCGCTCGCCTTCCTCGTGCGACACGATGAGGTCGGACCGGTCGGCCTGGGCACCAGCACGTACCGCGGCGAGGCGGCGCAGCAGTCCGTCCGGATCGGCCGCACTCACCTCCAGCACGGCCTTGGCCAGGAGATAGTGGGTCGACACACGGCGCTGGAAGCTCTGCAGGCCGATGCCGACGCCACGCGTCTCGATCAGGTAGGATACCGCGCCGCGCAAACCGAAGGTGTTGCGCGCGATGCCGGGCGCCGTGCCGCCGAGCGACACCCGCCGGTCGGCGATGCCGGCATCGGTCGTGACATAGTCGAAGCTCGACAGGCCCTGGCGCTTGATCGCCGCCTCGAGCGCCGGCCGATAAAGACCCCGGGCAATCTCGGTCAGGGCCCGCGGAATCGAGGGGTTCGTCGCCTCCAGGATCATGACGTCGGAACCCTGCAGGCCCTTGAATTTCTCGACCCAGCGCCGGGCGACGCTGAACTCGTGGTGATCGAACACCACGTCGGGCGGCAGGGCTTTCATCGATTCGTGCAGCGCCCGCACCTCCGGCTGGCTCAACAGCAGATGGTCGCGGTTGGGATCGGCACCGGAGGCCAGCACCCGCTTGCCGATCGCCGCTCCGTCGACATTGGCACGCGGCACGATCACCACGCTGACCCGGGCCAGCAGCGGCGCGAGTTCGCCTCGTCCGAGCGCCGCGGCCAGCGCCAGCATGGCCTCCCCGCCTGCCGGCTCGTTGCCGTGCTGCTGGCCGATCAGCCAGATGACCGGCCGGCCGAGCTTGCGCATGGCAGCGGGGTCGTCGAGGCCCTCGGCGGTGAGATAGACGACCGGAATGTCGCGGCCCTCGGTCGAGCGGCCGATGCTGGCGATCCTGGCGCGCCGCGACTCGCGGGCGAGCGCGGCCAGGAAATCGACCATCGCCTGCTGCCCGGTAAGCGCGGGCTCGGCGGTGCGAAAAGCGGGGCTATCGAGGGGCATGTCTGCGACCGACGGATAGTGTGACAGCACGGCAGGGGTCTGACGATAGTCGGACGGCGCGGCCGGCCGGTTCTGGGCGACCGCCACCGACGCCACGAGACAGAGAACGAGCGCCCACAACCGGATCATGCCGCCTCGCCCGCCACCCACCCCGATGACCAGGCCCACTGGAAATTGTAGCCGCCCAGCCAGCCCGTGACATCGACCGCCTCGCCGATCACGAACAGGCCCTTCACCCGGCTCGCCTCCATGGTGCGCGACGACAGCTCACGCGTATCGACGCCGCCCAGCGTCACCTCGGCCTTGGCGTAGCCTTCCGAACCGGTCGGCACGACGCGCCACGCCTTCAGCTGCCGGGCCAGGGCTTCCAGCTCCCTGTCGCGCCGCTCGCCGATCACGCCGTCGACAGCAAGATGAGCGGCGAGATGGCTGGCGAGCCGCTGCGGTATCAGCTCGGCAAGGACCGTGCGCAACTCTGCCTTGGGCCTCGACCGCTTGCGCTCCTGCAGGAAGGCAGCGGCATCCGTGTCGGGCAGCAGGTCGATCACGATCTCCTGGCCTTCGCGCCAATAGGACGAGATCTGCAGGATGGCCGGCCCGGAGAGGCCGCGATGCGTGAACAGCAGGGCCTCGCGAAACGCCGCACGGCCCGAACGCGCCGTCACCTCGAGCGACACACCCGCCAGGTCAGGTACCTTCAAGGTGAGCGGCACCAGCGCCGGCCGCGTCTCGGTCAGTTCCAGCCCGAAGCGATGCGCGGTATCGTGCGTGAAGCGGGTGGCGCCCATCTTCGGAATCGACAGTCCGCCGGTCGCCAGGACCAGCGCCGGAGCCTCGAACTCGCCCCGCTCGGTGAAGATCAAGAAGCGATCCGACTTCTCGATCGACGTGATGCGCTGCCCGACCCGCACGTCCACGCCGACCGCCGCGCATTCGGACAGCAGCATCGCCACGATCTGACGCGCCGAGCCGTCGCAGAATAGCTGGCCCAGCGTCTTCTCATGTCGGGCGATGCGGTGCTTGTCGACCAGGGCGATGAAGTCGTGCTGGGTGTACCGGCTGAGCGCCGACTTGCAGAAGTGCGGGTTGGACGACAGGAACGCGTCCGGCCGGCTGTCCAGGTTGGTGAAGTTGCAGCGACCGCCGCCCGAAATCAGGATCTTCCGGCCGACCCTGTCGGCATGATCCAGCAGCAATACGCGTCGGCCGCGCTGGCCGGCGCGAATCGCACACATCAGGCCGGCCGCCCCGGCGCCGACAACGACGACGTCGGCTGGCTGGCGTGTCACGCCAGCGCGGTCCTCATGATCCAGAGGCCGAGCCCGAGTCCCAGCAGCGAAGCGACCACCGAGCCGGCAACATAAAGCGCGGCGCCGACATGGTCGTGGCGCTCCCACAACAGGACCGCGTCGAGGGAATAGGCCGAGAAGGTCGTGTAGCCGCCCAGGATGCCGGTCGCGAGGAACAGCCGCAGGTGGCCCGTCGCGCCGCCCTTGATCGCGAACCAGCCTGCGACCAGGCCCATCACCGCCGAGCCGGTGACGTTGATGACCAGCGTATTCCACGGGAAGCTCGTGCCCATCAGCCGGGCAACCCAGATGTTCATGCCGTGCCGGATCGCCCCGCCCACGCCCGCGCCCAGGAACACCACCGCGTAGCCCATCATCACCGGCTCTCCGTCACGTCAGGAACTCGCCGCCGTTCACGTGGATGGTCTGGCCGGTGATGAAGGTGCCTTCCGGCCCGACCAGCAGCCGCACCATGGCGGCAATCTCCTCGACCGTGCCGAAGCGCTTGAGCGGAATCGGCCGGCCGGCGACCGGGCGTGGCCCTGCCGAGGCGGCCCGCGCCGTATCGATCGCGCCGGGCGACAGGGCATTGCAGGTGATGCGATGCGGCGCGAGCTCGACTGCCAGGGCGCGCATCAGCCCCTCGAGGCCCGACTTCGAGGCAGAGACGTGGCAGCGGTTGGGCGTGCCGACATGGGTCGACACGCCGGACATGGCGACGAATGCGCCACCTTTCCCCTTGTCGACCATCTGCGGGACGAAGGCCTTGCCGAGCAGGAACGCGCCGTCCAGTGCCACCGACATGATCTCGCGCCATTCGGCGAACGACATGTCGAGGAACGAGGTCTGGCGCCGCAGCCCGGCGTTGCTCACCAGGATGTCGACGCCGCCCAGTTTATCGGCCTGCTCGGCAAGCCGCGGCGCCACGGCGGGATCCGACACGTCGCCCATTGCGGCCCAAGCCTTGCCGCCGGCTGAGGAAATCTCCGCAACCACGGCATCGACCGCCGGCCGGTCGGCGCGGCCATTGACCAGCACCGCCGCGCCGTCCCGTGCCAGGCCGAGCGCGATGGCGCGCCCGATGTTCTTGCCCGCCCCGGTAACTAGGGCGAGCTTGCCGTGCAGGGGAAGCGCCATTCCGTCTCCGTCACAAGGTGCCCGTTCCGAACGGATACAGCGGCTGCGGCGGCTCGAGGGGCACCTGGCGCTGCTGACGCTCGAGCGCATCGCCCTCCATGCGGCGGGCCGTCATCACGTAGCCAGTGGCCCGGAAGGCCGCTTCCTGCTCGAAGGCGGCGCGCACCTGCTGGTTGGGATAGGGAACGGCGAACTCGACGAGCTTGGTGGTCTGCTCCGCGCACGACTGGGCAATCTGGTTGCCGACCTTCGCCGGCTCGGCGCTCGTGACGTCGAAGCGGGACACGTTCTGCAGCAGGCAGAGGTCGCGCGCCTCGCGCAACTTGTCAATCCTGCCGACGCGCTTGGGGTCGTCGTAGGACGGAGGTGGCGTGCAGGAAGCCAGCGCAAGGGCGAGCAGCAAGTAGCGGAACCGCATCGCCTCCGATGGTAGGGAGTTCGAGCTTGGCGATCAACCGGCGACGATGTAGGCCCGGAGCGCCTCGGTCTCGTGGCGGGCCTCCTCGAGCCGCGCCTTGACCACGTCACCGATCGAGATCACGCCCAGAAGCTCGCCGTGGCGTACCACCGGCACGTGCCGGAACCGACCGTGCGTCATGGCTTCCATGACCTGGTTGATCGTGTCGTCGGGATCGCAGGTGACGACATCGCGGGTCATGACATGACGCGCCTCGAGTTCGAGGGCGGCAGCGCCATGCAGCGACAGCGCCCGCACCAGATCGCGTTCGGAGACGATGCCGGCAACCTCGTCGGCGGCGTCCATCACCAGCACCGAGCCGATGCGGCGCGTACTCAGCTGCTGCGCCATCTGGGCCACCGTGGTGCCCGCAGACACCGTGAAAACCAGGCCGCCCTTCTGTGTCAGGATATCGGAGACGAACATAGTTCCCCCCTTCGACAAGAGACATGAACGGTGAATACGCAACGTATGGCGCGGAGAAAGGTTGCGGGCGATAAAGCCCTCCATGAACGATGCCCCTAGCGACTCGAGGGCGGCCCTCGTCCTGTTCTCCGGTGGCCAGGATTCCACCACGTGTCTGGCGTGGGCGCTAGAGCGATTTACGCATGTCGAGACGGTCGCATTCGACTATCGCCAACGCCATCGAATCGAACTGGATCAACGACTTGTCGTGCTCGACGAGGTCCGCCGGCGATTGCCGCAGTGGGCCGATCGGCTGGGCGAGGACCATTTCGTCGACATGGGCGTGCTCGGCCAGATCAGCGACACCTCGCTGACGCGCGAACGCGCCTTCGCGATGGAGAAGGACGGCCTGCCCAACACGTTCGTGCCAGGGCGCAATCTCCTGTTCTTCACCTTCGCCGCGGCGATCGCTTGGCGGCGCGACATCCGTCACCTGGTGGGCGGCATGTGCGAGACCGATTTCTCGGGCTATCCCGATTGCCGCGACACCAGCCTCAAGGCACTGCAGGTGGCGCTCAACCTCGGCATGGATCGCAACTTCGTGCTGCACACGCCGCTGATGTGGATCGACAAGGCCGAGACCTGGGCGCTCGCCCGAGAGCTCGGCGGCACGGCGCTGGTCGAGATCATCCTCGACCACAGCCACACCTGCTACGACAGCCGACGCGGCCCGCGCCATGCCTGGGGCCATGGCTGCGGCCATTGTCCTGCCTGCGTCCTGCGCCGCCACGGCTTCGAAAAGTGGCGCGGCGCGAGATAGAGCGGAATGGGATGAGATGGAATCATCTCATCCCATTCGCGCGCACAGGAGATCATGGTTACCCAGGGCATGCCTGGTCGCAACGATCAGACGGTGGGGGGCTTGCCGGCGTTGACCGCCAATTGAGCGGCGAAGGCCCGCTGGTAGGCGGGGCGCGCTTCGCCGCGGGCGACATAGGCGGCGAGGTTCGGATATCCATTCAGGATGCCCGATGATTTGAGCCTGAGCAGCACCGACACCATCATCAGGTCGCCGGCGCTGAACCCGCCGTCGAGCCAGTCGGCGCTGCCAAGTCGGAGGGAAAGCGGCGTCAGCCGGTCGCGTACGCGATGCTCGACCAGGGGCAGGCGCTCCCCGGTCCAGGGCTTGTCGCCCTCCAGCAGCCTTGCGGTGGCAAATTCGAGGATCGGCGGCTCTACCGTATTGAGCGCGGCAAACATCCAGGCTATCGCGCGCGCCCGTGCATCGGCATCGTGCGGCAGCAGGCCGGCATGGCGCTCGGCGATGTGGAACACGATCGCCCCCGTCTCGAACAGGGCGAGGTCGCCTTCCTCGTAGGTCGGAATCTGGCCGAACGGATGAAGCGCCAGATGCGCCGGCTCCTTCATCGCCCGGAACGAAACAAGGCGGACTTCGTAGGGTTGTCCGACTTCCTCGAGCGCCCAGCGGACGCGCGTATCACGCGCCAGTCCCCTGCCGCCATCGGGTGACCGTTCAAAGGCGGTGATGGTGGTGGTCATCGCGAGGCTCTCTCTTGGCGCAGGCTGGACGTGGTTTGCAAGGCCGCCGGCCGGCCGGCTATGAGAGCCGCACCATGAAGGCCTCACCGCGCGTCACCATAAGCAACCGCAAGGCCTGGGGCCTTGCCTATTTCGCCGCCTTCATCGCCTGCATCCCGGCGGCCAACTGGATGATCGGCCATGCCGGCGTGGTCTGCCTGCCGAACGGCCCTTGCCTGGTGCCGGTATGGCCATGGGGATCGCACGGGCCGCTGATGGCGCCGTCGGGGGTCGTGATGGCCGGTCTCGCCCTGGTGCTGCGCGACCTCGTGCAGCGGCGGCTCGGCCGCCGCGTGGCGCTGATGTCGATCGTCGCCGGCGCGGCGCTGTCGGGCGCCGTGGCGCCGCCTCAACTCGTGGTGGCCTCGGCCGCCGCGTTCTTCCTCTCGGAACTCGCCGACTTCGCAGTCTATACGCCGTTGTCCGCTCGCGGCCTGGTGCGGGCCGTCCTGGCCAGCAGCATGGTCGGCCTGGTCGCCGACAGCGTGCTGTTTCTCTGGCTCGCCTTCGGCAGCCTGGAGTTCCTGGCTGGGCAGATCGTCGGCAAGGCCTGGACCGTGCTGCTGGCGCTGCCCGTCATTCACTGGATCCGCGGCCGCGAAACGGCGTCGGACATCGCGTCCTGAGATGGGCTAGAGTGGGGCTTGAAGGAAAGGGCCGGCCCACCTAAACCGCCGGTCGATCTTGTTTGGGGGAGTGTACGCGATGATCAAGTCGGTTTTGGCCGTGTCGGAAGGCGGACCCGATGCCGCCATGTCGTTCAAGCTGGCGGCCCGCGTTGCGAACGAGTTCGGCGGCGCCGTGGATGCCCTGCACCTGCCGGTCGGCCCGGCCGGCGGCATGGTCGGAGGGTTGGCGATGAGCGGCGAGGCGATGCCGTTGATCATGAACCTCGACGACGAGCGCCTCGAGGAGCGCGGCAAGGAAAGCGAGCGCGCCTACAAGGAGACGCTGGCGCTGATCAAGGGCTCGACCTACACCGCCGCCAAGACCGCCACGCTCGATTCCATGGTGGCGATGGGCCGCTGTTCGGACATCCTGGTGCTCGGGCGGCCGGGCGCCGACCCCGAGAACGTGGCGCCCGCCACGGTCGAGGCCGCGCTCTACGAATGCGCGCGCGCCGTGATGATTGCGCCCCCGACCGCCGGCTCGGGCAATTTCAATTCGGTCGTGGTGGCGTGGAACGGCAGCTTCCAGGCCGCCCGCGCGGTCGAATACGCCCTGCCCTTCCTGACGAAGGCCACCAAGGTCAGCCTGCTGGTAGCCGGCGGCAAGCCCGACGATGTCGGCGCGTCGTACCTGGCGCGCAATCTCGCCCGCCACGGCGTCAACGCCAACATCGACGCCATCGATCCCGGCGCGGTGTCGGGCCGCGCCCGCGGCCGGGCGCTGCTCAATTATACCAACGACAACAACTCCGACCTGCTGGTGATGGGCGCCTATGGCCGCGGCCAGGTGCTGAGCTTCCTGGGCCTGGGCGGCGCCACCGGCAAGGTGATCTCGTCCTGCCGCGTGCCGCTCTTGATGGCGCATTGATGAACAGGCTCGCCGCCGCGGCGCTGGCGCTCGTCCTTGCGGCGCCAGTATTTGCCGCGCCCATGCTTGCTGCACCGGCGCGCGCCGCCGACCTCGAGGCCAACAAGAAGACTGTCGTCGATTTCTACGACAAGGCACTCAACCAGAAGGACTTCGACGCGGCGTCGAAGTACCTCGGGCCCCGCTACATCCAGCACAATCCCACCGCCCCGGACGGCAGCGATGGCCTCAAGCGACTGGTCGCTTTTCTCAAGGAGAAGTTCCCCAACTCGCGCAGCGAGATCAAGCGGGTGATCGCCGAAGGCGACATCGTCGTACTGCACGTCCATTCGGTGCGCGAGCCCGGCCAGCGTGGCCGCGCCATCGTCGACATGTTCCGATTGGAAAACGGCAAGATCGTCGAGCACTGGGACGTCATCCAGGACGTCCCCGAGAAAGCCGCCAACGACAACACGATGTTCTAGGACTCGGCTATCTTCCCCCTCCTGGTGGGGGAGTGCCCTCGTCTTACGAGGGCGATGGGGTCACGAACAAAGCGAAGGCCGCAGCCTAGAGCATGATCTCTCATGCCGCTCTAGGGCTGCGGGCAGGCTCCGGCGGACTGGGTCGTCACGTCGGGATCGGCGCAGGCGCTGCAGGCGTTGCCGTAGGTCCGGCGGCCGCCGTCCTTGCGCAGGCCGCAGGCCGGCCGGTAGTCGCGCGTGCACATCTGCGGCCGCGGATCGGCGCACGGCCCGCCTGCCACCGGCAGGGATTCGTCGGCGAGCTCGGCCTTGCTCATCATGAACAGGAAGGGGCGCACGCGATAATCGCCGAGCGTGCCGACGATCGAGATCATCGAGCCGACCGCCGGCAATGGGCTGAGCGGCCGCGCCATCGCCACGCTGAGATCGGCCGTGTTGCTCGCCTGGTTCTGGTCGGAAATCGCCGCGTCGATCCGTTCGGGCGTGGCAGCGATCACCTTGACGGGGATCTTGAAGCGCGCGCCGTCCTTCTGCTTGTCGGTGATGGCGCGCCATACCCTGTCGGCCGCATCCTTGTTGGCCTCCGAGGCCTCGCGATGGCTCAGCACGAACGCCCATTGCGCGTAGGAAAGCGCGGCGGGGTCGTTGTCGATCACGACCTGCACCGCGGCCTCGGGAGGCGACATGGCGCGACTGATCGATTTGGCGAAACCGTCGGGCGGCGCCTTGTCGCCCGCCGCAACGCGCTTCACCAGCGCGTCCCAGCCCTCTTCGCTGCCATGGTAGCGCAGATAGCGCGCGCGCAGGTATTTCTCGATGCCGCTCGCCGCTTGGTCGTTCTTGGCGGTGCGCGCGATGGCGATGGCCCGCGCACCGTACCAGAAGCCGAGCGCGTCGGGCGGCTGCAGCTCGAGCTGCGCCACCGAGAGCTGGTAGACATCGGCGAGGTTGTCGGGATCGGCGCGCACCGCGGCGAGATAGTGGGTACGCGCCTTGGCATAGTCCTTGGCCTGCAAGGCAGCGAAGCCGATCGTGCCGTCGAAGATGGCGAACATCTGCGTCTTGGTGCGCGAGAAATCGCCATCGCTGACGCCAGCCGGCTTGGGCCATTTGGCCAATGCGGCAAGGCCGCGCTGGGCGGCAACGACGGCCGGTGCCAGGGCATCGGGCTCGCCGGACATCGCCCGGGTTCGGCCGACATAGGCGCGATTGGCGAGCGCGCGCACATTCTCCGGATCGATCTGCAGCAGACGTTCGGCCGTGGCGTCGGCCTTTGCCGGGTTTCCGGCGCTTTGCCACGCCGCCATCGCGTGCTCATGGGCCTCGATGCGCAGCACGCTGTTGGGATACCAGGCGAGGAAGACTTCCAGCGTCTGTGCGCGCCGGGTGGCGTCCTTGGTGGCGAGCGCGTTGGTGTAGGCCGCCTGCTCCGCGGGATTCTGCACAGCCGGCGGAGTCTGCGCGCGCGCGGCACCCGCAGCCAGGATCACCAACAGCAACAGAATTGACGACAGCCTCAGCCTCGCCGCCATTTTGCAGCCTCCCCGTACCTCCACGGTCCGGGGAAATACCGTGACCGTTTTGTCGAAATAAGGCAGTGTTTGCCGGTACTACGTGGCGGGAGCGAAGACAATGAGTAAGCGTCGTTTGGTGGTGGCGGCCCTTGTCCTGGCCGCGCCGCTGCAAGCGATCCTCCCGGACCCTGCCTCGGCCCAGCAGGCCGCGCCGCCGCCTGCCGTGCTCGTGCAGGCCGCCGAGGCCAAGCCGATCTCGGCGCAGGCCGAATTCATCGGCCGTGCAGCTGCCGTCGACAAAGTGGATCTGGTCGCGCGCGTCAAGGGCTTCCTCGGTCCGCGCCTGTTCACCGATGGCGACGAGGTCAAGGAAGGCCAGGTGGTGTTCACCATAGAGCCCGAGCAGTTTCAGGCCGCGGTCGCGCAAAAGGTCGCCCAGCGCGACGCCGCCAAGGCGGCGCTCGCGAACGCTGACGTCCAGCTCCAGCGCGCTTCCGAGCTGTTGCGCACGAACACCGGCACCAAGCAGACCTTCGACCAACGAACGAGCGAGCAGCTGCAGGCCAAGGCCTCGGTGGAAGATGCCGAGGCGCAGCTGCGCGACGCCGAGATCAATCTCTCCTACACCCAGATCAAGTCGCCGATTGCCGGCCGCATCGGGCGAGCGTCGGCGTCGCCTGGCAACCTCGTCAGCCCGCTCACCGGCGTGCTTGCTACCGTGGTCAACGACAATCCGATGCGGGTGCTGTTCTCCGTCACCCAGCGCGAGTTGCTCGATGCCCGGCGCGACGCCGCCGTGGGCGGGGGCGACTCGCTGGTGGTGCTGTTGAAGCTCGCCGACGGCAGCTTCTACAAGGAGAAGGGCAAGATCGACTTCATCGACGTCACCGCCGACCCGCGGACCGACGGCCAGATCCTGCGTGCGGTCTTCCAGAACAAGGACCACGTCCTGACCGATGGCCAGACGCTGCGGGTCGTCATCGAGAACGAGAAGGCTGCGACCGCGATCGTGGTGCCGCAGGCGGCCGTCGCGATCGACCAGACGGGGCCCTACCTGTTCGTCGTCAACGACAAGAACGTGGTCGAGCTGCGGCGGGTCAAGACGGGGATCTCGCGCGACGGCATGCTGGTCATCGACGAGGGCCTCAAGGCCGGAGAGAAGGTGATCGTGCAGGGCCAGCAGAGGGTTCGACCCGGCATAACGGTGGCGCCGTCGGCCGCACCCGCGCTGAAGGGCTAATCCGATGACCATTTCGTCGGTCTTCATTCGCCGTCCGCGGCTGGCTTTCGTCGTTTCCACCGTCATTTCGATCGCCGGCATCATCGCGCTCTCCGTGATCCCGGTGGCCCAGTTCCCCGACATCGTGCCGCCGCAGGTCAAGGTCACGACCACCTATCCCGGCGCCTCGGCCCAGGCGGTCGAGGAGAGCGTCGCCCAGGTCATCGAGGCCCAGGTCAACGGCGTCGAGCGCATGATCTACATGAAGTCGACCTCGGGCGGCGACGGCAGCTACAGCCTGACCGTCAGCTTCGAGGTCGGCTCCGACCCCGACCTCAACACGGTCAACGTCACCAACCGCGTCAACCAGGCACTGTCCCAGCTCCCACCCGAGGTGCAGCGCCAGGGCGTCACAACCAAGAAGCAGTCCTCGGCGCTGCTGCAGTGCATCGCCTTCTTCTCGCCCAAGGGCACGCGCGACGCGCTGTTCCTGTCCAACTTCGCGACCATCACGGTGCTCGACGCGATCAAGCGCGTGCCGGGCGTGGGTGACGCCGCCCTGTTCGGTCCGCTCGACTACTCGATGCGCATCTGGCTCAACCTCGACCGCATGTCGAGCCTCGACATCACCGCCAACGACGTGGTCAAGGCGGTGCAGGAGCAGAACGTGCAGGCCGCGGTCGGGCTGGTCGGCGCCGCGCCGCTTGCCGGCAATGTCGACTTCCAGCTCAACATCACCACCCAGGGCCGGCTGGTCGACACCAAGCAGTTCGAGAATATCGTGGTGCGCGCCCTGCCCGACGGCTCGCTCGTGCGCATCAAGGACATCGCCCGCGTCGAGCTCGGCGCCAAGTCGAGCGATTCGACCGGTCGCTACAACGGCAAGCCGGCGGCCGGCATCCAGATCTACCAGCTGCCCGGCGCCAACGCACTCGCCACCGCCCATGCCGTGCGCAAGCTGATGAAGGAGCTCGAGCCGCGCTTCCCCGAGGATGTCGCCTACGACGTGATGTACGACACCACCGTGTTCGTCGAGGCCACGATCGAGAGCGTCAAGGACACGCTGATCGAGGCCTTCGTGCTGGTCAGTATCGTGGTCTTCGTCTTCCTGGGTAATTTGCGCGCCACGATCATTCCCATCATCGCCGTGCCGGTGGCGCTGGTCGGCACCTTCGCCGTCATGCTGGCGCTCGGTTTCTCGGCCAACACCGTATCGCTGCTCGCGCTGGTGCTGGCGATCGGCATCGTGGTCGACGACGCCATCGTCGTGGTCGAGGCGGTCGAGCACATCATGGAGACCGAGCCCGGACTCACGCCGGCCGAGGCGACCGAGAAGGCGATGACCCAGGTCACCGGCCCGATCATCGCCATCACCCTGGTGCTGCTGTCGGTGTTCGTGCCGACCGCCTTCATCCCCGGCATCAGCGGCCAGCTCTACAAGCAGTTTGCCGTCGCCGTTTCGGTCTCGATGGTGATCTCGGCGATCAATGCCCTGTCGCTGTCGCCGGCGCTCTGCTCGCTGATCCTGCGCCACCGCAAGAAGCCACGCGGCGTGATGGCCTGGCTTCAGAACGGCATCGACTCGAGCCGCAACGGCTATGTCCGCCTGGTCACGCCGCT
>CAZHQA010000029.1:0-28596 GCA_964533955.1 uncultured Reyranella sp. | reverse complement strand
ACGATCTTCGAGCCGATGCCGTAGCCGAACCACACGATGATCAGAGGAGCCAGCGCGATCTTGGGCGTGGCTTCGACGGCAATCAGGATGGGCTGCAGCGCCCGGCTGAAGCGCTCTGAAAATGAGGCGATCGAGCCGACGCCGATGCCCAGGATGCAGGCCAACGCGAAGCCCGAAAATGCCTGGAGGAGAGTTACTTCCAGATTTTTGGTGTAGATGCCGCTCCGGAAACCGTCGATGAAGTTGGCGGCAATGTCGCTCGGCGCGGGCAGCACCATGGGATCGACCAGCGCCAGCCGCGCGGCGGTTTCCCACAGAGCGACTAGCAACAGGAAGACAGCCCCCGGGAGCCAGGCGCTCAAGACTTTGGCTCTCAGAACGGAGAGGAAGGTCAAGCCGCGCGGGTCATCCATGAAAGCGCCCCCAAGCTGCGGCAATCTCCTCGCAACTTTCACGCCAGGGCTAACTCGCACATGCGCGGGGCGCTGTCGGGTGCGGGCGTGCGCGAGCGGATCGGCCGCTCGCCCCTCGGCCATCGCGAGGCGGCGACCGTCGCGGCGACCAATGAATCGCGGCCCCCTCGGCAAAGCGGGGGCAAATCAGGTGGCAAACTTCCGAAAGATTATTGCGCGCTCATGAGCGTCCCATCGCCGGGGCAACGGCGCGGAACGGGCCGTTCAGGCGATCGCGATAGACGACGACGCCTTCCATGATGCGCTGGACGTAGTTGCGGGTCTCGCGGAACGGGATCATCTCGATCCAGTCGACCATGTCGATCTTGGCTGTGCGTGGATCGCCCATGGTCTCGAGCCAGCGCGCGACGCGGCTCGGCCCGGCATTGTACGCGGCAAGCGCCAGCTCGTACGAGCCGCCGAACCGCTGCAGCATTTCCGACAGGTATTGCGTGCCGAGGTTCACGTTGTAGGCCGGATCGCGCGTCAGCTTGTCCTGGATGTAGGGCACACCGAGCCGACCTGCGACGTCGCGTGCCGTGCCGGGCATGAGTTGCATCAGGCCGAGCGCACCGGAGGGCGAGACGGCACCGGCGTTGAACCCGCTCTCCTGGCGGGTCACCGCGAGCGCCAGCGCGCGCTCGATCGAGCCGGTCGAGCCGAGATCGACCACCGGGAACGCGGCCTCGGACAGCATGACCCCGTTGTCGGTGGCGCGCCGTGCGATCACCAATGCGATGTCGGGCCGCTTGAGCTCGGTAGCGAGATGGGAGAGCAGAAGCGTCTCGCCGGGACCGCTCACCTGGCGCGCCAGCCGCAGCAGGAAGGGCCGCGTGCGCTCGGCGTCGCCGGCTTGGCCGATATAGCGGGCAACCGTTGCGAGCTCCCGGCCGCCCAGCGCCTCGCGGTCGGCATCGGTGGCGACCGGATCGCCCGGCAGGCGTGTGGTAGCGCCCGGCAGGCGGCGGGCGGCCAGCTGGCCATAAAAGGTCTGGCCAAGGGCGGCGGCCCGGCCGAACCATTCCATCGCCTCCTTGGAGCGACCTGACGCCTCGAGGGCGCGGCCGATCCAGTACGCGCCTCGACTCCTGGAGGTCTCGGTCGGGGCGCCGTCATGGAGCGTCTGGAAATGCTTTAGCCCTTCGGCGGGCTTCTTCAGCTGGCGAAGCGCAATCCAGCCGGCGAGGAATTCGGCTTCGGCGAAGGCAATGCCGCGACTCTGGCCATGGTGCACCGCGACGGCATAGGCGTCGGCCGCGCGGCCGGCGGTCAGCAGGTCGCGAGCGAGCTGCTGGCGCTCGTTCCACCAGGCTTCGGTCTGGGTAGTTGGGGGCTGGGCGGCGAGTGCCTTGGCCTCGTCGAAGTTGCCGCTCCTGCGCAGCCAGGCCAGGCGTTCGAGCTTGATGGCGGGTTCGTTCAGCTTGGCTGCCGGCACAGCTCTCAGCATGGTCGCCGCGTCGGCGGCCTTGGTGGCCATGGCCAGTCGGGCATTGGCCAACGGCTGGTAGTCGGGCGGCAGCTTGGCCAGAAGATCGCGCGCGACCTGCGGGCGGCCGTCGCGCAGGACTCGGTCGAAGCGCGCGATCTGGTCGTCGCCGCTCAGATACCGGCCATACTTGTTCAGGAATTCGTCCTCGTCGGCGGCACGGAAGGTGGCGTTGCGCCAGCTTTCGCCGGCGAGCTTGGCCACGTCGTTGGGACTCGCCGCCGAGGCCGCTTCCATCCGTCGGAGGTGGCCTGCACTGGTGAGCGGCGGGAAGGCGGTGAAATACTGGAAGACCAGCTGCGGCGAGGCATCGGGACCGATGCGGTCCTCGGCCTGGCGGCGCAGCAGCTCGGGCTCGGGCCAGTCCGGATTCTCGCGCAGCATGCGCCAGGTCGAGGCGAAGTCGGCGTCTGCCCTCGGGGCGACGCGCAGGACGTGCCAGTCGACGATGCGCTTGAGCAGACGATTGTCGAAACTCGCGACTGCGGCGCGCGCGTCGGCCCAGCGGCCCTCGTCGATCGCCTTGAAGGCAGCGGCGAGGGCGGCCGCCTCGGCTGGACTGAGCGGCTTGGCGGCCGAGATCTCCTTGGCGGCTTCGCTGGCGGGATCGGGCGCCGCGGGTCCATTGCCGCTGCCCAGTTGGGGTTGTCCGGCGCTCGAGCCGGGCGGGCTGGCCGGCGCGGGATTGCCGGGGGAGGGCACGCGGCGCACGCCCGTGTCGGGCACACCGGGACGCGGTTGCTCGCCGCTTTCGCTGCGCTGCAGCGGGACGCCCTGGGGCTGGGCCGCGGTAGGTAATGCCGCGAGCAACAGGATGAGGGGGAATGTTGTTCTTTTCACTCCAGGAATCGTAGGCAGGTCATCGCGGCATCACAATGGCAAGTTGCTCACCTTGCCCAGCCGGGGGGTGGGGCCTATGCTGCCAAATCGCCGAAAAGGCTGGAGGAAACCATGTTCAACGGATCGCTCGTCGCGCTCATCACGCCATTCAAGAATGGTGCGGTCGACGAGAAAGGATTCGAGAAGTTCGTGGCCTGGCAGATCAAGGAAGGCACGGACGGCCTGGTGCCCTGCGGCACGACGGGCGAATCGCCGACGCTTTCGATGGAAGAGCACAAGCGGGTGATCGACATCTGCATTGCCGCGGCCAAGGGCTCGGGTGTGCCCGTGATCGCCGGCACCGGCTCGAACTCGACGGCCGAGGCGATCGAACTCACCAGGCACGCCAAGATGGCGGGCGCCGACGCCGCCATGCTGGTCGTGCCGTACTACAACAAGCCGACCCAGGAAGGCCTCTTCCAGCACTTCAAGGCCGTTGCCGAAGCGGTCGATATCCCGATCCTGCTCTACAACGTGCCGCCGCGCACCGGTGGCGACATGCAGGTCGAGACCGTGATCCGCCTGTCGCAGGTCAAGAACATCATCGGCATCAAGGATGCGAGCTATGACATGGCGCGCCCGACCTTGACCAAGCTCAAGGCCAGGAAGGGTTTCGTGCAGCTCTCGGGCGAGGACGCCAGCGCCATGGGCTTCATGGCCCAGGGCGGCGACGGCTGCATTTCGGTGACCGCCAACGTGGCGCCGCGCCTGTGCGGCGACATGCACGACGCCTGGAAGAAGCGCGACCTCGACAAGGTGTTCGAGATCCAGGATCGGCTGATGCCGCTGCACAAGGCGATGTTCTGCGAGACCAGCCCCGGCCCGGTGAAGTATGCCGCCGAGCTGATCGGCCAGTGCAGCGCCGAGATGCGCCTGCCGATGGTGCCGATCGCCGAGAGCAGCAAGAAGGCCGTACGCGAGGCGATGGTCCACGCCGGGCTCCTCAACTAGCAAAGACGAGTTTCCGATTGGCGAAGAAACCGGACCTGGACCGCACCGTGGTGGCCCAGAACCGCAAGGCGCGGCACAACTACTTCATCGAGGAGACGATGGAAGCGGGGCTGGCGCTGACCGGCACCGAGGTGAAGTCGTTGCGCGGCGGCCGGAGCTCGATCGCGGAATCCTACGTGACCGAAGATGGCGGCGAGGCCTGGCTGGTCAATGCGGACATTCCCGAATATCCGTCGGGCAATCGATTCAATCACGAGCGCAAGCGGCCGCGTAAGCTGCTTCTGCATCGACGGCAGATCAATGTACTGATCGGCGCCATCCAGCGGCAAGGCCGTACCGTTGTGCCGCTGCAGGTCTATTTCAACGAGAAGGGCCGTGCCAAGATCGAGATCGCCTTGGCAACCGGCAAGCAGTCTCACGACAAGCGCCAGGCAATCAAGGATCGCGACTGGAAGCGCCAGCGGGCGCGGCTTCTGGCCCATCGCTAGCGGACGCTCATGGCTACCGTGTTGATTACCGGCGCCGCGCGCGGGCTCGGCCTTGAATTCACCAGACTCTATGCGGCCCGCGGCTGGAAGGTGCTGGCCTGTGGGCGCAAGCCGGACGCGCTCGAGGGCATCAAGGGCAACGTGCATTTCCACGCGCTCGAAGTCACCGATTACGAAGCGGTGAAGGCGCTGGCGCGGGAGCTCGAGGGCGAGGCCATCGACATCCTGATCTGCAACGCCGGCATCGGTGGCGGGCGAGGCGACACCGGCCAGTCCCTCGGCGCCTTTGATCCCGATCGCATGCGCGAGATCTTCGAAATCAACGTGATCGCGCCGTTGATGATGGCTGAGGCGTTCGTCGATCACGTGGCGCGCTCCCGGCAGAAGAAGCTGATCGCCATCACCAGCATCCTGGGCAGCCTCGCGCACAACAATGGCGGCCGTTACGCCTATCGTGCCAGCAAGACGGCCCTGAACATGGAATGGAGTTGCCTGGCCCACGATCTCGGCGGCCGCGGCATCATCTGCGTTGCGCTTCATCCGGGCTGGGTGCAGACCGACATGGGCGGATCGGGCGCGCCCCTGACCATCGACCAGAGTGTGCCGGCCATGGTCAAGACGATCGAAGGCTTCACGTCGGCGCATAACGGCCGCTACATCCAGTACGACGGCAGCGAACTGCCCTGGTGAACTTCAGAGCGACGGAAACCGATGATCCTCACTGAAGAACAGATCCTCATCCGCAATACCGCCCGCTCCTTCGCCCAGGAGAAGATCCTGCCGCACGTCCGAGCTTGGGAGGCGGCCGGCGAGATTCCCCGCCCGTTGCTCGCCGAGATGGGTCGGCTCGGGTTCATGGGGATGTGCGTGCCCGCCGAATGGGGCGGTGCCGGCGCCTCGATGGTCTCCTATGTGCTGGCGCTGGAGGAGATCGCCGCGGCCGATGGTGGGCTCTCCACGGTGATGAGCGTCAACAACTCGCCCGACTGTGCCGCGCTCCTGGCCTACGGCTCGACCGAGCAGAAGCAGAAATGGCTGAAGCCCCTGGCGCGGGGCGAGATCCTGGGCGCTTTCTGCCTGACCGAGCCGCAGGCCGGCTCCGACGCCTCCAATCTGCGAACGCGCGCCCAGCGGCAGGGTAACGGCTGGGTGCTGAACGGCACCAAGCAGTTCATCACGTCCGGCCGTACCGCCGATATGGCGCTGGTCTTCGCCGTGACCGACCCCGCGAACGTCAAGCGCGGCATATCCTGCTTCATCGTTCCGACCGCGACCGCGGGCTACCGGGTGGCCTCGGTCGAGAAAAAGCTCGGCCAGAAATCGTCCGACACCTGCCAGATCGCCTTCGAGGATTGCCGGGTCGCCGCCGACGCCGTGCTGGGCCGGGAGGGCGAGGGCTATCGCATTGCCCTGGCAAATCTCGAGGTCGGACGAATCGGAATCGCGGCCCAGGCGGTCGGCATGGCCCGTGCGGCATTTGAACTCGCGCGGGCCTACGCCGGTGAGCGCGAGGCGTTCGGCACCAAGATCATCAACCACCAGGCCGTGCAATTCCGCCTGGCCGACATGGCGACCAAGATAACCGTCGCGCGGCAGATGATGCTGCATGCGGCAGCGCTGCGCGATGCCGGCCAGCCATGCCTCACCGAAGCCGCAATGGCGAAGTTATATGCCTCGGAGATGGCGGAGGAAGTGTGCTCGGCCGCGATCCAGATCCATGGCGGTTACGGCTATGTCGCCGACTACCTGGCCGAGAAAATCTGGCGCGATGTGCGGGTGTGCCAGATCTACGAGGGCACCAGCGACGTGCAACGACTTCTGATCGGCCGGGGCCTGGCGGCGCTGTGACACCTGCCTGTCGCTTGTCGCGGGCCCTTCGAAGTGCAAAGCTCACCCTTTATGAAGCGAGCCGCCCGTGCGGCTCCAAAAGGCAGGGGAGCCTGGGCGGCGGAATGAGAGCCGTGCGCCGTAGCGTTGCAGTTTTTGGGGTCGTCGTCGCCACCTTGGCCGCGGCGCCCGTCGCGCTGGCCGAACAGCCCGATGCCAATGGTACCCGGCTGATTCAGATGCAGACCGCCTTCAACCCGGGCCTGCCCGGCGCGGGCGAGGGCGTGCGGACCTTCACCAAGACCTTGAAGCACATGTCCGCAGGTGCGTTGGCTGTGAAGATCATCGAGCCCGGCCGCGTGGCGCCGACACCGGACATGCTCGATGCCATAGCCAATGGCGACCTTGAGGCGGGGTTCACCTGGGCGGGCTACGCCATGACCAGGGCACCGGTCTTCAGCCTATTCGCCACCGTACCGTTCGGCCCGGGGCCTGAGGACATGACCTCGTGGTTGCTTGAGGGCGAGGGCGGGCGCATCCATCACGACGCCTACGACAAGCTCGGCGTTGTTGGCCTTCCCTGTGGCGTCCAGGGGCCGAAGGGTGGCGGCTGGTTCCGCACCGAGCTCAACACGGTCGACGACTTCAAGGGCGCGCGCCTGCGCTTCGGCCGGATCGCCGGCAAGGTGATCGCACGGCTCGGCGCCACCCTGGTCCCGCTGTCGCAAGGCGAGTTCTTCTACCACCTGCAGCAGGGCAAGGTGGACGGCGGCGAGATGGCCACGCCGGCAATCGACGCCGCCCTCGGCTTCGACAAGCTCGGCCTGCCTTACTATATGCCGGGCTGGCAGCAGCCTTCCTCCGTGCTCGACTTCCTGATGCGCAAGGACAGATGGGAGACGCTGACCGCACCGCAGCGTGCCCAGATCGCCACCGCCTGCCGCGCCAACATCGCCTGGATGCTGAGCCGTTCGCCGCATACCCAGGGGCTGGCGCTGGAGAAGCTCAAGGCCTCCGGCGTCGTCATCAAGCAATGGTCGCCTGAGCTGCTCGAGGCGTTCCGCAAGAACACCGACATTGTCCTGAAGGATTGGGCCGAGCACGACGGCGATTTCGCTGCAGCCTGGGAGAACCAGAAGAAATTCGTCGCCCAGGGCGTCGCCTGGCGGTCGCTCTCCCGCTTGCCCTGAAGCACGGGTCCGGGCAGTTTCGTCCGGGCATGACCGTCCTCACTTCAGCCCTCGATACCCGTTCCGACACCTTCAAGAAGAACGCCGAGGCGATGCGCGCGCTGGTCGCCGACCTCAGGGCGCGCACGGAAAAGATTCGGCTGGGCGGCGGCGAGGAATCGCGCAAGCGCCATGTCGGGCGCGGCAAGCTCCTGCCCCGCGAGCGGGTGCGGGCCTTGCTCGATCCCGGCTCGCCGTTCCTCGAACTGTCGCCGCTCGCTGCCCTGGATATGTATGACAACGAGGCGCCGGGTTCGGGCGTGATCACCGGCGTCGGCCGGGTGAGCGGCGTGGAATGCGCCATCGTCTGCAACGACGCCACGGTCAAAGGCGGAACCTACTATCCGATGACGGTGAAGAAGCATCTCCGTGCCCAGGAAGTGGCGATGGAGAACCGTCTGCCCTGCATCTACCTGGTCGATTCCGGCGGCGCCAACCTGCCGCAATGGCCCGAGGTGTTTCCCGACAAGACCCACTTCGGCCGCATCTTCTACAACCAGGCCAACATGTCGGCACAGGGCATCCCGCAGATCGCCTGCGTCATGGGCTCGTGCACGGCGGGCGGCGCCTATGTGCCGGCGATGAGCGACGAAACGGTGATCGTGCGCAAGCAGGGCACGATCTTCCTGGGCGGCCCGCCGCTCGTTAAGGCGGCGATCGGCGAGATCGTGAGCGCCGAGGATCTGGGCGGCGCCGACGTCCATGCCCGCACCTCGGGCGTTGCCGATCACTACGCGCACAACGACAGCCACGCGCTGGGCATGGTCCGCCGCATCGTCGCCAACCTCAATTGGAAGAAGAACCCGACGGTCTCGCTGATCGATCCGCGCGAGCCCAACTACGCCGCCGAGGAACTCTATGGTGTGGTGCCGCTGGACAGCCGCACGCCCTACGACATGCGCGAGGTGATCGCCCGCCTGGTCGACGGCAGCGAGCTCGACGAGTTCAAGCACCTCTACGGCACCACCATCGTCACCGGATTTGCCCGCATCTGGGGCCATCCCGTGGGCATCGTCGCCAACAACGGGATCCTGTTCAACGAATCGGCGCTCAAGGCCTCGCACTTCATCGAACTGTGCGGCCAGCGCGGCATTCCGCTGCTCTTCCTGCAGAACATCACGGGCTTCATGGTCGGCCGCAAGTACGAGGCGGGCGGCATCGCGCGCGACGGCGCCAAGATGGTGACCGCCGTCTCGACCGTCGGCGTACCGAAATTCACCGTGATCGTCGGCGGCAGCTATGGCGCGGGCAACTACGGCATGTGCGGCCGCGCCTACGGCCCGCGGTTCCTGTGGATGTGGCCGAGCGCGCGCATCTCGGTGATGGGCGGCGAGCAGGCCGCCAGCGTGCTGGCCACCGTGCGGCGCGACAATATCGAGGCGAAGGGCGGCAGCTGGTCGAAGGAGGAGGAGGCGGCCTTCAAGCGGCCGATCCTCGAGCAGTACGACCGCGAGGGCCACCCGTACTACGCCACGGCCCGGCTGTGGGACGACGGTATCCTCGATCCCGTCGACACCCGCATGGCGCTGGCGCTCGGCCTGTCGGCGGCCATGAACCAGCCGATCGGACCCACGAAGTTCGGCGTCTTCAGGATGTAGTGATGCGTACGAGCGAACCTCTGCTGACCTCGATCGACGACGGCATCGCCACGCTGCGGCTGAACCGTCCCGCGGCAATGAACTCCTTCGACGCCGAGACGGCGCGCATGATCCGCGACGCCGTCGAGGCCTTTGGCGCCGACGATGCTGTGCGCGTGCTGGTCGTGGGCGGCGAAGGACCGGCCTTCTCGGCGGGCGGCGACTTCAACTGGGTGCTGGGCTGGCCCGAGCTCGACGCCATCACCCGCCATGCCCATGCCGACGCCATGATGGGCGCGGTGCAGGCGGTCTACGACTTTTCCAAGCCCTCGATCGCGCGCGTGCACGGCGCGGCGGTGGGCGGCGGCATCGGACTGATGCTGGCCTGCGATTTCGCCGTTGCTTCCTCGACGGCCCGCTTCGGCCTCACGTCGGTGCGCAACGGCCTGCTGGCCGGCATCGCCATTCCGGTGCTGATCGAAGCGGTCGGCCCGCGCATGGCGCGCCAGCTGCTGATGCACGGCGGAAAGTTCGACGCCACCACCGCCCTGCGCATCGGCCTGGTCGATCAGATGGTCGATGCCCCGGCGCTCGACAGCACAGTGCTGGCGCTGGCCCGCGAGCTCAAGCTCGGCGCACCGTCGGTGCAGACCCTGGTCAAGAAGCTGGTGACCCAGATCAACGCCCTGCCGCACGATTCCAGCGCCGCCGATATATTGGGCGAGCACGTCGCCAACCAATGTGTGACGGACGAGGCACTGGAAGGCATGCGAGCCTTCCTCGACAAGCGCAAGCCGAAGTGGGCCGTCTGATGTTTGCCAAGATCCTGATCGCCAATCGTGGCGAGATTGCCTGCCGTGTGATCAAGACAGCGCGGCGTCTGGGCATCCGGACGGTCGCCGTCTATTCCGATGCCGATCGCAACGCCCGCCACGTCGCGATGGCGGACGAGGCGGTGCATATCGGCGGCTCGCCGGCGCGCGAGAGCTACCTCGTGATCGAGAAAATCCTCGAGGCCGCCAGGCGCACGGGCGCACAGGCCATCCATCCGGGCTATGGCTTTCTGTCGGAGAACGCTGCCTTCGCCGAGGCCTGCGCCAAGGCGGGCGTCGTGTTCATCGGCCCGCCGCCCGCCGCCATCCGGGCCATGGGCTCCAAGAGCGAAGCCAAGAAGATCATGGAGAAGGCCAAGGTGCCGCTGGTGCCGGGCTATCACGGCGACGACCAGTCGCCGGTGTTGCTTGCCGAGGAGGCATCGCGCATCGGCTTCCCGGTGCTGATCAAGGCGTCGGCCGGCGGTGGCGGCAAGGGCATGCGCGTGGTCGAAGCTGCGGCCAAGTTCGACGAGGCGCTTGCGGGCGCCAAGCGTGAAGCGAAAGCCTCCTTCGCCGACGATCACGTTCTGATCGAGAAGTATTTGACGCGGCCGCGCCACATCGAGATCCAGGTCTTTGCCGACAGCCACGGCAACTGCCTCTACCTCTTCGAGCGCGACTGCTCGATCCAGCGTCGCCACCAGAAGGTGATCGAGGAGGCGCCGGCGCCCGGCATGGAGCCCGCCCGCCGCAAGGCCATGGGCGAGGCGGCCGTCGCTGCCGCCAAGGCGATCGGCTACGTCGGCGCGGGCACCGTCGAGTTCATCGCCGACCAGGACGGGACCTTTTTCTTCATGGAGATGAACACCCGCCTGCAGGTCGAGCATCCGGTGACCGAGATGATCACCGGCCAGGATCTGGTGGAGTGGCAGCTCGTGGTGGCGGCCGCCGGCCAGATGCCGCTCCGGCAGGATCAGCTCCGCATCGACGGTCACGCCGTCGAGGTGCGGCTCTACGCCGAGGATCCGGCGCGCAATTTCCTGCCCTCGACCGGCACCCTGACCCACTTGCGCCTGCCGCTGGAAGACGCCCATGTGCGCGTCGACACCGGCGTGCGACAGGGCGATACCGTGACGCCGTTCTACGATCCCATGATCGCCAAGGTGATCGTGCACGACCGTGACCGCGCCTCGGCGATGCGGCGCATGGCGGGGCTGATGGGCGAGACCGAGGTGGTGGGTGTCACGACCAACGCGGCGCTCCTGAAGGCGCTGTGCTCGCATCCGGCCTTCGTCGGCGGCGAGGTCGACACCGGCTTCATCGAGCGCCATCGCGATGAGCTCTTTGCCAGGATCGCGCCGGCCGACGATCGTGCCCTTGCCGTGGCGACCTTGGCGCGCGTCGCCGAATGGGCGCCGGCCTCGAACGATCCGTGGGACCAGAAGACCGGATTCCGCCTGCTGGACCTCGGCCACGACGAGGTGCGCTGGAAGGACGGCGAGCGCGAGGTCGCCGTGATCGTGCGTCGGCGTCGCGACGGACTCCTGGATCTCGAGCTTCCCGCCGGCACGCAGGAGGCCCGCGTCCAGCGCCTTCCTGACGACCGGCTGGCGGTCCGGCTGGGCCGCGACACGTTCACTGCGGCCGTGGTGCGCCATCGCGTCGCCGACGGGATCGACTACACTCTGTTCGCCGACGGGGCGAGTCGCCGCCTGCGCCTGATCGATCCGCTCGACGTGACGCAATACGAGGCGGTGGCGACCGATGACGCCTCGGTGCGCTCGCCATTACCCGGCAAGATCATCGATCTGCGGGTCAAGGCCGGCGATACGGTCAGCAAGGGCCAGCCGTTGCTTGTGCTCGAGGCGATGAAGATGGAGCATACCCTGACCGCACCCGCCGACGGCAGGATCAAGAGCGTGCGCTACGCGGTGGGCGAGCAGGTCGCCGAGGGCGCCGACCTGGTGGAGTTCGAGGAAAGCTGATCGAGTAGAGGCAAGGGGAGGCTGACATGGCCAGGTTCATCGTCGAGCCGCATTTCCGGCTGCAGGAGTGGGTGGCCGAGGAGAAGGGCTACTTCCGCGCCGAAGGCCTCGACTATGAATTCCGCGAGCTCATCCGCTCGACCGGCGGGCAGCACCACAACAAGGGCACGCAGGGCGCGTTCCAGAGCATCGAGAAGGGGCGCGAGGCGGATGTGAGCTGCGCCTGCCACTGGACGGTCAACGTGGCGGCTTCCAAGGGCCACGCCAAACTCTATGCCGATGCCTATTCGGTGGCACCTGCGGGCATCTTCGTGCCGGCCGATTCGCCGATCCGCAGCCCGGCCGACCTCGCCGGCGTTCCGATCTCGGTGGGCTACCAGTCGGGCAGCCACTACTCGACCATCCAGGCGCTCGAGCAGTACATGCCGGCCAAGGACATCAACCTTGCGTTCGAGGACGGCATGCTGTTTCGTCGTCTCGAGCTCTTGATCGAAGGCAAGAGCCGGGCGGCCGCCTTGTTCAGCGGGCCGTACTATCTCGTCGAGCAGCTCGGCTTCCGCAAGATCATCGACACCACATTCATGATTGCGTCGATGATCAACGGGTCGCCCGAGCCCGAGGACATACGTCGCTTCTTCCGCGCGCTGAAGCAGGCGCAGCGCGACATCGACCTCCGGCCCGAGCTCTACACGCATTACTACAGGAACGAGTTTCCCGAGCGCTATCACGCCATGATGGACACGCGGCGCTGGGGGCCGGGCGAGCGCATCGTGTTCGAGCCCTACACGCGCGAGGTCTACGATCAGTCGTTCGACTGGATCGCGCAGCACGACTTCTTCGCCGAGGGTCGGATGGGCCCGGGCGACTACGACAAGGCTGCGGTATCCTACGTTCCCGGCACCTGAGAGCGGCGCCGCGGAGCGTCGAACTCAATTCAGGAACTTGAGGTACTGCCCCACGAAGTCGCAGCCGACGTCCTTCGAATAGGCGTCGATCAGCTTCCTGGTGACCGGTCCCGGCGCTTTTCCGTCGCCGACCGGCGCACCGTTGAAGCTCTTCACCGGCAGGATGCAGAGGCTTGTCGACGTGAGAAACATCTCCTCGGCGTTGGCGGCGTCGAACAGGTCGATGTCGCCCGCCGTGCACTTGATGCCGAGCTTCTTCGCGCAGTCGATGGTCATCTGCCGGCTGACGCCCGGGAGCACGTAGCGCTCGGACGGCGTGAACAGCTCGCCCTCGCGCATGATGAAGATATTGGAGCCCAGGCCTTCGGCGAGGTTGCCGTGCTCGTCGAGCAGGATCGCCCAGGCGTCCGGATTCAGCGCCTTCACCGGCTTCTCGGCCATGATCATGTTGAGGTAATTGTGCGTCTTGGCGCGTGGGCTCAGCATCGAAGGCGCCGTGCGGCGCGTCGTCGTGGTGATCACCTCGGCGCCATCGCGATAGAGCTTGGCCCGCTTGGCCAACGGCAGTGGCAGCACTTCGATCACCACATTGGGGCCGGTATGGTCCCAGCCTTCGTCGCCCACCGCATCGACGCCGCGGCTGACGCGCTGGCCGACCCACCAGTCGCCGACCGCCGGCCGCAGATGCTCGTTGCGCGCGACGACCTCCTCGCTGTGCGCCACCATCTCCTTCGGCGACAGGCCGGGGTCGATCTGGAGGTAGCGCAGCGAGCGATAGAACCGGTCGATATGCTCCTTCAGGCGGAACGGCGTGCCCTCGAAGGTGCGGGTCATGTCGAAAGCGCCGTCGCCGTACTTCCAGCTGCGGTCGCGGAACGGGATCATGACCTGGTTCTCCGGCATGAACTTGCCGTTGAACCAGGCGATGCGCTGATTGCTGAGCTGCTGGGCCATGACTCGTCCTCTGTTGCGTCAGGTGAAGGCTAAAGCGCCGGCCGGCGCCTGGGAAGCACGACCGTGCCGGCGTTTCGATTCCACGGGCTGGGCGGGGGCGATGTTTCCCGCCTCGTCCGCAAGGCCGGCGACGTAGGTCAGCGCCTCGCGGATATCGGTTTCGACCTCGCGCTTGGCGGCCATGACGTCACGCGCCCGCAATGCCTTGACGATGCGCTGACGGCGCTCCGGTCCGCCCGACGACGCCACGAAATCAGGGTAGAGCAGGTTCATGTAGGGACCGGTCTGGAGCCACAGGCCCTCGATGACGCGCAGCAGGGCAGGCTGCGCCGCAAGGGCGTAGAGGGCGAAGTGGAATTCCCGGATCTTGACACGATCGGCAGCCGCGTCGCCGCGGCTTCGCGCCGCCTGAAGCTCGCCGGCGACGCGCCGCAGGCGCGCGACTTGCTCCCTGGTGGCGCGTCCGGCCGCTTTCTCGGCCGCCAGGCCTTCGACCGCCATTCGGATGTCGCGCAGCTCGAGGACCTTGTCGCGTGTCATCAATGGCACGCGGACCGAGCGGTTGGGCCGCATTTCGAAAGCGCCTTCGGCGACCAGCCGGCGGATGGCTTCGCGCACGGGGGTCAGGCTGACGCCGAGGCCGGCGGCGATGAAGCGGAAGGAGAGCTTCTGGCCGGGGGCGAACCGCCCCGCGGTGAGCGCCTCGCGGAGCGAGTCGTAGACCTGCGAGCGCAGCGAGGTGTCGACAGGGACCTTGCGGGGCATTCGTCCGAAGCATAGACCGGTCCCGCTAGATTTGTGATCACAATTTTCGTTGCCGGGCGCCTTCCGCCGAGGCATCGTTTTTGCTGGGTGAGGGGACCGATGCGCAGCTACGCCAACTCGATCGCGCTCTATGAGCGGACCAGGAAAAGCCTTGCGGGCGGCGTCAGCAGCAACGTGCGCTACGCCAGCACGCCGGTCCCGCTTTTCTTCTCGCGCGGCGAGGGCGCTCGCCTGTACGACGTCGATGGCAACGTCCATATCGACTACGTACTGGGCAATGGACCGGCGATCCTGGGCCATGCACCCAAGCCGGTGATCGATGCCGTCGCGGCTTCCCTCGCCGAGGGGCAGGTCTATGCAGCGCAGCATCCGCGCGAGACGGAGCTCGCCGAGCGCCTGTGTCGGCTGCTGCCTGGCATGGAGGTGGTTCGCTTCGCGACGTCGGGCACCGAAGCCGTGCTGATGGCTTTCCGGCTCGCCCGCGCCTTCACCGGGCGGACGAAGATCCTGAAGTTCGAGGGTCACTACCACGGCTGGAGCGACCAGGCCTATATCAGCGCCCGTCCTCCTCTCAACGAAGCCGGTCCCGCCGGCTCCCCGGTCCCCGTCGCGGGCTCGCCCGGCATGCCGCCCAGCGTCCTTGAGGATACCGTCGTGGCCGGCTGGAACGATCTCGATCTTCTCGAGCAGGCGCTGGTGCGGCACGAGGGGGAGATCGCCGCCGTCATCATGGAACCCGTGATGGTGAACGGCGGCCCCACCGAGCCCAGGAGCGGATACCTCGAAGGGGTGCGCGCGCTCTGTCGGAAGCACGGCGCGCTGTTCATCTGCGACGAGGTGATCACGGGTTTCCGTGCCGGACTGCGGGGTGCCCAGGGTCGCTATGGCGTGACCGCAGACCTGACGATCTATGCCAAGGCCGTCGCTGCCGGTTTCCCGCTCGCCATGGTCGGTGGCCGGCGCGAGGTCATGGACACGCTTCTCGACAAGGGCGTGATGCACGGCGGCACCTACAATGGAAATGTCCAGAGCATGGCGGCCGCGCTGGCCACACTCGACGTGCTGGAGGCCGATGACGGCGCAGTCTATCGCAGCCTCGAGGCACGGGGCGCGCGACTGATGCAGGGACTCGCTGCAGTGGCGCGAAAGCACAAGGTGGCGATGCGCGTGCAGGGGCTGCCTGCGATCTTCCAGTGCTACTTCACCGACGGCCCGGCACCGAGCAATTACCGCGACGCCGTGGCCTGTGACCGCGACAAGGCGCTCGCCTTTCATGCGGCGCTGCAGAACGAGGGCATCCGCACGAACCAGAATGCCAAGTGGTTCCTGTCGGTCGCCCATGACGATTCGATCATCGACGAGACCCTCGTGGCGGCAGACCGGGCTATGATGGCCATCGCATGAGCGACATCCGCCTCGAGGGCGTGACCAAGCGATATGGCAGCGTCGCCGCGGCCGACAATGTCGACCTCGGTGTGGCCCAGGGCGAATTCGTCACCATTCTGGGCCCCAGCGGGTCCGGCAAGACCACGCTTCTGTCGCTGATTGCCGGCCTCAACAAGCCGACCTCGGGCCGCATCTTCATCGGCGGACGCGACGTCACCGGGGAGCCGGCGCAGGCCCGCAACATCGGGCTGGTGTTCCAGTCCTATGCGCTCTTCCCCCACATGAGCGTGCTCGAGAACGTGCTGTTTCCGCTCGGCGTGCGCCGGATCACCGGCGAGGCCGCCCGCAAGCTCGCGCTCGAGGCGCTGAAGCTGGTGCGCCTCGATGGCCTGCAGGATCGCCGGCCATCGCAGCTCTCGGGCGGCCAGCAGCAGCGCGTCGCGCTGGCGCGTGCCGTGGTGTTCAAGCCCGACATCCTGTTGCTCGACGAACCGCTCGGCGCACTCGACCGCAAGCTGCGCGAGGAGCTGCAGGTCGAGCTCAAGCAGCTGCAGCGCACGCTTGGCGTCACGACCTTGTTGGTCACGCACGACCAGGAGGAAGCACTGTCGCTCAGCGACCGGATCATGGTGCTGAATCACGGCCGGACCCAGCAGGTGGCCGCGCCGGCCGAAGCCTATCTCAGGCCGGCCAACCGGTTCGTGGCGGAGTTCCTGGGCATTGCGAACTTCGTCGGCATCGATGGCGGACGCACGGGCCTGGTGCGCCCGGAACGCGTCCGGCTCGAGGCCGTCGGCGTCAACGGCGGCAAGCCCGCGCGCATCGTCGAGGCGATCTATCTCGGCCAGATGGTGCGCTATCATCTGGCGCCGGAGGGCGGCGGCCCGCCAATCGTGGCCGCCGTGCCGTTCGTGGGAAGAGCTTATGCGGCCGGTGAAACGGTCGCGGTGTCGTGGGATGCGGCCGATATCTGGCCGGTGGCTTGAACAGAGGGGTAGGCGATGAAGAGACGTGCATTCGTGGGCGGTGCGGCCGCCCTTCCGGCATTCGGGATCCTGCGGTCGGCGTACGCGCAGTCCAAGGAAATCCGCATGATCGAATCGGGCGGGCTGAGCGGCGATTCGATCCAGGTCGGCTACATCGATCCGCTCAAGGCCAAGACCGGCATCAACGTGGTGCGCGAAAGCCCGAGCTCGCTCGGCAAGCTGCGCGCCATCGTCGAGAGCGGCCAGACCACCACGACGATGTTCGAACTGGGCCAGAGCGTCATGGTGCAGGCGCGCAAGCTCGGCCTGATCGAGAAGCTCGACTGGGCGGCAATCGATCCGGCGGCGATGTATCCCGAGGCCAAGGCCGAGTACGGTTTCGGCTACCAGTACTTCTCCACCATCATGGCCTGGCGGTCCGACGCCAAGGCGCCGAAGAACTGGGCCGAGTTCTTCGACATCAAGGCCTTTCCCGGCAAGCGCTGCCTGCCCGACTATCCGCACTACGTGCTGGCCTTCGCGGCCCAGGCGGCCGGCGTGCCGCTCGACAAGATCTTTCCGCTCGACGTCGACCTCGCCTTCAAGAAGCTGAACGAGATCAAGAAGGAAGTCGCCGTGTGGTGGAAGGCCGGCGCCCAGCCGCCGCAGCTGATGAAGGACAACGAGGTCAAGTACTCGATCTGCTGGTCGGGTCGCGTCGTCGGCGATCCCGCCTTCGGCATGAGCTTCAACGGCGGCAAGGCCGACCTGTCCTACTTCGGCATCGTCAAGGGCTCCAAGCCCGAGGACAAGGCGGCGGCCTACAAGCTGATGCACGAGATGTCGCTCCCCGAAAACCAGGCCAAGGCGGCGACCGTCATCTCCTACACGGGCCCCAGCCCCAACCTCGATGCGCTCCTGCCCAAGGACAAGCTCTGGCAGTTCCCGTCGGCCAGCGAGAACAAGAAGGTCCAGTATTTCGAGAACGCCGAATGGTGGGCCGACAACGGCGATGCCGTGAACAAGAAGTGGGAAGCCTTCAAGCTCAGTCTGTGATGCGGCAGTCGAAGTCTCACCTCATTCCCTCCTCCGTCTTCGGGGGAGGGAGACTCTAGTGCGTTCGTCCGGCTTCTCCCTGATCACGCCGCTTCTGGTGGTGATGGTCGCCGCCTTCGACGCGCCGATTCTCTACATGCTGGGCCTTGCCTTCTGGGAGAAGGGGCAGGGCGTGACGCTCGAGCACTACGCGGAATTGTTCGAAGCACCGGTTTATTTGCGCGTGCTCGGCAACACCATGCGCATCGCCGTCATCGCGACCGTGGCCAACGTGATCCTCGGATATCCGCTGGCGCACTGGATGCGCGGTCTGCAGAACCGCGCCCGGCTGGTCGCCATCGCGCTCGTCGTGCTGCCGTTCTGGGTCTCGATCCTGGTGCGGACCTACGCCTGGATCGTCGTTCTGGGCAATGGCGGACTGGTCAACCGCTCGCTGCAGTGGCTTGGCCTCACGACCGAGCCGGTCTCATTCCTCTACAACGAACTCGGCGTCACCATCGGCATGGCCAACGTGCTGCTGCCCTTCCTGGTGCTGCCGCTGTTCGCCGCGATGATCCGCATCGACGACCGGCTCCTGCAGGCGGCCGCATCGCTCGGCGCACCGCCACGCACCATCTTCTGGAAGGTCTATTTCCCGCTCACGCTGCCGGCGCTGGCCGCCGGCACGCTGCTGGTCTTCATCCTCTGCCTCGGCTTCTACATCACGCCGGCGATCCTGGGCGGCGGCCGCGTGCCGATGGTCTCCAACCTGCTCGACACCCTGATCAACCAGATCCCGCGCTGGGAGCAGGCGTCGGCGATCTCGACCCTGCTGCTGATCGTCACGCTGCTGATCTTCGCCGGGTACCGGCGGCTCGACCGCCAGACGTCGGCATGACGAGAATGCCATGATCGGCGGCTCGATCTGGATGCGGCGAGCCCTCGCCGCGGCCGGCCTGTTCGGGCTGGTCTTCCTGACGGTGCCGATCCTGATCGTGATTCCGATGTCGTTCTCCTCGGCCAAGGCGTTGACCTTCCCGCCGCCCGGCTTCTCGCTGCGCTGGTACGAGACCTTCTTCGGCGATCCGCGCTGGATGGATGCGATGTGGATCTCGACGGTGGTGGCTGCGATCTCGTCGGCGGCGGCGCTGCTGCTGGGCGGGCTGGCCGCCTACGGCCTGCGCCGCGGCACGTTCAAGGGCAGGGACTGGGCCGAAGGCAACTTCATGGCGCCCCTGATCGTGCCTACCATCATCGCGGCGATCGCGCTCTATCTCGGGCTGGCCAGGATCGGCCTGCTCGGCTCCTTTGTCGGGCTGGTGGTGGCACACACCATCCTCAACGTGCCGCTGGTCATGATGGTGATGGGTGTGGCCATCCGCGAGTTCGACCCGCGGATCGAGCAGGTCGCCTGGAGCCTCGGCGCATCGTGGTCGTACACGGTCCGCAAGGTGATGCTGCCCAACCTGGCGCCCAGCGTCTTCGCCGCCTGGATCTTCGCCTTCATCGGCAGCTTCGACGAGGTGATCGTGACCTCCTTCATCGCCGGCAAGTACGACACAGTGCCGAAGAAGATGTTCAACGAGCTGGTCCTCGAGGTGAACCCGATCATCACGGCGGTCGCGACCCTGCTGATCGCCCTGACGGTGGTCGCGCTGGTGGCGGTGACCCTGATCCTGGCGCGCGCCGGAAAGCTCAAGCAAACGATCGTCTGAGATGATCGAGCAGGGCTGCCGCGTGGACAGGCAGGCCGGCCGAGGCCTTCACGCAAAGCCGCAGGTGGCGCAACGCCCAGGGATCGGCGAGTGGCACGATCCGGATCGCCATTGATCTGCGGCAGCGCAAGGCCGCTGAGCGCGATACGACGGCGACGCCGATGCCGGCTTCGACCGTCCGGCAGATCGCTTCGAAGCCCGCCAGCTGGACGCGGAGTTTCGGTGTCCGGCCGGCTCGTGCGGCATGTCCGTCGAGGTGCTCCTGAAGCGCGCTGCCTTCGGGAAGGCCGACCAAGTCGAAGGCCAGCGCATCGGAGTAGGCGATGCGGCGCTTGCCGGCGAGCGCATGACGCGCCGGCGTCACCAGCACCAGCCGGTCCTCGGCGAACGGGAACGTCTCGAGCTCCGCCGCGCTATCGACGGCATCGGCCACGATGCCGATCTCGGCATCGCCGCGGGCAATGCCGCGCACGATGGCAGGACTGGGCCGTTCTTCGAGCGCCACGTCGGTCCGGGGATGGTTGGCGAGAAAAGGACCGAGCAGGGGCGGCAGGAACTCGAGCATTGCCGCCGTGTTGGACAGAACCCGCACGCGGCCGCGCAGCCCCTTGGCGAAGGCGCCGAGCTCTCCGCGCAGGGCTTCCAGCTGCTGACCGATCTGCCGCGCGTGATGCAACAGGGCAAGGCCCGCCGGCGTCGGGCGCACGCCGCGGCGATGACGCTCGAACAGCGGCGTGCCCAGGGCGAGTTCCATGTCGCGCAGCCGCTCGCTGGCCGCGGCGAGCGACAGGCTGCTGCGCGCCGCACCGTGCGTGATGCTCGCCGCCTCGGCGACGTTCAGGGCGAGCCGCAGATCGACCAGGTCGAAGCGCATGGGCGGCACGGTAGCCTTCGGATCTGCCGAAGGCTATGGCCGCACCTTCCGCATTGTCGTCGGCGCGGCGGCCCCGAGATTGCTGCGATGACATGGCAACTGTGGATCCTGGCCGGGCTCACCTTCCTGCTGGCGGGCATGGTCAAGGGTATGATCGGCATGGGCCTGCCCACCGTGGCGATGGGGGTGCTGGCGGTCGCGCTCGCGCCGGCAGAGGCCGCCGCGCTGCTCCTCATCCCGTCGTTCGTGACCAATGTGTGGCAGCTTCTGGCAGGGCCGCGCTTCGGCGCGCTGGCGCGCCGGCTCTGGCCGATGATGGCGGGCGTCGTCGTGGGGACCGTGGCCGGCTCCGGTATCTTGGCGGGCGCCGCGGCCGGACTCGCGGGTATTGGGTTGGGGGTCGCTCTCGCGGTCTACGCCATCGTGGGCCTCGCTGGCCTGCACCTGGCAGTCGGGCCAAGGCACGAGCCCTGGCTCGGACCGGTGGTCGGCGTTGCCACCGGGCTGGTCACCGGCGCGACCGGCGTTTTCGTCATCCCGGCCGTGCCCTATCTGCAGGCCATCGGGCTCGAGAAGGACGATCTGGTCCAGGCGCTGGGGCTCTCCTTCACAGTCTCGACGGTCGCGCTGGCGCTCGGCCTGCTGCGGGTCGGGGCGTGGCATTCCGGGTCGGCCGGGCTGTCGCTGTTGGCGCTGGGGCCCGCGCTGGCGGGCATGCAGCTCGGCCAGGTGCTGCGACAGCGCATCTCCGCGGCCGGGTTCCGCAGGGTGTTCTTTGCCGGCTTGCTTCTGCTCGGCCTGTACCTGGCATTGGAGAAGATCGTGTAAAAGGATGGGCATGAGCTATCCGACGAAGATTCGCCTGGTCGAGGTGGGCCCGCGTGACGGGCTGCAGAACGAAGCCAGGCCCGTGCCGGTCGAGGACAAGGTCCGGCTGATCGACGCGCTCACCGCCGCCGGCCACAGCGCCGTCGAGGCGGGCAGCTTCGTGTCGCCCAAATGGGTGCCGCAGATGGCCAACACCGACCAGGTGATGGCGAGCATCCGGCGCAAGCCCGGTGTGTCCTATCCGGTGCTGGTGCCCAACAAGCAGGGCATGAACGGCGCGGTCGAGGCGAAGTGCGAGGAGATCGCCGTGTTCACTGCGGCGTCGGAGGCGTTCTGCCGCAAGAACACCAACTGCTCGATCGACGAGAGCTTCGAGCGCTTCGCGCCGGTCATGGAAGCGGCGCTGAAGCACGGCATGAAGGTGCGTGGCTATGTGTCGACCGTGATCGCCTGTCCCTATGACGGCAAGGTGCCGCCGGCCAAGGTGGCCGAGGTTTCCGAGAGGCTGTTCAGGATGGGCTGCTACGAGGTCTCGCTGGGAGACACGATCGGCGTCGGCACTCCGGCGGACTGCGTCGCCATGGTCGACGCGGTTGCGTCCAAGGTGCCCCGCGAGAAACTCGCGGCGCATTTCCACGACACCTACGGGCAGTCGCTGGCCAACATCATGGCGGTGATGGAGCGCGGGATCGCGGTGTTCGATACCGCCGTCGCCGGCCTCGGCGGCTGCCCCTATGCCAAGGGCGCCTCCGGCAACGTCGGCACCGAGGACGTGATCTACCTGATGAACGGGCTCGGCATTTCCCATGGCGTGGACCTCGACGCCGTCGCCCGGGCGGGTCGCGAGATCTGCCTGGCACTGGGCCGCGAGCCCGCCTCGAAGGTGGCGCAGGCGCTGAAGGCCAAGGCGGCCTGACGCACGAACGTTCAAGACGGCGCGCAACGGCCCCGCCATATCGGCGGCATGGAAGGCTTGACCGGATTCCTGCTGGCCTCGGTCGCGCTTGCCGGGAGCCCCGGCCCGGCGACGCTCAGCCTCGCCGCCGCCGGCGCTGCCTTCGGCGCGCGGCGGGCCGCCGGCTATCTCGTCGGCATCGTCGTCGGCATGGTGGCCGTGATGGCGATCACGGCGAGTGGCCTGGTCGGCCTCCTGCTGGCAGTGCCGGGCGCCACGCCCGTCGTGACCGTCGCGGCAGGTCTCTATTTCGTCTGGCTGGCCTGGCGCATCGCCACGGCGCCTCCTCTCGGCGAGGAGTCGGGACAGCGCCAGCCGCCCAGCTTCGCGGGTGGCCTGGCGCTGTCGCTGGTCAATCCCAAGGGCTATGCCGCGATGGCGGCGCTGTTCTCTGGATTTGTGCTGGTGCACGACCGGCTGGCACTCGACGTCGCGCTCAAGATCGCGCTGCTCGCCGCGCTGATCGCTTGGGTGAACGTCGCCTGGCTGATGTCGGGCGCGCTGCTGACGCGTTACTTCCGGGAGCCGCGCAGCAACCGGATCATCAACATCATCTTCGCGCTGCTGCTGCTCGCCTCGGTGCCGCTGGCTATTGCGTGGTGACGATCCTGACGGTGACGGCACTCGACCGACCCTGGCCGTCGATCACGGCGACGCGCGCGATGCCCGGACCGTCCGGCGTCCATCTGGTGCCGTCGAGCGGCTTGCCGTCGACCAGCCAGCGTAATTGGCCGCTGCCGCCATTGGCCGAGAGCGGCACGGTCGCATGGGCGGCGAGCTCGATGCGGGCATCGGGCGGCGGGTAGGCAATGCGCGGACCACCTTCGGCCAGTGCGGCCGGCCCGAGCCGGCGCATGGCAGGCGGCAGGTCGCGACTGGAGGCTACGCGCAGCACGTCGGCGGGCGGCCGCTGCGCGCGATTGTCCTCGCCGGGCAGGCGGCCGAACGCCTTGAACAGCACGGGGAGGGCCGCCAGCCGGCCGAGCTGACCCGGCCGCGGCGTGCCGTCGGCGTGGCCGACCCAGACGACGACCGTCCAATTGGCCGAATAGGCGGCTGCCCAGGCGTCGCGGAAGCCCGCCGAGGTGCCGGTCTTGTAGGCGATGCGGCGCTCGCGCAGGGCCACCGGCAGCGAGGCGAAGCCTTCGGGCAGCGGCGCGTCCGCCAGGATGTCGGAGACGTACCAGGCGGCGGCAGTCCCCACCAGGCGCACCGGCTCCGGTGCGGGCTGGTCGCGGCGAATCGTCGGCGGGGCGAACTGGCCGCCATTGGCCAGCCCGGAATAGAGCCCGGCCATCTCCAGCGGCGAGATGCTGGCGCTGCCGAGCGCGATGCCGAGCGTGGCTCCCGTGTCGCCGGGCGGCAGACCGGGGGCGACGCCGGCCGAGCGTAGGGTGGCGATGAAGCGCTGCGGGCCGACCTTTTCCAGCGCCAGCACCGCCGGCACGTTGAGCGACTGCTGTAGCGCGCGTCGCACCGTCACGGCGCCCTGGTGGTCGCGGTCGAAATTGCGTGGCAGCCAGTCCTTGAAGCGCACCGGCACGTCCTCGACCAGCGATTCCGGATGCAGGGTGCGATCGTCGAAGGCGAGCGCGTAGATCATCGGCTTGAGCGCCGAGCCGGGAGAGCGGTGGGCGCGCACCAGGTCGACCTGCCCGGCGCGGCCGAAGAAATCGCCGCCGCCCAGCCAGGCCACCACGCCGCCGGTCCGGTTATCGATGGCGACCAGCGCCATCTGCGCCTTGTCGGGCAGTTGGGCGCGCTCCTCGGCGACGAGCTGGCTGAGCGCGTTTTGCAACTCGAAGCGCACGGTCGTGGGGATGGTCGCGCCGGGCGACTGGGCGGCGAGCCAGGCGGCGAGGTGAGGCGCGTTCATCGGCATGCCGAGCCGCCGGGCCGGCACCGGCCGGCTCACTGCCGCAGCGTACAGTGCCTGGTCGATGACGCCGTGCTCCAGCGCGCGCTGCAGGACGCCGTCGCGGCCGGACTGCGCGGCGGCAGGCGCGCGGTCGGGCCGCCGGCGCGTGGGCGATTGCGGGATGGCGACCAGCAGGGCCGCCTCGGCGACGCTGAGGTGGCGAGGCTCCTTGCCGAAATAGGCGAAGGAGGCGGCCCGCACGCCCTCGAGATTGCCGCCCATCGGCGCGAGCGTCAGGTAGATCCCCAGCACCTCGCGCTTGGAATAGTGCCATTCGAGCTGCAGCGCCCGCGCCGCCTCGACGATCTTGCCGGGCAGGCTGCGCGTTCTGGGCTCGAGCAGGCGGGCGGCCTGCATCGAGAGCGTCGAAGCTCCCGACACGATGTGGCCGCGCGCGATCCACAGGCCCGCCGCGCGAACCACGGCAAAGGGATCGACGCCCCGGTGGTCATCGAAGCGGCGGTCCTCGTAGTCCTTCAGCAGCGCGAGATAGACCGGGTCGACGTCGTCCATCGCCGTCTTGAGGCGCCACTTGCCGTCCTCGGTGGTGAAGGCGCGCAGCAGGCGGCCGCCGGCGTCGACCACTTCGGTCGAGCGCGAGTGGTAGCGCTCGAGGTTGGGCGGGAAGATCCGGTCGAGCGCCAACACCGCCGTTGCCAGTACGGCAGCGCCGAGGGTGGAACGGACGAGCAGGCGCCGGAGGTTCATGTTACTTCGGCGCAATCGTCACGCGGCCCATGCCGCTGCGGGCGTAGATGCGCGGGGCGTACATGTCGGAGACGTTGACCGCCGGCAGCGCGAAGCTGCCCGGTGTCACCGCGCGCACCACATAGGCGACGTTGAAGGCGTTGTAGTAGCTCTTGTCGTCGTCCCACCAGGAGCGATAGAGCCGCTGGCCGAGATCGAAGGCGGCGAAGAAGCGATCGTCGCGCGCCTCGGAGATGCGGGTCGGCGTGATCTTGCCGAGGAACGGGAAGCTCTTCACCGTCTCGTCGTTCACCACCGATTCGATCTCGAAGCCGGCCGGCAGCAGGTCGAGCAGCGCCACCTCGTGGTAGTTGCCATCGAGGTTGCTGCCTGTCAGCGACACCACGACGCGATCGTTCTGCCGCACTGTCGCGAGGTTGGCGTCGCGGCCGTCGAGCGTGTAGTAGCGCCGCGAGACGCCGAGCCCATTTGACGCGGCGGGCTGCGCCTCTTTCGGGACGCCGCGCGCCGTGACCTGGAGCCACAGCGCATGGTCGGCCTCGTTCTTGACCTTCAGGCCACGCTCGACCTGGGCGGCGTCGGGGTTGATCACCGCGGGGTCGCTCTTGGCCGTGCGCTTGTCGCCGTCGACCGAGTAGGCAAGGTCGCCGCTGCCCCCCAGCGAATGGGCCGCCAGCACCAGCCAGGCCTTCTCCTGCGTGGTGGTCTCCTCGACCTGCGCGACCAGGCGGTTGCGCACCGCGCCGACCACCTGGGCGACGCCCTCGCGACCGCCGGCTTCCGACGCGAGCGCCAGCAGGGCGGCGCGATCGCGCAATGGACTGCCGTAGTAGTCGTGGTCGTCGCGCTGGTCGATGTTGCGCTGGGCCAGCGCGAAGGCGAGGCGGGCGCGACCGGGTTCACCGGATAGGTTCAGCGCCGCGGCGAGCTGCGCCCAGGCCAGCCCGCCCTTGATCTCGCCGGCCTTGGCGTCCTGGAAATAGCGGACGCGGCCGGCGTCGGCGAGACCCGCCTTGGCCAGCACGTACCAGGCATAGGCCTGGGCGTTGGCCGAGACCAGCCGGTCGGCCGAGCGGTTCAGCCAGGTCAGTCCGCGCTGCAGCGATGCCGCCGGCACCGCCATCTGCTGTTCGCGGGCACGCAGCAGGAAGTCGAGCGCGTAGCTCTGCAGCCACTCGGCGGCAGGCGAGGAGAACGGTCCCCACATGCCGAACGATCCGTCGGTCGTCTGCATGTCGGCGATGCGATAGACCGCCTCCTGCACACGATCGCTGATCCTGGGGTCGGACGGCCCGTAGCCCAGCAGCGCCACGTCGTTGTAGTAGAGCAGCGGCAGGGCACGGCTGGTCGTCTGCTCGATGCAGCCATAGGGATACTTGTCGAGCGCGCGCAGCAATGCCGCCACGTCGATGCCCGGGGTGCGCGACAGCGCGACGCTCACCTGCGAAGTTCCGGCGAGGAAGGGCGACGTGAGGTTGCGATCGACCGTGAGTTCGCGGCCGGAGTCGAGCTGGGACACCGTGTCGACGGCGCTCGGCGTCTGCGCGGCGCGAACCTGGATGTCCCAGTCGCGCTTGACCGCGAAGTTGCCCGGCCCGCTGACCGCGACGCTGACATTGCCGAGGCCCACTTCGCCGGCGCGCAAGGTCCAGGTGCGGAGCTCGCGCTGGTTGGCGGCGAGCTTGATCGTCTCGCTGACCGGGCGTTCGAGGGCCACCGCACCCGTCGCCGACAGCGTTACCCGGTAGTCGCCGGGCTGGCCGTCGACATTGTGCAGCGACAGCGCCAGTCGGCCGCGGTCGTCGGGCGCGAGGAAGCGCGGCAGCACGATGTCGGCGCTCACCGCGTCGCGTACGAACAGGCGCGCATCCGACGAGCCGACCTTGGTCTTGTCGTAGGCCACCGCCATCAGCCGGAGCTGGCCGATGAAGTCGGGCAGCTCGAGGGCGATTTTGGCCTCGCCCTTGTCGTCGAGCTTCACGGGGCCGCTGAACAGCGCGACCGTGCGGGTCGGCACGATGTCGAGACCGCCGATGTCGCCCGTGTCGCCGCCGGTGCGGATGCGGCCGACCTCGTCGGCATGCACGTCGAGCAGCCGGCCGTAGTCGTCGCGCATGTCGATACCGAGCCGGCGCTTGCCGAAGTAGTAGTCGGCCGGGTTGGGCGTGCGGTATTTGGTGAGCTGCAGGATGCCTTCGTCGACTGCGGCCAGCGTGACATAGGCCTCCGTGCCCTGGGCGTTGGCGACGCGCAGCGGCACCTCGATGCGCTGACGGGGCGTCACTTTCTCGGGCGCGGCGATCTGCACGGTGAGCGTGCGCAGCGCGGGATCGAGGCCGAGCCAGGTCGCGCCGACGGCGCGGATCGGCGTGCGTTCGGCGGGCGAGGCGAGTGGCCGCCACGCCGTCACCAGTGCGTAGGCGCCGGCGCCCCATTCGGCCTTCATCGGGATCTCGACCGTGGTGCCGTCGGCCGTCACCTTGGTGGCGTAGGTCGCCACGATACGGTCGGTGGCGATGGCGATCAGCGCCTCGCCGGCGAACGGCGCCTCGAGCCGCAGCTTGGCGGTGTCGCCCGGCGCATAGCTCTTCTTGTCGGAGGCCACGCGCAGGCTGTCCGGCGCGTCGTCGCCGCCCGATCCGCCACCCCACCAGCCGACATAGAAGGTCATGCTGGTCGAGGTGTTGGCCTCGCGGTCGTTGATGGTGAGCCGGTGCGGACCCCAGCTCAGCTGCCTGGCGAGATGGGTCGGCGCATCGGCCTTCATGGCGAGCGTATCGGCCTCGACCAGGCGCTCGCCGTTGATCGACTGCCAGCGCCACTTACCGTCGACCTGGTACCACTGATAGGAATAGATGATGCGCTCGATCTTGTAGTCGACCGCGCGCCGGGCGACCTGCTTGCCGTCGGCGTCTACCGCCACCAGATCGAACTCGGTCTGGATGCCCTCGCGGGCGTAGCGGCCCTCGAAGGTGGGGCGGATGCCGAGATAGACGTCTCGCGTCCTGAGCGGCAGGGTCTTGTCGTTCTTGGTGGCGCGCCCGTTGCCCGGCTCGAACACGCGGACCTGGACCTGGCCGCGCAGCGGCAGGGCAGTGTCCTTTATCTTGTCGCCCGGCCATTCGAGCGTCGACTTGCCCTTTTCGTCGGTGTCCGGCGCGGTGAGCGTGATCAGCGGCGGCTCGAACTTCTCGCGTTCGGCTTCGAGGCCGAACGAGTACTTGCTGAACGCAGCGAACGGCGCCGGATCGACGTCGACGCGCAGGTCGGCCTCGACCGTCAGCCCGGAGGCCGGCGCCCCATAGAGGAAGTCGGCCTGGACGTTGAAGCTGTTGTCGCGGTCGGTGCGCAGCATCGATGTCGCGGGCTGCAGCTCGACCTTGAGCTTCTCGGGCACGAAGTCCTCGACCGAGAATTCGACGCGCCCGACCGGGGCTGCCTTGGCATCGATGTGGGCCGCCACCGACCAGCGGCCGCGGCGCGACGACTTGGGCAGCGGCACGGACTGGTAGAGCGCGCCGGAGCCGGCAAGCGCCTGCACGTAGCGCGTGAACTCGGTGCCGTCGGGCCGCTTGACGATCAAGGTCACCGACAGGTCCTTGAGAGCCGTCGCCGAATCGTCGCGCAGCATGGCCATCAGCTGCACCGTTTCGCCCGGCCGGTAGACGCCGCGCTCGGTGTAGAGATAGGCATCGACCGGGCCAGGCAGGTCGCGTCCGTCGATGCCGCGGTCGGAGAGATCGAAGGCCGCCTTGGTGAGTTCGAGGCGCGAGAATTCCTGCTTGCCCCCGTCGATCGCCATGACGGCGGTCGGCTCGGAGGCGCCGCGGCCCCGCATCAGCCCGGCGGGGAAGGTGACGCGGCCGTTGGCGTCGGTGATCATCTTGCCGATCGGCTCG
>CAZHQA010000028.1:0-28778 GCA_964533955.1 uncultured Reyranella sp. | reverse complement strand
CCGACGCCCCACACCGGCAGTCGATGGTAGAGGCGATCGAGCCGGACCAGCAGGTCGCGCGGCGTGAACTGCACGGCCATGCCGATGGCGAGCAGCGCAAGCATGAACGGCGTTACGAGCTCGACAGGTCGAGACCAGTCGGCAAGGCCCGCGATCACCTCGCCGACCTGCGCCATGTCCTTGGCACGAAAGAAAACCCAGCAGAAGCACACGAAGTGGAACACCACCACCGTCGCCAGCGCGCGCGCCCACGGCGACTTCAACGGACGCCGGCCACCGGCGAGATCGGCGGCCCAGCGCTCGATCGCCAGCCCGCCGCCATGCAGGGCGCCCCACAGCACGAACTTGATCGAGGCGCCGTGCCATAGCCCGCCCAACAGCATGGTGAGCAACAGATTGACGTAAGTCCGTGCCCGTCCCTTCCGGTTGCCGCCCAGGGGCCGATAGAGATAGTCGCGCAGCCAGGTCGACAGCGACATGTGCCAGCGCCGCCAGAAATCCTGCAACGACTGCGCGCGATACGGCTGATCGAAATTGCGCTGGAAGCGGTAACCCAGGAGCGCGGCCACGCCGATCGCTATGTCCGAGTAGGCGCTGAAGTCGCAGTAGATCTGGACCGCGTAGCCGTAGACGGCGAACAGCAGGTCGACGGCCCCCAGGCCGGCGGGCGCGAGAAAGGCCTTGTCCACCAGCTCGACAGCCAGCCAGTTGGCGATCACCGCTTTCTTGAATACGCCCCAGCCGATCAGCAGCACGCCAAGCCCGACGAACACACGCTCGGGATCGGGTGGGCGCTCGAGCTGCGGCAAGAACCTCGAGGCGCGGACGATCGGCCCGGCAATCAGATGCGCAAAGAAGGAGATGAACAGGGCCACATCGATCAGCGGCCGCGACCGGTCGAGGTCGCCACGATAGAGGTCGACGACGTAGGAGATGCCCTGGAAGGTGAAGAAGGAGATGCCGAGCGGGAGGATGATGTCGAGGTTCGGGACTTCGCGCGCCATCCCCAGCGAGGCGAGCAACTCGTTCAAATTGTCGATGAAGAAGTTATAGTACTTGAAATAGGCTAGCACGCCGACGTTGACCGCGACCGCGGCCGTCACGATCCAGCGCGCCGCCGGGCGGCCGCGATGAAAGTCGATCAATCGGCCGGCAAACCAGTTCAGCACGACGCTTGCCAGCAGCACCACCATGATCCTGGTGTTCCACGACGAGTAGAAGACGTAGCTCGCCAGGATGATCACGAGCTTGTGCACACGGTGCCAACGCAGCGCCACAGCCAGCCACGAAAGCGGCCAGACGACGAGATAGAAGACCAGGAAGCTGAGGGTCGGGAAGACCATCGGTCAGGCGGCGCTCAGCGGCCGCGATAGCCGCGCAGCAATTCGGCGAAGAGCTGGTCCGCCGAGGTCTGGTAGCCCGCTTCGTACATGTGCACGTGATCGGAGCGCTCCAGGCCCTGCGACACCCAGCGGTCGGCGCCGCAGGCACCGCCCTGCACGCTCGACCAGTCCCAGAAATAGGCGCCGTAGCGGCGCGCCGCCTGCTGCTGTGCAGCCTTGACGATCTCGAGGCCGGCCGGCGGATGCCAGCGGCAGAGAGTGCGACTGCGGGTCCGCAGCAGTTGAGCATAATCGGCCGCCTCGGCGCTGCTGAGTGGCCGGCAGCCCACCGACTCGCGGGACGCGCCGCGCATGCCGCAGTAATCGGGCAGACGGTCGGCATCGGGCGAACCGACGACCACGATCGAGGCGCCGGGCAGCGACTGGCGGAACTGAGCCAGGCGCGATTCGTAGACCGACTGGTAGTCACCCAGCCGGTCCGGCGAGCCGAATCCTTCGTTGGTGCCGAACGCCAGGATGATCAGGGTGGGCGACATCTCGCGCAATTGCTTGGTGACGTTGGGCCAGTTCCAGCGGTCGAGGAGACCGATCTCGGCGCCGACGAAGCCGTGGCTGCTGAGCGCCACGCCGCGCTCGCGCCGGTACACGGCCCAATCGGCGATATCGACCACGCCGTCGCCCCGGGTGCGCAGCTCGAGCGAGTTGCTGGAGTTCACGGCATACGACTTGCGCGCCAGCTCGTACGCCGGGCCCGCGGTATCGAGGTCGTCGACCCGCCGCCCGTCGATGGAAACGATCACGTGGCCGCCGCGCGGCTGGCGGAAGAAATCGATGTCGACGGTATCGAAGCTCGCATCCGCCTTGGCCTGCAGGCTCATCGTGTCGTCCCGCCGTTGCGAGCGGGTGATGAAACCCGACAGGCCATAGGGCAGCTGCGAGTAGTCGGTGCGGTTGCTCGAGAGCACCGTCCAGCCGCCGCGCTGCTGCACCTCGACCTGATAGGGCCGCCAATAGGGAAACGGATAGCCGGCCGGCATCATGCCCCGGCCGGCATTGCCGAACTTCTCCTGAAAAAGATCGCGCAGCCGGCCGCTGAAATGATCGCCGGCGGTGTGGCTGTCGCCGATCTGCAGGATCGAGACCCGATCGACCTTGCCGGCGCGCAGCTGCTCGAGCGAGCGCTGGAAATTGACCAGCGGCTGGCCGGCTTGCGCCTGCTCCGCTCCGCCCGCCTGGTCCGAGGTCTGGCCCATCGAGACGCAACCGGCCACCGCCAGCACGACGGCGCCAAAGGCCAGCACGCCCAGCCGAAACACTGAAGCTGGAAGCATGCCTATTGCTGGCTGGTCATGAGCTGGAAGGACGGCGACATCGCGATCAGCTTAGCGAAGGCCGCCTCCGATATCATGTCATATCCGGCGTCGCTGAAATGCACGCCGTCGGTGTATCGCGCCAGCCACGACTGGCCCTTGTCGTTCTTGAGGTAGGCAGCGTAGTGACCATCGCTGTCGACGGTAAGAGGCCAGGTCTCGACCAGCGCGACGTCCTTGCGCCCTTCCGCCGCCGCGCTGATGATGCCGTTGATCTGCTTGGCGTCGGTGCTGGCATCTTCTTCGCGCATTACCGGCAGCAGGATCCAGACCAGCGGAACGCCCCGCTTGGCGACGGCATCCATGAACCCGTCGACGCGCTTGCGATAGGTGTCGGCCCATTGCGGTGACTTGTAGGGTGCGACGAGGTTGCCGTCGACATAGATGCCGCGCCGGTCATTGGCGCCGATCATCATGACGATGGCATCGGCTGGACCGGCGGCGAAGGCCCGGTCGATCTGGTCGATGAGGGTTTCGCCGCCAAAACCCACCGAGTTCTTGGCGCCGCGAAATATGGTGTAGCGCTTGTCCCGCACCAATTTGCGATAGAGGCTTCCCCAGATACCATCACCCAGGGAATCACCCAGCACGGCAATGGTGAGATGCCGGCCTCCGGCCTTGTCGTTGTCCGAACCCTCGGCCCGAGCCGCGCCTTGCATGAGCAGAAGAAGGACCAACAGACTGGAAACGAGGGCTCGCAAGACGTCACCGAAACCGACGGGAGAATTCCCGGCGACCATACCGTTTATTGCGAGGATCCGGCAACGCACCCGGCACGCCCTGCACCAAAAATCCAACACAGTAATGTCACAGGCTGCGGGCGCCGCTAAGGTACTGCGCAACGGAGGAAGACCAATGAACGGCAGTGCGCCAGTACGCCTCGGGCCAATGAAGATCGACGAGACATGCGTTGGCTCCAGCCCCTGCCCGCGTGAGCCAGCCGAGTGACGGCATTGCCCGTCGCTATCGACATCCGCGACCTGTCGCTCACCTTCGAGACAGCTGATGCGCCGGTCACGGCCCTGTCCCAGGTCGATCTGCAGGTGCGCTCGGGCGAATTCGTCTCGCTGATCGGCCCGTCTGGTTGCGGCAAGACGACCTTGCTGCGCGTGATGGCCGATCTCGCGCGGCCGACCGCCGGCACGATCACAATCAATGGCACGTCTCCCGCCGAAGCGCGGCTGGCGCGGGCCTACGGCTACGTGTTCCAGTCGCCGGCGCTCTATGCCTGGCGCACCGTCAAGCGCAATCTCACGCTGCCGCTCGAGATCATGGGAGTGCCCGGCGCCGAGCGCGAGCTGCGGGCAGCGCAGTATCTTTCCATGGTCGGCTTGCGGGACTTCGCGGGGAAATTCCCCTGGCAGCTCTCGGGCGGCATGCAGCAGCGCGTGTCGATCGCCAGAGCGCTGTCGTTCGAGCCCAGGCTGCTGCTGATGGACGAGCCGTTCGGGGCACTCGACGAGATCACGCGCGATCATCTCAACGAACAGCTGCTGCGCCTGTGGGAACAGACTCAAAAGACCGTCATCTTCGTCACTCATTCCATTCCCGAGGCGGTGTTCCTGTCCAATCGCATCGTCGTCATGTCGCCGAGGCCCGGCCGCATCCTCACGGTGATCGAGAGCAACCTGCCGAGCGACCGCACGCTCGACGTTCGCGAGACACCGGCCTTCCTCGAGATCGCCCATCGCGTGCGCCAGGCGCTGCGCGCCGGCCAATCCTATGACTGACGCGGCCCTTGCCGGTCCCAAGCTGGCCGCGCTGGTCGAACGGCTGCGCGTGGGCAATGCCTGGCCGTTGACCGCCGTGACCCTGGCGGTCGTCACGCTCTGGTATCTCGGCGCGATCTGGCTGAATGCCGGGCTGGTCGAACAGCGCCTCGAGCATCCGACGACGGAAGAATTCGTCGCCGCCGCGTGGTCGCTCGACCGGCCGGTGCTGCCGGCGCCGCACCAGGTGGCGATCGAATTCTACGACAGCGTATTCGAGCGCGAGATCGATTCGCCGCGCAGCCTGGTCTACCACGCCTACGTCACCGGATCGGCGACTCTGGTCGGCTTCGCCTTCGGCGCCCTGCTCGGCATCCTGCTGGCGCTCGCCATCGTGCGCTCGCGTACGCTCGACAAGAGCCTGCTGCCCTGGATCATCGCCTCGCAGACCATACCGATCCTCGCCATAGCGCCCATGATCATCGTGGTGCTGGGCAGCCTCGGCCTGACCGGGCTGCTGCCGAAGGCGGTGATCTCGATGTATCTCTGTTTCTTTCCCGTCACCATCGGCATGGTGAAGGGCCTCCGCTCGCCCGATCCGTTGCAGCTCGATCTGATGCGCACCTATTCGGCGACGCCCACCCAGACCTTCTGGAAGTTGCGCTGGCCGGCCTCCATGGCCTTTCTCTTTCCTTCGCTCAAGGTGGCGATTGCCATCAGCCTGGTCGGCGCCATCGTCGGCGAGCTGCCGACCGGCGCCCAGGAAGGCCTTGGCGCACGCCTGCTGAGCGGCTCCTACTACGGCCAGACGGTGCAGATCTGGTCGGCCCTCATCATGGCCGCCCTGCTCGGCATGGTGCTGGTGGCGGCCGTCGGATTTATCGAGCGCATGGTGATGGGCCACATGGGGGGAACGCGGTGAAAACGGGTCTCGTGGCCCTTGCCGGCGCGCTGGCGGGCGCCGTCGCCACGCTGGTCTTCCTCGACCACGGCGCCTCAGCTGTCTTCTGGATCTTCGTCGTCCTGGTGACGGCCGGCGGCTGGTACGGGCTGGAAGCGCTCGCCACGATCGACAAGCCGCGCTGGATCGGCGCGCTGGTGGTACCCGGCCTGTTCGGCCTGCTGCTGGTCTGGCTCTGGCAGGTCCTCGTCGTCGGTTTCGACATTCCGATGGTGCTGCTCCCCAGCCCGGCCCGCATCGGCCATCAGCTTGTGGCCAACGCCGGCCAGCTCTGGCAGGACTTCCGCCAGACCTTTCTCAAGTCGGTGCTGGCGGGTTTCACGCTGGGCTCGGCCTCGGGTTTCATCGTGGCCTTGCTGGTCGACCGCAGTCCCTTCTTGCAGCGCGGTTTGCTGCCGTTCGGCTCGCTCGTCAGCGCCATTCCGATCGTCGGGATCGCGCCCATCATGGTGATGTGGTTCGGCTTCGACTGGCAGTCCAAGGCCGCCGTGATCGTCGTCATGACGTTCTTCCCCATGCTGGTGAACACCATCGCGGGCCTCGCCGCGTCCAGCGACATCGAGCGTGACCTGATGCACTCCTATGCCGCAGGCTATTGGCAGACCCTGCTGAAGCTCCGGCTACCCTCCGCCCTTCCCTTCATTTTCAATGCACTCAAGATCAATTCGACTCTGGCCATGATCGGCGGCATCGTGGCGGAGTTCTTCGGCACGCCGGTGGTCGGCATGGGATTCAGGATCTCGGTCGAGATCGGCCGCATGAATGTCGACGTGGTGTGGGCGACCATCGCCGTCGCCGCGCTGGCCGGGTCGATGTTCTACGGCGTCCTCGCGCTCATCGAGCGCGTGCTTACCTTCTGGCATCCATCGTATCGAGAGCAGCCGAGTTAGAGCGGCAACCAAGGGAGCAACGCATGAAAAGACTACCGATTCTGGCGGGCGCCGTCGTTCTGGCATTGTCCAATGTCGCGGCCCACGCCCAGGACAAGCTCACCCTGCAGCTCAAGTGGGTGACGCAGGCGCAGTTCGCGGGCTACTTCGTGGCCAGGGACAAGGGCTTCTACAAGGACGAAAAGCTCGACGTGACCATCAAGGCGGGCGGTCCCGACGTTGCCCCGCCCCAGGTCATTGCCGGCGGCGGCGCCGACGTGGTGATCGACTGGATGCCATCGGCGCTGGCGACGCGCGAGAAAGGCATCCCGCTGGTCAATATCGCGCAGGTGTTCAAGCGCTCCGGCATGATGCTGACCTGCCGCAAGGACTCCGGCGTCAAGACGCCGGCAGACTTCAAGGGCAAGACGCTGGGCGTCTGGTTCGGCGGCAACGAGTATCCGTTCCTGTCATGGATGGACAAGCTCAAGCTCAAGACCTCGGGACCCGACGCCGACATCAAGGTGCTGAAACAGGGCTTCAATGTCGATCCGCTGCTGCAGAAGCAGGCGGCCTGCATCTCGACCATGACCTACAACGAATACTGGCAGATCATCGACGCCGGGATGAAGCCCGACGACCTGATCGTGTTCAAGTACGAAGACCAGGGCGTGGCAACGCTCGAGGACGGCATCTACACGCTCGATGCCAAGCTCAAGGACGCCGCCACGGTCGACAAGCTGGCGCGATTCCTGCGGGCGTCGATGAAGGGCTGGGACTACTCGATCAAGAACCAGCCCGAAGCAGTCAAGATCGTGCTCAAGAACGACACGACCGGCGCGCAGACCGAGAAGCACCAGACGCGCATGATGGGCGAGATCGCCAAGCTCGTGGCCGACCAGCCCAAGGGCATCGGCTACCTCGAGGAGGCCGACTACCAGCGCACCGTCGACATCCTGCTGAAGGGCAGCTCCGATCCTGTCATCACCAAGAAGCCGATCGGCGCCTGGACGCATGACGTCTGGGACAAGGCGATGAAGAAGTAGGAGGCCTCAGGCCTCCCCTTTTTCCCGGACTGGATGATCGCGCACCAGCGGCACGTCGAGTGCGCTCACGTATTTGGGCGATACGCCACCCGGCATGCCCCAGCCGGTCACGCCGGGCCCGAAGAATTCGACGTTGGCGGCGATGAACTCTTCCTCCTCGCCCGGCACGTCGACGTCCTCATAGATCGCTTGCACCGGACAGACCGAAACACAGATGCCGCAGTTGATGCATTCCTCCGGCTGGATGTACATCATCCGGCCGCCCTCGTAGATGCACTCGACCGGGCAGACCTTCTGGCAAACGCCGTCTTTCACGTCGATGCAGGTCGAGGTGATGACGTAGGGCACGTCCGCTCCTAGCGTCCCTGCCAGACCGGCGCGCGCTTCTCGAGGAACGCCTTGACGCCCTCGTCTTGGTCGGTCGAATTGAGCGCCGCGATCAACGCCGGCACCTTGAGCATCTGCGCCTCCTGCGGCGAGAGCTGGGCGCCCTTGCGCACCATCTGCTTGACCGCCTTCACCGACAGCGGCGCGCAGGCGAGGATATCGGCAACCCACTTGTCGACGGCGGCGTCGAGTCCCGCCTGCGGCACGACCTCGTTGACCAGCCCGAAGCGCAGCGCCTCGGCGGCCGCAATGCGCCGGCCGGTCAGCAGCATGCCCATTGCCCAGACATGCGGGATTCTCCGCGGCAATTGAGCGATGCCGCCTTCGAGCGCCAGCCGTCCGACCCTTGGCTCGGGACAGCCGAAGGTGGCGTTTTCCGCCGCCACGACGATGTCGCAGCCCAGCACCATCTCCATGCCGCCACCCAGCGCATGACCGTTGATGCGGCCTATCACCGGCACGTCGAGCGTGTCGCGCAGGCTGAGGCCGCCGAAGCCGCCGGGACGCGTCGCCGCCCAGTACTCCAGGCCGGTCTTGGCCTCATTGCCCTGCTTCATGTCGGCGCCGGTGCAGAAGGCACGTTCGCCGGCGCCGGTCACCACGACGCAGCGCACGTCGTTGTCCTTCTCGATCGTCTCCCAGATGCGAATCAGCTCTGCCTCCGAGGCCTCGTCGATCGCGTTCATGCGGTCGGGCCGGTCTATCGTGACCCGCGCGACGTGATCCTTGACGATGAACTTGACGCTCACGCGACCACCTTTGCCTTGCGCAGCTCGTCAATCCGGTCGGCCGAATAGCCGAGCTCGCCCAGTACTTCGTCGCCATGCTCGCTCAGCGACGGCGGCGCGTGGCGCAGCTTGAACGCCGAGTCCGCCATCGTGATCGGCGAGGCCACGAGCTTCATGGAGTTGAGCTCGATCACCATCCGGTTGGCGGCCGTCTGCTCTGACTCCAGCGCCTGGCCCAGCGTCTGCACCGGCGCACAGAGCAGATCCTGCTCCTCGAGCTTGCCCAGCCAGTAGGCCGTCGTATCGGTCGAGATCTTGCTGCGGAACAGCCGATGCAGGTCGGCCTTGTTTTCGGCCTGCTTGGCGAAGGTCGCGTAGTTCGGATCGGCCGAGAGGTCGGGCAACCCAAGCGCCTTGCAAATATCCTGCAGCGGGTTCTGCTTGAAGGCGCCGACGATCACCAGGGCGCCATCGGTGGTCTCGAACACGCCGGTGAGGGGAAAGGCGCCCCAGTTGAGGTCGCGTTTGCGGGAGAGCCACATCGAGGCCTCCTGCATCTGCATGGCCAGCATCGAATCGTAGAGCGACACCGAAAGTGACTGGCCGACGCCGGTCTTCTCGCGCTGCATCAAGGCGAGCAGGATACCCTGCACCATGTGCATGCCGGCCGAGTAGTCGGCGAGCGCCGTCGAGTAGAGCGTGGTCGGCAGGCTGGCGTCGGGCTTGCGCGCCATCACGCCGGACGTCGCCTGGGCCAGGATGTCCTGCCCGCCCTTGTGGGCGAACGGGCCGGACTGGCCGAAACCTGAGCCGAAGGCGCAGATGATGCGCGGATTGATGGTCTTGAGCTTCTCATAGCCGAAGCCCATGCGGTCCATGACCCCGGCGCGGAAGTTGTTCACGACGACGTCGGCGGTCTTCACCAGGTCGTAGATGATCGCCTTCCCCGTCTCGCCGCGCAGGTCGAGGGCGATCGAGCGCTTGTTTCGGTTGAGGCTGCGGAACACCGGGTTGTTCAGACCCTCCGGGTCGTCGGCCAGCGAGGTGCGCGACAGGTCGCCGGCGCCCGGCCGCTCGATCTTGATCACGTCGGCGCCGTAGTCGGCCAGCATCTGGGTGCAGCACGGCCCCATCATGACTTGCGTGAAGTCGAGCACCTTGATGCCCGACAGGGGCTGGGTTCCGTTGGCGCTCATTCCGCCGCCTTGAGCAATGTTGCGTTGGCCGCGGGCCTGTCGCCAGGATCGGCGCCCCTGGCGCGCAATCTGGCCTGCAGCTTGCCGACGTCGATCCTGTCGAGCGAGCTGTCGCCTTCAAGCGCGAGCGCTGCGGCCTCGCCTGCCGCTTCGCCCATCGCCATGCAGGGCGGAATCTCGCGCGACATGCGTTGTGCCGAGGAGGTCGCCGAATAATGCCTGCCGGCCACGATCAGGCCCTCCACCTTCCGGGGCAAGAGCGAGCGATAGGGCGTGTAGTAGTCACGACCGCGAGCGACGGAGTCGGCGAAATGCCGGCGCTCGGCCACGTCCTCCTTGGTCACGACATACATGCCTTCGAGCAGCCGCGTCTGGCGGATGCCGAGCTGAGGCGCGACGTCGATCACGTAGCATCCCTCGAAGCCCGGCAGCTTGGCGTGCAGGTAGTCGACGAGCGCGGCGATGCGCTTGCGGCCCTCGACGTCTGCACGGGTCAGGTCGTCTACCTTCAGCCCGTCGTAGTTGGCCATGTGCGGGCAGTTGCACCACACCACACCGGGAAGCGGCGTCTTGAGCCACCACTTGTCCCACGAGCCGCCGATGATGCGCTTGGCTTCTCGGTCGATCGCCTTGAAAGCCTCCGGCTCCTCGTATTCGAAGCGCTCGGCTTCGGCCACGTCCACGCCGCCCAGGCGGAACACCGTGGTCACGATATAGGCGCCCTCGATGAACGGCGCGCCAGCCGAGGCGGCAACGTCGAGATCGCCCGTGGCATCGACCACGACCTTGCCCAGGATCGCCTGCCGGCCTTCCTTGCTCTCGCAGATCACGCCCTTGATCGCGCCGTCCTCGACGATCGAGCGGCTGAACCAGCTGTGCAAGCGAAGATTGATCTTGGCCTCCGCCACCATGTCGTTGGACGCGCGCTTGAAGCCGTCAGGATCGAAGGCCGCGGCATAGACGATGGGCTGTGGCTTCTGGTGCGAAGTGAAATCGAAAACGCCCCAGCGCGACCACTTGCGCCACATCGCCGGATCGGAGCGGCGGTCGACTTCGGGCGGCGTGACGGCCAGGCCCATCTTCTCCATGCGCCCAATCAGGTCCGAGCACAGTCCACGCACGGCGATCTCGGCGCCGTTGCACATGTCGTCCAGCACCAGGACCATGCCACCCGATGCCAGCCCGCCAAGATAGGGATAGCGCTCGAGCAAGGTGACGCTGAGACCGTTGCGCGCGCCGGCCAGGGCCGCGGCGATGCCGGCCGGCCCGCCGCCCACCACCACGAGGTCCGATTGCGCGGCGACGGGAACGCGGCCGCCGGGTTCGGTGACGTATTCGGTCATGAGCAGCTCCTAGTTACGGTGGGCCACGTTCCAGCGCAGCATGCGACCCTCGGCGAACGTCACGACGCCGAAGAACAGCGCCGAGAAGGTCGAGCCGACGACGATGGTAGCGTAGAGCAGAGGCGAATCGAAATTGTAGGTCGACTGGATGATCAGCGCGCCGATGCCCTTGGTCGAGCCGATCCACTCGCCGACGATGGCGCCGATCACGGCGGTGGAGGCCGCGATCTTCAGCGCCGAGAAGAGATAGGGCAGCGCGTTGGGCACGCGAATGCGGAAGAAGACCTCTCGCGGCGTGGCCGACAGGATGCGCATCAGCTCGAGTTGCTCGGCACGCACGTCACGCAGGCCGCGCGTCATGTTCACCAAAGTCGGGAAGAAGCAGATGATGGCCGCGATCGCGATCTTGGGTTCCATGCCATTGCCGAGCAACAGCACCAGGATCGGAGCCTTGGCGACCACCGGAATGGTGTTGACCATCACCGCGATGGGGAACAGCGCCTCCTCTGCCGTCTTGCGCCAGACGAAGACGGTGGCGAGGCTGATGGCCGCGAAATTGCCAAGCAGGAAGCCGCAGATCGCCTCGATCGCAGTCGGCAGCAGGTTGGTCATGAGCATGTCGAAGCGCTGGACCAGCACCTCAGCCACCGCGACGGGCGACGGCGCGATGAACGGCTTGATGTCGAACTGCACGACCGCCTGCCACCACAGCAGCAGGAAGCCGACGATGGCGACCACCGGCAGCAGGCGCCGCCGCCAGGCGAGGTAGCGCTTGTGGGCGTCGAAGCGCGCCTGGGCTTCGATGTCCTCGACGAAGGCGCCGCCCATGGTGACGGGTTGATCGCCCGGAGATGACAGGTCGGCCATCAGCAGGTCTCCAGTACGCGGCGCAGGTGGCCCGCCAGCTCGACGAACTGGGCAGTCTCGCGCATGGCGAGGCGCCGTGGATTGGGCAGGGTCACCGGCACCATTTCGCGCACCCGGCCAGGACGTGCCGCCAGCAGCAGCACCTTCTGGCCCAGGAAGGCCGCCTCGTAGATCGAGTGGGTAACGAACACGATGGTGATGCCGGTCGATTGCCAGACCTGCAGCAGTTCCTCGTTGAGGCGGTCGCGCGTGATCTCGTCCAGCGCGCCGAATGGTTCGTCCATCAGCAGTAGCCGCGGGCCCGAGACCAGGGCGCGGGCGATGGCGACCCGCTGGCGCATACCGCCGGACAATTCGTGCGGCAAGGCGGTCTCCCAGCCGGCGAGGCCGACCAGGCTGATGAGCTCCTGCGGCGAGCGCGCGCCCCTTTCCTTTGATGAGGGCAGGGCCTTGCCGCCGCCGACTTCCAGGGGAAGCGTGACGTTGTCGAGCACGGTGCGCCACGGCAACAGGGCCGCGTCCTGGAAGACGAAGCCGATCTCGCGGTTGAGCCGCGCCCTCTCCGGCACGTCGCCCAGCACCGAGATCTTGCCGCTCGACGGCTCGATGAGGTCGGCCATGACGCGCAGCAAGGTCGACTTGCCGCAGCCCGAGGGCCCGAGCAGAGTGAGGAAGCTGCCTCGCGGGATGGTGAGGTCGATGTTCTCGAGCGCCGTCACCGTGCCGCGCTCGGTGGTGAAGCGCACGCTCACCCGTTCGCAGCGAACGGCATCGGTGGCAAGCGCCGAGTCCATCAGCCGACCTTGGCGCGCTGTGCCTTGGTAGCGTCGAGGATCTTCGTCGTGATCACGTCCTCGAGCTTGGGCGGGCCCGCCGAGAACTGCTTGAGATCGTCGTAGAGCTTGATCTGCTCGGCCCAGATCGCCGGATCGAAAGCACCCCAGCCGTTGGCTGCGGTGTTGGCGTTGAAGGCAAAGGTGAGCAGCGCCTTGCTGCCCTCGATCTCGTCGTCGCGCTTGAGGTTGGGATATTCCTTGATCAGGAAGTCGACCGATTTCTCGGTGTTCTTGAGCGCATACTCCCAGCCCTTCGACACGGCGCGGGTGTAGGCCGCGAGCATGTCGGCCTTCTTCTCGATGGTGTCCCTGGTGGCGTAGTAGGGCAACGCATAGAGCCGCACGCCGGCATCCCACAGGCGCAGATCAATGCGATCGGGTCCAAGCGGCTTCAGCGTCGTGGTGTTGGTGATCCAGCCCGAGACCACGTCCGTCTGGCCGGTCAGGATCGGCGTCATCTCCGAGCCGATGATCACGATCTCGATGTCCTTTTCGGCGATGTCGTGCTTCTTCATCAGGGCGTTCAGCAGCACCTTGGCGGTCGCCTGGATGCCGACCTTCTTGCCGACCAGGTCCTTGGCCGTCTTCACGGGCTTCTTGGGCAGGGAGAAATAGGCGTAGGGATGCTGCTGCAGGCCGCTCGCGAAGCACATCACCGGGATCTTCTGCGACGCCGCCAGCATCAGCGAGGGGCTGGAGGAAACCTGGCCGATCTCGTGACGGCCAGAGGCGACGATGGCCACGCCGTCGATCGAGGGACCGCCGGGCTGGATCACCACGTTGAGCTTCTCCTCCTCGAAGTAGCCCATGCCCTTGGCCGCGACCTCGCCGATCTGGTTGTTGCCGGCCAGCCAGCCAAGCTGAAGGTTGACGGTCTGGGTCTTGGCCTGGGCGAAGCCGCCCGACGGCAGGAGGTTCGCGGCGGCGAAGCCGGTGGCGGCGGCGCCCTTGAGCAACCGGCGACGATTGAAACTGATCTGGCGCATCGCAGTCTCCCTATTCCCCGACTCGAACGCTATTGACGGCGGGTGCTCTAGAAAAGAACATTAATTCGCGCGGGACGCTGCCATTTCGGCATCGCCAGCGGGAGAGGCAAACACCATGCACGCCGCGGTCCTGCGCTATTTCGACCATGTTGCGCGCCACGGCTCGATCCGCAAGGCCGCCGATGCGCTGGCCGTCGCCTCCTCTGCCGTCAATCGCCAGATCCTGCGGCTGGAGGAGGAATTGGGCGTGACCCTCTTCGAGCGCGGCCGTTCGGGCGTGCGGCCTACACCAGCGGGTGAATTGCTGCTGCGCCATGTCCGCGAGACCCAGAACGAGTACCAGCGCACCCGGGCCGAGATCGCGAGTCTGGGCGGCACGGTGAGCGGCGACGTGCGCATCATCTCGCTCGAATCGCTGCTGGTCCGCTTCCTGCCGCGAGTGGTCGACGAACTCTCGGCCAAGCACCCCAAGATCACGTTCACCGTGCTCTCGGTTCATCCCAGCGAGATCGGCGAGGCGCTTCGCTCGGGCGACAACGATTTCGGTGTGTTGTTCGTCGACAATCGCCATCGCGGCGTCGACGTGGTGGCCGAATTTCCGACCGCCGTCGGCGCGTTGATGCGGCCCGATCATCCGCTCGCCGGACGCAAGTCGCTGACCCTCACCGAATGCGCGGGCCAGCCGGTGGTCATGCTGCAGGACCGCTGGTTGCTCGATGCCATCATGGCGACGGAGTTCGCCGATTCGGGCGCCCGCCTCAGCCCGCGCATCGTCTCCAACTCGATCGAATTCATGCGCCAGGTGATCAAATCGGGGCTCGGCATCGGTTTTTTCACGCCGGTAGGATTCCTCGACGAGATTCGCCGTGGCGAGCTCGTCCACGTGCCGCTGGTCGAACCCGGGCTGGCGCAAAGCCGCATCGGCATATTGGTGCCACGCTACCGCAGGCTCTCGCCGCCGGCCCGGTTGATGATCAACCACATCAGCGAACGGCTGCGCGCCTTCGGCGATTTCTTGGCGGCTCCACCACGCCGCCGGCCGACTCGAAAGCGCAGGGGCTGAGATGGCCTTGGTCCTGCAGGGCGGTGCGGTGCTCACCGTCAATGACACCACCGAATTCTTGCCCAGCGCCGACATTCGCGTCGAGGGCACGACAATTGCGGCAATCGGCGCGGCGGACACGCTGGCTCGGCCGGGCGACGAGGTGATCGATGCCGCCGACACACTGGTCACGCCTGGGCTGGTAAATGTCCACACCCATGCCGCCACTGCCTTCTTCCGCGGCCTGGCGGACGACAAGCCGCGCGACTTCTGGATGGGCTATGCCGTGCCCGGCCAGGAGCATTTCACCATCGAGGATTACAAAGCCTCGGTGCGGGCGGCCTGCGGCGAGTTCCTGCTGAACGGTGTCACCTGCATCGCCGACCGACTGGGCGACATGGATCAAATTGCGCCCGTCATTGCCGAGACCGGCATCCGGGCGGTCGTCGGACAGACCATCACCGACAAGAATGCGGTTGCCGCCTGGAAGATCACCGATGCGCTGATCGAGCGTTTCGGCACCGACCCAAGGCAGCGCGTCTCAGCCGGCATCGCACCCCATGCCCTCGATACATGCGGTGATAAACTCCTCAAGGATTGCGCAGGCCGAGCGGAGCGCAGCGGCGCACGGGTGTTCATCCATGTGGCGCAAAGTGAACCCGAGGTCGCCGCGGTACGCGCGCGCGGCCATGCCGGAGCGCTCACCTGCCTGATCGCCACCGGACTCGCCAACGAGCGCACGGTGGCCGCGCACGCGCTCTATCTCTCGGACAGCGAATTCGACGGCTGGCCGCGGCGGAGCATCCCGATCGCCCATTGTCCGGCCAGCAACCTCAAGATCGAGGCGCGCACGCTTCCCTTGGCCCGGCTCGCCGGCCGCGTGCCGATCGGGCTCGGTACCGACTGGACGGTGACCAACAACAGCATGGACCTGCTCGCCGAGGCGCGCCTCGCCGCGCTCGCAGGCAAGATGAAGGCTGACGATCCGGCAGTGCTCGACGTGCGCCAGATCGTGAGGATGCTCACGGTCGATGGCGCCCGTGTGCTGGGCCTCGACCGCCTGGTGGGCAGCATCGAAGTCGGCAAGCGGGCCGACCTGGTGCTGTTCGACGCCAACCGGCTCGAGGCGACGCCGGCACACGACATGGCTTCCAATCTGATCTATTCGATGAACGGCCGCATGGCGCGCGACGTGCTGGTCGACGGCGAATTCCTGGTGCGAAACGGCAAGCTCACGCGCATGGACGAACAGGCTTTGGTGCGCGACCATCGCCTTCGCGGCAAGCTCAAGGGGAGTCTGTGAACATGAAGATCGGCGCGGTGATGTTCTTTACGACGGACTCGATGCGGCCGGCACCGCTTGCGCGGGCGCTCGAGGAACGCGGATTCGAATCGCTCTGGGTCCCGGAACACACCCACATCCCGTCGTCGCGCAAGACCGCCTATCCGGCCGGCGGCGGACTGATCCGTCCCTACTATGAGATCATGGATCCATTCCTGGTGCTGAATGCCGCCGCCACCGTGACCACCAGGCTCAAGATCGGCACCGGCATCGCACTGATCGTGCAGCGCGACCCGATCATCACCGCCAAGGAGGTCGCGACCATCGACCAGCTGAGCCAGGGCCGCTTCCTGTTCGGCGTCGGCAACGGATGGAACCAGGACGAGATCGAGAACCATGGAACCGCCTTCAAGAGCCGCCACAAGCTTGCACGCGAACGCATCGAGGCGATGAAGGCGATTTGGGCCAACGAGGAGCCCGAGTACCATGGCGAGTTCGTGAAGTTCGACAAGATGAAGATGTGGCCCAAGCCCTTCCAGAAGCCGCACCCGCCGATCATCGTCGGCGGCCGTCTCGAATATGCCGCCAAGCGCGCCTTCCGCTATGGCGACGGCTGGATCCCGCGCGACGACTGGCTGGAAACCGAGGGCATCGAGTCCATCCACAAGTTCCGCAAAATGGCGGCCGATGCCGGGCGCGACCCGGCCGGCCTGCCGATCAGCATCTTCCGCACGCCCGACAATCTCGACCGCCTGAAGCTTTGCCAGGATATCGGCATCGACCGCGTCGTCTTCTCCCTGCCGGCCGAGAAAGAGGACAAGATCCTGCCCATCATGGATCGCTGGGCCGAACTGCAGCGGCAGTTGGGCGGGTGAGGCGTCGGCATCTCGCCTGGCTGGCGTCCGCGATCATCGTCCTCTTCGCGGCGACCCCGGGCGCTGCCAACGATTCGGCGGCCGAGCTTGCAGCCGGCGGACTGGTGCTGGTCAAGACCGACGCCATCGCCCTGCAGCGGGAAGATCTTACAGTGTCGCCGTCGCAGGTGCGGGTACGCTACGAAATGCGCAACGACACGGGCCGGCCGGTCACGCTACGCGTCGCCTTCCCGATGCCCGAGGTGCCGAGCAACACCCCCGACGGGCTCACGATCCCGGGCAGCGCCTACAACAACATCGCGATGAAGGCGCCGACCGACCCCAACTTCCTGGCCTTCCGCGTGCATGTGGACGGACGCGAGTTGAAGCCCGATGTCGAGATCCGCGCCGAGCTGCCGGACGGGCGCGACATCGCGCCGGCGCTTCGCGAGATCGGCGGCTGGCCTCTGGTGCTGCAGCCTGGCCTGTTCGATCCTTCCGACAAGAAGACGCTCGATGCCGAGATGCGGCGCAAGCTCACCGCACTAGGCGCGTTCGAGCAGCTCGACGCCACGACCTGGCGCTTGCCCTGGACCACGCACGTCACCTTCCATTGGGAACAGACGTTCGCGCCCGGCGTGACCGTGGTCGAACACAGCTACCGGCCGGTGCTGGGCTTCCGCTTCATCGTCGTCGATGGCAGCCAACCTCTCAAAGGCTCGGGCGGCGACGATCCGATGCGCGCCTTCTGCATCGATGCGCCGACCGACAGGGCGATCCGTGACTTCTACCGGCGCCAGAACGCAGGCAAGTCGCCGACGGACGCGCAGCCGCTCAACGGCTATACGCTGGGCTACATCCTCAAGACGGCGCGCAACTGGCGCGGCCCGATCGGAACTTTCCATCTCACGCTGCAGGGCGGCCCGCTGGTATTCGACGATCGGCCGCGCGGTGAGGTGCGCGTGACATCGCTCTGTACCGACCTGCCGCTCGCCCGAACCGGTCCGGAGCGCTTCGAAGCGACGGCACGCGACTACGTGCCCAACCAGGACCTGCGCATCCTGTATATCGCCGAATAGATTCATTGCCAGGACGGAGAAACCGATGAGAACCTACAAGCTTGCCGCCATTCCGGGCGATGGCATCGGCACCGAAGTCGTCGCCGCGGGCGTCGAGGTACTGCAGGCGCTGGCCAAGCGCGAAGGCCGCTTCGACGTCAAGGTCGATCGCTTCGACTGGGGCGGCGAGTACTACAAGAAGCACGGCCGCATGATGCCGGAGAACGGTCGCGATCAGATCAAGAGCCACGACGCCATCCTGTTCGGCTCGGCGGGCCATCCCGACATCCCCGACCACATCACGCTATGGGGCCTGCGGCTCGCGATTTGCCAGCCGTTCGATCAGTACGCCAACGTGAGGCCGACACGCGTGCTTCCGGGCATCACCTCGCCGCTGCGTCACGTGGCCGACAAGGAGCTCGACTGGGTGATCGTGCGCGAGAATTCGGAGGGAGAGTACGCCGGCGTGGGCGGGCGCGTCCACCAGGGTTCACCGCTCGAGGCCGCGACCGACGTCGCCATGTTCACGCGTGCCGGGGTCGAGCGCATCATGCGTTTCGCCTTCCGGCTGGCACAGGGCCGGCCGCGCAAGCTCCTCACCGTGGTCACCAAGTCGAACGCCCAGCGTCACGCCATGGTGATGTGGGACGAGATCGCCGCCGAGATCGCGCGCGAATTCCCGGACGTGCACTGGGACAAAATGCTGGTCGATGCCATGACCATGCGCATGGTGATACGGCCGCAATCGATCGACACGGTCGTGGCGACAAACCTGCATGCCGACATCCTGTCCGACCTTGCCGCCGCGCTGGCAGGTTCGCTGGGCATTGCGCCCACGGCCAACCTCAATCCCGAGCGGGCGTTCCCCTCGATGTTCGAACCGATCCACGGCTCGGCCTTCGACATCATGGGCAAGGGCATCGCCAACCCGATCGGCACCTTCTGGTCGACGGTGATGATGCTGGAGCATCTGGGTGAAGCAGCCGCGGGCAAGCGGCTGATGACCGCGATCGAGCGGGTCACCGCCGACAAGCGCTTTCACACGCCGGACCTGGGCGGTGCGGCGCGCACCGCCGACGTCACCGCCGCGGTGATCGACGCCATCCACGGCGCGAACGCCTAGAGAAGCGCGGATCGGGCCAGGCCGGCCCGAGCGGCATTTCTTAAACTGGTACCGGGAACGCTCTTATACTGGTACCCTGAGCCCCGATGACCGGCAGTGGCCGAGCCCAAGCCAAGCGCCAGGAGCTGGGCGATTTCCTGCGCACCCATCGCGCCCGCCTCGCACCGGCGAGCCTCGGCCTGCCGGCCGGCGGACGGCGGCGCACGCCCGGGCTCAGGCGCGAAGAGGTCGCGCAGTTCTGCGGCATGAGTGCCACCTGGTACACGTGGCTGGAACAGGGTCGCGACGTCTCGGCTTCGGTGCAGGCGCTGTCGGGCCTGGCGCGCGCCCTGCAGCTCACGCCGGCGGAGCGTGCCTATCTGTTCGAACTGGCCGGAAAGCGCGATCCCAGCCTGCCGCCGCCGGCGAGCGAGGACGGCATGGACGTGCCTGCATCGCTGGCCAGCGCCGTCGCCGTCGTCCAGGCGCCGGCCTACATCCTCGATCCGGTGTGGAATGCGCGCGCGTGGAACCGGCCGGCCGCCCAATTGTTCGTCGGCTGGCTGGACGGAAGCCACGATCGCAATCTCCTGCGCTACGTGTTCCTGAGCCCCATCGCGCGAAAAGTGATCCCCGATTGGCAGGCACGCGCCCGTCGCGTACTGGCCGAGTTCCGCGCCGATTCCAGCCGGCATCTGGAAGATCCCGGCCTGCAGTCGCTGGTGGCCGACCTGCGCCAGCTCAGCCGCCCGTTCAGCCAGTACTGGACCGAGCACGCCGTGGTGGATCGCACCGGGGGCCTGCGCGAGTTCGACCATCCACGCCATGGCCGGCTGCGCTACGAGCAGGTCGTGCTGGCGCTGGCCAGCCGCCCCGACTTCAAGCTCGTCATCCTGGCACCGCAAAAATCGCCGCACGCTTGATCTGGATCAAGGATGGCGGGGCCGGAATCCGCCGTCCTGAGCGCCCATGGAGAACTGCTACTATTCGCTGCTTCGGCGAGCCCAGGACGGACGGATCGTCGGCTGGATTCCCGACCTGCCCGGGATTACCGCATCGGGTCAGGCCGAGGACGACGTGATTCGCCAGCTGTCGAGGGAGGCACGGACGCTGATCGAGAAGATCACCACGAAGGGCCTGCCATTGCCCAAGTCGAGTCCCGCGGGCGAACTGCCGCTGGGCGATCACTTCGGGCGTTATCGCCGCCTGCTGCTCGTCCTCGGCCAATAGCGGATCTGGTCGAGACCGGCACCGCTTCCGGATGCTTCGACCCGATGTAGACGATCAGCTGGAGCGATTGAGGATCGTCACCCGGCCCGCGGCGGGCTCGATCTTGAGCCGGTCGCCGGTGCGGATGAGCTTGGTCGGACGGCCCTGCTCGAAGCGGTCGACCATCGGCATGTCGGCGAAAGCGGCGCCCTGGGCGAGGATCGTGTTGGTGCGGTCGAATATGATCGCCAATGGCGCCAACTTGCGCTCGGCCATCTCGCGCAGCATCCAGGCCGAGGCGACACCGCCCTTGGCGGTCTCGAGCACCAGGATCTTGCCGACATAGCTCTGGCCGTGGAGCTTGTGCGCCGGCCGCGAGAAGGTACCGGCGAGCCGGTCGAGATCGTAGCGGGCCGAAAAGTTGTCCTCGGCGACCAGCGCGGGCCCCTCGACGTCGGGACCGATGCCGCGATGGCACTGCAGCACGATCGGCATCAGCGCATCCTTCCGGCGATCGCGCTATCGACGCACTGCTCGGTCGTGCCGAGCGACTGAGCGTAGCCGTAGCCGCCGATGATGTTCACCAGCTTCGCCGAGTTGGTGAGCAACCGGTGCCAGCCATTGGCCTCGCCCATTTCACGCGCGTAGCTCTGGTAGAAGCAGATCCCCGAGGCGACGATGCCGCCCGCCGCCTCGATGCGGCCGGTGAGTCCCATGCGGTCGGCCGAATGCTTGACCTCGGGCGAGGTCGTGACCAGAAGGGTCGTGCCCTCGTGCACCTTGCGGCCGTCCAGCAGTCCCGCCAGCTGCTGCATCTCGATGATCGACAGCTGCGGCGCGCCGAATACCACCACGTCGACCTTTTCGCCCGCCTGGGCGTAGCCCGCATAGAAGCGCGCGAAGTCTTCGGCATCGACCGTCACCGGCGATGGCGCAGCGGCGCCGTGGAAGGCCTCCGCCAGGCTCCGCGCTTCGGGCGTGATGCCGGGAATATGGAACAGCGCCACCGAGCCGAAGCTCGCCATCGCCGTACCGAGATGCTTCAGCTCGTCCGACGTCGGCGCCGCGTCGAGGCCGGAGATCACCGGTACTTCCCAGTAGCTGTTGGCGATGCGGCCAACGATCCCACCCAGCGCGCCCCAGTCGGCAAGGTCGCGCGGCCGCTGCCTGAGGTCGAAATGCCGCGTGCCGCGGCGATGGCGCGGCAGGTGAAAGCCGTAGCGGGGCGTGCGGCCCGTCAGCCCGGCGGCGAGCGCCGACGGCCCACCCTCGAAGTTGCTGTGCGCACCCATCACGCTGTTGACGTATATCGTCACGCCAGTGTCGCCCATGGCGAGGTGCTCGCCGCGCACTGCCGGCAGCACCGTCTGGTAATTGATGCAGGTATTGGTCATCAACACGCCGAGCGCCTCGAAGGCTTTTGCCGCGCGCACTTCCAACGAGGCCATCGCTTCCGTCTGCCTGAGCTGCTTGTAGGTCGCGAGGTCGAGCCCGCGCGGATCGGTGATGGTCGGCACGGCCAGCCGCGCGCCGGGTTGCACGACCAGCTCTTCGAGCCAGGAGACGCCCGAGTCCCCCAGGCTCTCGGTGTCGGCCATGATGTGCGCCTGGCTCACGGCCACGAAATCCTCGGCGTCGAAGAAGGTGCCGACCGCCATCTGGTGCTTGATCGCCCACTGGCGAACGGGGCCCTGCTCGCCCGCCAGCATGGCCTTCTCTTCCGCGGCGAGCCTCACGCCATGCCTACTTGCGGCAGCGGGTCGACCTTGTCCTTCGGGCGGCTCGCGATCATGTCCATCAGCTCGCGCTGGACGCTGGCAACACCGGGATCGCCGAAACGGTTGTCCATCTCCTGCGGGTCGTTCCTAAGGTCGTAGAGCTCGCCCGCGCCGGAGTTGCTCTCGAAGGTAAGTTTGTGGGTCGCCGTGCGCACCGTGGCGAGCCACAGGTCGACGCCGCAGCGCGAGGAGCGCAGGTCCCATTCGGAGAAGGCGAAGTCGCGGCTACTGTTGCCCTCGATCATGGGCTTGAGGCTGCGGCTGTGGCGTGCGTCGGCCAGCGAGACACCGGCATAGTCGGCAAAGGTCGCCGGCAGGTCGAGGGTCGAGACTGGGGCCGTCACGACCTTGCCCTTCGGCACGCCAGGCCCGCGCACCAGCAGGCCGACGCGCAACAGGCCCTCGTAGGCCATGGGCCCCTTGAGGATCAGCCCGTGATCGCCGAGCCAGTCGCCATGGTCGGTCGAATAGACGACCAGCGTGTTGTCCGCGAGGCCCAACTGGTCGAGCGCGACCAGGATGCGGCCCACATTGTGGTCGATCAGCGAGATCATGCCGTAATAGTTGGCGATCAGGTCGCGGAGCTGGCGGTCGGATTGGACCGGCGTACGCGAATGCTTTTCGCGGAAGGCACGCAGCTCCGGGTCGTCCATCTTGGGCGTGCCGTAGAGGCTCGCCTTGTGCCACCACGGCCGGCGCTCGAGATCCATCGTGCGATGGTCGGGCAGGTCGACCTCGTCGGGGTGATGCAGGCGGCTCCACGGCTCGGGGCAGTCGAACGGATGGTGAGGGTCGGGGAACGAGGCCCAGGCGCAGAACGGCCGGTCCTTGTTGGCGCGCAGGAACTCGATGGTGCGATCACCGATCCAGGTCGAATTGTGCCAGGCCACCGGCAAGCCGGAATGATAGGTCTGCGCCGCGTCGGTCACCGGCTCGAGCTGCTTCATCAGCAGCCGGTTCTTCTCCTCCCCGCGGCCGTCGGCGTAGTACCAGCGCTCATAGTGCTGGGCGTAAGGCGGCGCGAGCGGCGGCTTGGTGTTGTGGCCCTCGACCATCAGCTCGACATGCTGGAACCCCATATAGGGGCCCCACCAATCCTGCCGCTGCGGGCTCAGCCGGCATTCCTTGGTGAAGGTCGGCTTGTAGGTGTTGGCCGTCTTGAAATGCGCCTTGCCGATATAGCCGGTCGCATGACCCGCCCTGGTGAAGCCGCCGGCGTACCCCGCCTCGCCGGTTGCGTCGGGCAGGTCTATGCCGTTGTCCGACACGCCATGCGTGCCCGGCAGCAGGCCGGTCAGGATCGAGGCGCGGGTCGGCTGGCACACCAGGTTGGGCGTGATGCAGGCCGAGAAGCGCGTGCCGTCGCGCGCCAGCATGTCGAGATGCGGCGTCTTCACCTTGCGCCCCTCGAAGCCGTAGCAATCGGCGCGCTGCTGGTCGGACGTAATGAACAGGATATTCAGGGGACTCTCCTCACTCGGGTTCGATGCCGGCCGCCTTCACGATCGGGGGCCATCGCTGCAGGTCGGTCTCGATCATGCCGCGAAAGTCGTCGGGTGTCGGGCTGGTCGAATTGTCCATGCCGATCGATTTCAGCCGCACGACCACCGCCGGCGTGGCCATGATCCGCACCAACTCGTCATGTATGCGTCCGATGACCGCCGGAGGGGTGCCAGCCGGCGCAGCGATGCCCTGCCATTGCACGGTCTCGAAGCCCGGAAGGGCAGCCTCGGCGACCGTCGGCACATCGGGCAGCAGCTCCGAGCGCTTGCCGCCGGTCACCGCGAGCGCGATCAGCTTGCCGCTCCGGATGTGCGGCAACGCCGGCGCCATGCCAAGCACGCCGAGTTTGACCTGGCCGCTCGAGACGTCGGCAATGGCCTGGCCGCCGCCCTTGTAGGGAATGTGGACGATGTCGATTCCGCTCGCCTTCTTGATGGCCTCGAGCGACAGGCTCTGCGGGCTGGCAAGGCCCGGCGAGGCATAGGAGAGCTCGCCCGGATGTTTTCGGGCATAGGCGATCAGTTCGCCGAGCGTGTGCACGGGCAGCGAGGGGTGGGCGACGATGACGTGCGAACCGCGGCCCAGCACGGTGATCGGTGCGAAGGCCTTGAGCGGTTCGAACGGAAGCTTCTTCATGATCGAGGGCAGCACGGTGTTGCCGTCGACGTACATGAGCAGGGTGTAACCGTCGGGCGGCGCATCGGCGACGATCTGGCTGCCGATCATGCCGTTCGCGCCCGGCTTGTTCTCGACCACGATCGCCTGGCCGAGCGCCTCGGACAGCGGCTGCGCGACCAGCCGGGCAACCACGTCCGTCACGCCGCCCGGCGCGTAGCAGACGATGACGCGAATGGGTTTGGTCGGCCAGGCTTGGGCGAGGGCCGCCATTGAGCACGCGCAACTGAGCACCATGGCCGCCAGCAGGCGGATCATCATCTTGGGCATCATCCCCATTCGTCTTCATTGGCGCTTCGGGCGCTCAATGATGCAGCCTATCGAGACCCACCCGTCCCGTACAGTTCGCCGGGGTAGCACGGCCTCACCGCGCATCGCGCCAAATCCGCCTTGTCGCGAAGGACCGCGTGGCCTCTAATCGCACTAAATTGAATTGTACGGGGAGGTACCAATGAAAGCGCGCGTTCTAATGCGAGTTGCTGCGGCAGCAGTCGGCTTGATCTTGTCCGCGACGGTTGGACAGGCGGCCGAAATCAAGGTCTTTACGTCGGTCGCGCTCACGGCCGCGCTCAACGAGGTTTCGCCGATTTTCGAGAAGAAGACGGGCCACAAGCTGGTCGTGGATTTCAACCTGGCAGCGGTCCAGAAGAAGCGCCTCGTCGATGGCGACCGGGCCGATGTGATCATCCTGACGCGGCCGATCATGGAGGACCTGGCGCAGCAGAATAAGCTGGCCCCCGGCAACCTCGTGAATGTTGCCGGCACGCCGGTGGCGCTTGCGGCTCGAGCCGGCGTGCCGAAGCCTGATATCTCAACGGTCGAGGCGTTCAAGCAAACGCTGCTTTCCGCCCGTTCGATCTCCTACGCCGATCCGGCCAAGGGCGGCCTGAGCGGAGTGGTTGCAAGCAAAGCGATCGAGCGGCTCGGCATCGCCGAACAGATGAAGGCGAAGACAACGCTTGTGCCCGGCGCGCAATCGCCGGACCTGGTGGCGAAGGGGGAGGTGGAACTCGGCATCGCCCAGGCCTCCGAGATCGTGCCGATCGCCGGCACACAATTGGTGGGTCCATTGCCGGGCGAACTTGGGAGCCTGACCTTGTTCACCGGCGGCGTCGGCGCCCAAACGCAATCCGCCGACGCGGCGAAAGCATTTATCGACTTTCTGTCCGGGCCTGAAGCGGCGCCGCACTTCAAGTCCAACGGGTTCCAAACGGGGCTATAGCCAGGCTTGCCGGTGGGATTATCGAATTAGCAGCTCGCTAGCGCTGATGTTTCACCGAGCGACCGCGGCAAAACCCTGAAAAACCGGTACCGGATCGGTGCGATCGACTGGCCAAGTCATTGATCGCGAATGGTGCCCAGGGGCGGAGTCGAACCACTGACACTGCGATTTTCAGGAGCGGTGCGGGCCTTTGATATTAAGGGCTTATCGATTTTGGAATTGGAAAAAGAGGCCAGATTTGGCCTGTGGATGGCAAATGCCTACCGTCAGCCCATGGTCGGCCCCGCCCCCTTCATCGCCGGCACCTGCCGCGCGCTCGTCCTGGTGTTCGGCCCGCAGGTCGTCGTCTGCCATCGCTGCCGGAAGTTCGTCATCATGCCGGCGCTCGACGTGCCCTACGACCCCTGCCCGTTCGTCTGCAAGGACTGTGGCACGCGGGGCCAGATCAGGGATCGGGCCGACGCACCGGACGACTATCGTCACCTGACGTTGACCCGATCGAACTTCGTGCCGCCAAAAAATCGCTGGAAGCCGACGCGCTGACAAGGCGCCTATGGACGGCGCGCTAGATCGCGTAAGGCGATTGGACGGGGCTCGGCGTCACAGCCGGGCCTTGATCGGGCGGGCTCGCCCCTATCTTGCGCACCTTCGTCGCCTCCGGCCCGTTTAGGCAGCTACCATCCCACGCGTACCAGCGCGACCTGGTCCGGTAGATCTCAGCGCACCAGTCGAGCGGCGGGAGGCCGGCTTTCTGTCGCTCCAAGTTCTGCTTTTTAAAATCCGCCGTGAAGACCCCCCGATCGAATCCCGACTTGAGGGCTCCGCCGGTGATGTAGGTGGCAGGGATGAAGGAGGCAGCGCACCCACTCAGGCATGGCGCCAGAACCATCAAGAGCAAAAGCCTGCCCACGTGCGCCCCCCGGGATTGGCGAAACGCTAGCATGACTTCATTTGGTGCCCAAAGTCCGGCCGACTTCCATACGGCTAGCGGCTTGCCGCGACGATTTCCTATCCGCTACGCGTAATCTCTTCACCACGACATTAGCGCTTACAAGAGCCTGCACACTACTGGCGAGCCACACGCTGACGAAAGTGGACGAGACCGAGCGCGTAGCATGATCACCGACGCGTCGATCTGCATCGCTGATGCAAGTCAGTGGGTCGGTTTCACCATATCCACGTATCGCCCTATTGCGCCGATCACGCGTCGTCTGTTCGCTATGATGGAGTCTTGTAGGTTGCCGCCAGCACGCTCAGCCCCGTCCTCGCGGGCCCGCTCCATCTCAAGCAAAAGTGTGCCACCAAAGCCGAGAGTCAGACCTAAAACGCTGGCGGGCCACGCTGCCGGTTGACCGCCTCGGCACCGTACCGCAACCTTCGGGCGGCCCGAACTGGCGGCAGAAACTGCGCGATGACCTACGTCAAGATAAGCGGCATCAAGATCGTCCGGGCTAACGGCTCGGTCTATCGCTACCACCGCGCCACGGGCCGCCGGCTGAAGGCTGATCCCGATACGCATCTGCACGCGTTCCTGGACGAGGTGAAAGCACTCGATGCCCTCGCCGTACCCAAGCCACTAACGGAAAAGCCCGGATCGCTCGGCGCGCTCTTCCATGTTTACAAACAGTCGCGCGAATTCACGCAGCTCAAGCCCGCGACGCTGATCAGCTACCGGCGCGCAATGGATGCGCTCAGGAGCCAGCACGACAAGCCGCTGCCGGCGATCGACCAGCCCTACATCCTCGAGCTGCGCGACGAGATATTCGAAGCCCGCGGCCGCTGGCTCGCCAACATGGCGGTGAAGCTGCTCAGCATCGTTCTCGGCTGGGGCGTGCCACGCGGCCTGGTCGCCGCCAACGCCGGCAAGGGCGTGCCGAAGGTACGCCGGCTGACCTCGATGGGCGTCGCCAACAAGGCGTGGCGCCCCTCGGAGGTCGACGCCGTGCTGAAGGCCGCGGCTGGCGGCCTGCGCAAGGCCGTGGCGCTCGCCTACTACGCCGGACTGCGCAAGGCCGACGTCATCGCCGTGCCGCTCGCCGGCCGCCTCCGCCGACACGCCTCCGAAATCGACCTCGGCATGATCAGTAAGAACGGCCGCGAGCTCACCATCTTCGAGGCCAAGCGACTGACCGACATCCTGAACGCGCCCGACGAGATCACGACGAAGCGCAAGCGCGCGCCGACGATCGTCGTCAACCGTTGGGGCCAGAGTTACACCGCTGACGGCCTCGACAGCGTGTTCGATCGCATCAAGCGCGACTTGGTGGCCGCCGGCGCGATCCGGCCTGGGCTGACCTTCCATGGACTTCGCAAAAGCCTCGGCAAAAGGGCGGCCGATCTCGGCTTCAGCGAGAACGACATCGCCGGCGCGCTCGGCCAGGCCAATCCCGCGAGCGCGCGCCCCTACACGATTGAGGCTGCGCGCACCAAGGGCGCGTATCGGGTGTTCAAAGCGTTGGAGAAGAAACGATAGCCCGACAATGACCGAAGGGGCCAATCGGCACGGCCTTTCCCGAACAATCCCCGACGGGGTGAAGCGCACGGTGCGGCAGCGCTGTGGTTTCGGATGCGTCAGATGTGGCGCTGCCATCATCCACTTCGATCACTTCGACCCGGAGTTCAGCGAGGCGCGCTCTCACGATGCCGACGGCATCATATTGCTATGCGCCAGCCATCACGATTTGAGGACTCGAGGACTGCTCTCGAACGAGACGCTGCGCCCGTTCGTCGAAGAACCCTGGTGCCTGCGGGAGGGCTTTTCGTTCGGTCCGTTCGACATCGGCAACCAGTGGCCGGAAATCTCGATCGGCCCGGTGAAGGCGAAGATCGTCGATGTCGTCATCCGTTGCGACGGCGAGGATGTCCTTTCGATCACGCCGCCGCCCGTCATCGGCCAACCATTCCTCATCAACGCGACCTTCAAGGATCGCGGAGGTCGAAAGATCCTCGACATCATCGACAACGAATGGCGCACACGAATCGAGAATTGGGACTGCGTCGTCCAAGGTCAACGAATCACCATCAGGCGGGGGCCCGGAGACATCTCCCTTCAGATTCGCTCCGATCCGCCGCACTCGCTCGCGATCGAGCGCCTCAACGTCGAAACAGGAGGCAAGCGCTTCGACTGTGACGGACACCATCTGAAGATCACGCTGCGGGACGGCCGAGAGATGACAGCCCGCGCAGCACAAATCGCCGGCGCGCCTTGCGCGATCGACGTCGGCGGCCCTGACGGACTGGTTCTTGGCTATGGGGGCGCCACATCGCCCGACACCCCGAGGCGAGGACGTGGTGCCGTTACGTTGAATGACGTCACTATCGGAGGAGCGCGTATCAGGGGCCTCACGATCTATGGCGGTGGCGTGAGCGCCGCGGAAGGCGGTGGCGCCCTCATCGACGGCCCGGGTCTACG
>CAZHQA010000027.1:5076-30141 GCA_964533955.1 uncultured Reyranella sp. | reverse complement strand
TACCGCAGACCCTACACCGATACCCTGTGGCCTTCTGACTCAGTAAGACTAACGGAACGGCGGCTCGTCGAAGCCGCGCAGCTTGCGCGAATGAAGCGAGCCGAGCTCGCCGCGCAGCAGGTCGATGGCCGCCAGGCCGATGCGCAGGTGCTCGCTCACCGCGCGTTCGTAGAAGCGGGTGGCGGCGCCCGGGAGCTTGATCTCGCCGTGCAACGGCTTGTCGGAAACGCACAGCAAGGTGCCGTAGGGCACGCGCAGGCGGTAGCCCTGGGTCGCCAGCGCCGCGCTCTCCATGTCGACGGCGATGCAGCGGCCCGAGGCTGATGCGGCGGCGCTCCTGGGTGAAGCGCAGCTCCCAATTGCGATCGTCGTAGCTCACCACCGTGCCGGTGCGCAGCCGGCGCTTCAGCGCATCGCCGCGCTCGCCGGTCACCGCGGCCGCGGCCTCCTGCAACGCCACCTGGACCTCGGCCAGCGCCGGCACCGGCATTTCGGTCGGCACCAGGTCGTCGAGGATGCGGTCGCGCCGCAGGTAGCCGTGCGCCAGCACGTAGTCGCCGATCGTCTGGGACTGCCGCAAGCCGCCGCAATGGCCGATCATCAGCCAGCAATGCGGGCGCAGCACGGCGAGATGATCGGTCGCGGTCTTGGCGTTGGACGGTCCGACGCCGATGTTGACGATGGTGACGCCGCCTTGGTCGTCGCCGCGCATGAGGTTGCAGGCCGGCATCTGGAAGCGATGCCACGGCGCGGCGGCGATCGCCGCGTTCGCGGCCGCCCGGTCGGTGCCACGCTCGATCATCGTGCCGCCGGGCAGCGCCAGCCGGCCATAAGGGCCGCCGAGCTTGCCCAGCTCGGCCATCGCCCAGTCGAGGAACTGGTCGATGTAGCGTTGATAGTTGGTGAACAGGATCCACGGCTGGATCGTGCGCCAGTCGGTGCCGGTGTAGTGCAGCAGGCGACGCAGCGAATAATCGGTGCGCAGCGCGTCGAACAGAGCCAGAGGCCGGGGCTTTCCCTCCTCGACCCGCCACAGGCCATCGGCGATCTCGTCACCGACATTGGCCAGCATCGGCGTCGGGAAATGGCGCGCCAGCTCGGCGACCGACAGGTCGCGATGGAGAAATGCGTCGTCGGCGTCGGTGACGAAGGGATAGGGGATCTCCTGCTCGCTGACGGCGACATCGAGCCGCGCGCCGAACTCCTGCACCAGAGGCCGCAGCTGCTCGAGCAGGTAGGGGCGGAAGCGGGCGGGATGGGTGACCGTGGTGGCGTAGAGGCCGGGCGACTGGAACTTGGCCCAGGCGCGCCGGGTGAACGGCACGGCGCCCGACGGCCGCCATTCGACCCGGAGTTCGGGGTAGCGAAAGGCCGCGCGCTCCTGCGGTGCGGGCGGCCCGCCGGTCGTGGTGTAGCGGACCAGCGCTCCGCGCAGGGCGTCGCACGCCAGGCTATGCAGTTCGTCGAGGCGGTCAACCGCCTGCTCGGGCGTCAGGCCCGACATCCTTGTCCTCTGCTGCCCCTGCTCAATTGCAGTTCGGCTTGGGCAAGGCCTCGAGGCGGGTGATGCGGTACTCGATGCCGCCCTCGCCTTCCTCGTGGGTGCCGTAGAGCTCGATGCCGTTGTCGAGCGTCAGACTCGACATCTCGAACGCGGCCTGCTCGCCCTGCCCCTTGCCTTGGGCGTCGAAGAAGCCGCCGCGGTAGTAGATGCGGCCCTTGCCGCTCACCAGACTCTCCGCACCGTCGGGAATCTGCACGTCGGCGAGCCGCTTGGGCACGCGGCCGATCAGCACGTTCACCGACTGCGGCGGCTTGACCTTTTCGCCGTAGTAAAACAGCGCGTCGAAGCTGGCGTCGCCTGCCTTGGCGTGCCGGATGGTGGCACGCGACATGGCGATCGGAAACATCGTGCCGGCCGGCAAGGCGACCGTCTGGCCCTCCGGGTCGCTGTAGCGTGACTGGCCCCGGCCGTCGTCGCCGAGCGTGGCTTCGCCCTTGAATTGGGTGGCAGCCCGGCCGTTGACCGTCGAACGATGCTCGAAATGCAGCTTCTTGCCGTCGCGGCTTTCCGTCATCTGCGATTGCTGCTCGCTGACCACCGCGCCGCGCGGGCCTTCGAGTTCGAGCCGCAGGCGCTGGTTGATGATGTAGGAATCGCAGGTCACCTTGAGCTCGAAGGCGTAGGTGCCCGGCGGGCCGCCGCCCGGCTTTCCCTTCTCGAGCACGAGGGCGGTATACGCCGCACGGTGCGGCTGCATGTCCTGAGCAGCAGCCGGCAGGGCCAAGGTCACGGCGGCGAGCGCCCACGGAAGGAATCGGCTGTTCAGCATTTCGGCCTCGGGAGAGCTTGGATCTGGATGAGCTTGGCGTCGACCGCGAAATCACCGTAGTCAAGCAGCATGGAACGGGCGACTCCGTTGGCGAGCAGGTCGAGTGCCAGCTCGTACTCGGGCTGGGCGCCCTGATCGCCGGTGGCGAAGAAGGCGAAGCGCACACCCCACGACTGTTGATTGCGCAGCAGCCCGACATCGCCGCGCACCAGAGGCACCGGACCGGTCGGCCGGGGCGGCTTGCCGATCACGGCGTTGACCTGGAAGGCGCCGTCAAGCCGCGCGCCGTCGAACACCTTGTAGGACACCGATTGCTCGCCGTTGCGCGCGTGCATGATCACCAGCTTGAGATGCGTGGTCGGAAACAGCGTGCCGGCCGGCAGCTCGAAGCTGCGCGCTTCGGGCAAAGTGAAGCTCGCCCGGCCCTTGCCGCCCTGGGCCTCGAGGTCCGCCTTGCCGCGCAGTTCCTCCTCGATCTCGTCGTTCTGCGCATTGCGCACGCTGAAACGCAGTTCCAGGCCGTCCTTGGATTCGTAGCTGGTAAAATTGGAATCGGTGACGAACTCCTCGCCGTCGTTGCGCAGGAAGGTGAGCTTGATGCGCTGCTTGACCTCCCAGCCATCGCACGCCTCGACTGTCTCGAGCACCATGTTGCCGTTGACCTCGACGATGCCGCTGTTGGGACGCGCCACCGAAAGCTTCATCTCGTAGGTCGCCCGGTGCGGCGCCAAGACGACGTCCTGGGAGGGCTGAGCGTCCGCAGATTCGCTTATCCACAGGACCAGCAAGAGGCTGGCACAACCGACGGCGAAGGTGACCGCAGTGCGGACGCGGGAACGGCGAAAACTATACTTGGTCAACGGACAATTGGCACGGGCAAGGCCTTGTAGCCGGCCGTGCGAGCGTAATATCCATGCCCGCGGATTACCAGAATCATCGGCTGCGGCAGGGCTGCACAGGGGAGATAACGACCATGACCAACCGCAAGGCTCGCGTACTGGCAACCCGCCATTTTCCGCCTGACGTCGAGGCACGGCTGGCCGGCAATTTCGACGCGCTGCTCAATCCCGACGACCGCCTGTACGACGGCCCGGCGCTGATCAGGGCGGCCGAGGGCTGCGACGGCATCATGTGCGCTGCGGGCGACCCGCTGAACGCCGAGACGATGGCCAAGCTGCCTGCCTCGGTGCGCATCGTCGCCACTTTCTCGGTCGGCTACGAGCATGTCGACGTTGCCGCCGCCGCCAAGCGCGGGATCCTGGTCAGCAACACGCCCGACGTGCTGACCGACGCCACTGCCGATATCGCCATGCTCTGCCTTCTGGGCGCCGCGCGCCGCGCCCACGAGGGCACCACCATGCTGCGCACGCACGGCTGGGTCGGATGGACGCCGACCCAGCTGATGGGTGTCCATGTCACCGGCAAGAGACTCGGCATCCTCGGCATGGGCCGCATCGGCCAGGCCCTGGCAGAGCGCGCCCGCGCCTTCCGCATGACCATCCATTACAGCAATCGCTCGCGGCTCGCGCCCGACCTCGAGAAGGGCGCGGTCTTCCACGCCAATCCCGACGACATGCTGGCTCATTGCGATATCCTGTCGATCAACGCGCCGATGACTGCGGACACCCGCAAATGGGTCAATGCCACACGCATCGCCCGGCTGCCCAAGGGCGCCATCGTGGTGAACACGGCACGCGGCGGTGTGGTCGACGACGAAGCCCTGATCGCCGCGCTGAACAGCGGGCACCTGGCGGCGGCCGGGATCGACGTGTTCGACGGCGAACCGAAGATCCACCAGGGCTATTACGGCCTGCAGAACGCCTTTCTGCTGCCGCACATGGGATCGGCGACGGTCGAAACTCGCAACGCCATGGGATTCAAGGCACTCGACAATCTCGAGGCCTTCCTGCTCAGAGGCCAGCAGCCGCCGGATCTGGTGAAGCCTTAGGTTTCTTGGCCTTCTTCTTGGCCGCCGAATGATCGCCCTTCGGCTTCTTGGCCTTGGGGGCTGCCAGCGGGGGCGAAGGCGCGGCGGCCGGCCCGGGCGCGGGCTTTGTCTCGGCAACGGCTGTCACAGGCTGCGCCGGGGCGGCCGGCGCCGGCTGGGCGTTGTAGGTCGCCACATCCCAGGACGTCACCGGCGCATTCGCCGAGGGCCGCAAGGGCGCATGGTATTGGACGCCACCGCCTTCGGTCTGGTCGCGGAACGCCTCGTTGTAGTTAACATTGTAGGGGTCGTGATCGCCCTCGCGCTCGTAGCAGACCTGGCGGTTCTGCAGCATCCGCCACATGGCGCAGTCCTTTTTGGACACCATCGAGGCGAGGTGATCGCCCGTGGTCTTGCCGCTCTTTGCCATCGACACGCCGTCGGCCCCGTAGCTCGCGGCAACGACTCCCACCGGCGCACCGCAGCCGCCGGTCAGCCACGGCAATCCGAACGCAATGGACAGAATGGCGAGCCGAGGAAAGCTCATGATCTTCTTTAAATTATTTAAATAACCTCTTGATGATACGGAATATTATGGACTCCGTCAATTTGCACGACCCCTACCACCCCTAGTCCTTCTTGGGGGGCGGCAGGCGCAAGGCGATGTGCAGCTCGCGCAGCTTTTCCATCGCCACCTCGGTCGGCGCATCCATCATCAGGTCGACCGCCTGCTGGTTCATCGGGAAGGTGATGACCTCGCGGATGTTGGGCTCGTCGGCCAGCAGCATAACGATCCGGTCGACGCCAGGGGCCGCGCCGCCATGGGGCGGGGCACCATACTTGAAGGCGTTCAGCATGCCGCCGAAGCGCTGCTCGACCTGCTCGGGGCTGTAGCCCGCGATGCCGAAGGCCTTGTACATGATCTCCGGCTTGTGGTTGCGGATCGCGCCCGAGCAGAGCTCGATGCCGTTGCAGACGATGTCGTACTGCCAGGCGTTGATGGTCAGCGGATCCTGGGTCTCCAGCGCCTCGAGCCCGCCCTGCGGCATCGAGAACGGGTTGTGGCTGAAGTCGATCTTCTTCAGCGTCTCGTCGTATTCGAACATCGGGAAGTCGACGATCCAGCAGAACGCGAACTCGCCTTCGCCGATCAGCCCCATCTCCTGGGCGACCTTGGTGCGCGCCTGGCCGGCGAATTTCCATGCCGCGTCCGGCTTGTCGGCGACGAAGAACACCGCGTCGCCATCCTCCGCGCCGGTGAGCTTGCGGAGCTCGGCGAGGCGATCGTCCGCCACGAACTTGGCGATCGGGCCCTTCCCCGCCCCGCCTTCGAGCACGATGTAGCCCAGGCCGGGCTTGCCCTCGCCCTGCGCCCAGCTGTTCAGCTTGTCGAAGAAGCTGCGCGGCTGGCCGGCCGAGTTGGGCGCCCGGATGGCACGGACCACGCCGCCTTTCGCCACGATGCCGGCGAACACCTTGAAGTCGGAGCCGGCGAACACCTCGCCGACGTCGAAGATGCGCAGCGGGTTGCGCAGGTCCGGCTTGTCGGTGCCGTAGGTCAGGAGCGCCTCGGCATAGGGGATGCGCGGGAACGGAAACGGCGTCACCTTGCGCGGACTCTCGCGGCCGAACGCGGCGAACTCGTCGAACACGCCGTGCAGCACGGGCTCGATGGCAGCGAACACGTCGTCCTGGGTGACGAAGCTCATCTCGAAGTCGAGCTGGTAGAACTCGCCGGGCGCCCGGTCGGCGCGCGCATCCTCGTCGCGGAAGCACGGCGCGATCTGGAAGTAGCGGTCGAAGCCCGACACCATGAGTAGCTGCTTGAACATCTGCGGTGCCTGCGGCAGCGCATAGAACTTTCCGGGATGCAGGCGGCTCGGCACGATGTAGGAGCGCGCGCCCTCCGGGCTGTCGGCCGTCAGGATCGGCGTCTGGAACTCGATGAAGCCCTGCTCGATCATGCGCCGCCGCAGCGACGAGATCACCTGGCTGCGCAGCACGATGTTCTTGTGCAGCTTCTCCTTGCGCAGGTCGAGGAAGCGGTACTTGAGCCGCAGTTCCTCAGGCGTCGTGTCGTGCTCCTGGTAGACCGGGATCGGCAGCGGCTCGGCCATCGACTGCACGACCATCTCCTGGGCGTCGAGCTCGACGGCGCCGGTCGCAAGCCTCGGGTTGACGGTCGAGGCCTCGCGCGCCACGACCTTGCCGCTCACCGTGATCACGCTCTCGTTGCGCACCGCCTCGGCCGTCTTGAAGACCGGGCTCGAGACGTCGACCACGACCTGGGTCACGCCATAGTGATCGCGCAGGTCGATGAACAGCAGGTTGCCGTGGTCGCGCTTGCGCTGGACCCAGCCCGACAGGCGGGCCTGCTGGTCGACATGCTCGGCCCGCAGCTGGCCGCACGTATGGGTTCGGTAGACGGAGGACATTTGCAGGCTTTTCCGGGCTTTCACGCGCCGTCCGCGGCGCGACGGGGCGGCAAAAGGCACGGATTGTGCTGCCAAGTCAAGGGAACGAGCCTTTTCCGTCGGCGGCAGCTTTGCCGGAGCCGCCGGCCCCGCTATACATCGCCGCCAATGAAGCTGATCACCACGACCGACGATCTGGCAGCCTTCCTGAAGCCCCTGGCACATGCCGAATTCGTCGCAGTCGATACCGAGTTCATGAGGGAACGCACCTACTGGCCCAAGCTCTGCCTGGCCCAGGTCGCGGGACCCGACGAGGCCGCGGCGATCGATTCGCTGGCGGACGGGATCGACCTGTCGCCGCTCGACGAGCTGATGGCCAACAAGAAGGTACTGAAGGTCTTTCATGCCGCCCGGCAGGACCTGGAAATCTTCTACCTGCGCATGAACAAGGTCCCGACGCCGCTGTTCGATACCCAGGTAGCCGCCATGGTGTGCGGCCACGGCGAGGCAGCATCCTACGAATCGCTCGCGACCAAGCTCGCCAAGGCACGCATCGACAAGTCGAGCCGCTTCACCGACTGGAGCCGCCGGCCGCTCAGCGAGCGCCAGATCACCTACGCCCTGAGCGACGTCACCCATCTGCGCGTCGTCTACGAGAAGCTGCGCCGCCAGCTCGAGAAGAGCGGCCGCCTGCCCTGGATCGCCGAGGAGATGGCGGTGCTGAACGATCCCGCCACCTATCGCGCCGATCCCGAGATGGCGTGGCGGCGACTCAAGCCGCGCGGCGCCTCGCCGCGGCTGCTCGGCATCCTCAAGGAGGTCGCCGCCTGGCGCGAACGGACGGCCCAGCGCATCGACATCCCGCGCCAGCGCCTCCTGCGCGACGAGCAGCTGTTGGAGATCGCCAGCCATTCCCCCAAGACGACCGAGGACCTTGCCGCGACGCGCGGCCTCGGCCGTGGCTTCGCCGAGGGCTGGCAGGGCCGCGAGCTGCTGGAAGCGATCGACAAGGCGCGCAAGGTGCCGGAGGCCGAGCTGCCGACGCGCGACCGGCCGCTCGAGCAGCTGCGCGCGCCGAGCGCCGTGGTCGACCTGCTGCGCACGCTTCTCAAGATGAAAGCCGAGCAGGCCGGCGTCGCCGCCCGCCTAGTGGCCAGCGCCGACGAGCTCGATCGCATCGCGGCCGGCAAGCGCGACGTCCACGCCCTGACCGGCTGGCGCAAGGAGATCTTCGGCGACGATGCGGTGGCGCTGATCGAAGGCCGCCTGGCGCTCGCCCTGCAGGGCGATCAGGCCAAGCTGATCTCGGTCCCGGTGCCGCTGTAGTTTTCTTCGGGACCGTGGTCCCAAGGAGCTAGGCCGCGACGATCACCGCGGCGAGATCGAAGGCTTCGGCGGCGCTTTCGAGGCGCCGGGCCGTAACGTCGCCCAAGCTGCGCTTGAGCTCGGCCGGCACCATCATGCGCAGGTCGCGCTCGGTGCGGCGCAATCGAATCTGCGGCAAGAGGCCGGGCGCCCCGCCGGAAAGATTGTAGGCGAGCCGCAGGCAGGCGCCGAGCCGCCGGGCGTAGTTGCGGCCCTTGTTGTCGGCAAGGCGCAGCGCCGTGTCGAGCATCGCCGACTTGGAATCGCTCTTGTAGCGATAGGCGAGCGTCATCGCGAGGATGGCGCGCTCGCGGTGGCTCATGCCCGGTGCCGGCAGGTGCAGCACGCGGACATAGGCCTGCTCGGCGCGATAGTCGGGATGGTCGTTCCACGAGATGTCGCTGAGATGGCAGGCGGCGATGCGCAGGATCCGATCGGCGTCGGTCTCGCCGGAGAACACCGGGGTCAGCCAGTCGAAGATCTCCTGCGGCGCAAGATCGAAGCGCCGCCAGTCGGCACCCTGCTCCTCGGCGAAGGCGATCAGCGGATGGCGCGCCCGCTCTGCCTCGCTCAGCCGGGAATAGTAGAAGCCTTCACGCAGGCCGAACGCCGAGAAGACCACGTTGCGCGGCTTGAGCGCGGCGAGCAGCCGATCGAGCGCCAGGCAGGCGAGCGGCAGGGTATCGACGCGCCGGCGCGACACGCCGGGCATCTTCTCGAGCGACTTGGCGCTCTGCACCGCGATCAGGCGCGCCACCGCGCGCGCCTCGTCGGCCGAGATATCGTAGTGATGGATGATGTGCAGCGGATAGCCCGCCTGCTCCATGTGCAGGCGCGCGAACGACCGCCAGGCGCCACCCACGGCATAGAACGTCTTGCCGCTTTCCTCGCGCAGCCACGGCACATTCTCGATGGCGTCGATGACGATGCGCTTGGGATCGCTCTTGCCCGAGGACATCAGCCGCAGCGGCCCGATCGGCAACGTCGTCGAATTTCCGATGCGGCCCCGTCCGAGCGCCACCAGCTCGAGGCTGCCGCCGCCCAGGTCGCCCATCACGCCTGTGGCGTCGGGCATGCCGCACATCACGCCGTAGCCCGAGTAGCGCGCCTCGTCCTGGCCACTCACGATATGCGCCTTGATGCCGGGCCGGGTCGCGAGCGCGCGCATGAAGTCGGGCCCGTCGGCGGCGTCGCGCACGGCCGCCGTCGCCAGCAGGTCGAGCGACGTCACCTTCATGTTGTGGGCAAGCGTCGTGAAGCGGTCGATGTTGGCCAGCGCCATTTCGACGCCGGCCGGATTGAGCCGGCCGGTGGCGTCGAGACCGCGCGCCAGTCCGCACAGGACCTTCTCGTTGAACACCGGCAGCGGGGCGCGGCTCGCGCGCTCGTAGACGACCAGGCGGATCGAATTGGAGCCGACGTCGATGATGCCGACGCGGCCATGGCCGAGGCGGCCATGGTCGGGCGAGGCGTCTATGGTCGGTTCGCCGTCCATGCGCGCTCCCTCTAGAGCATATTCGATCCGGCTTCCAGCTGGACCAAATATGCCTTTGGTCGAAGCACCTGCATCATCGCGTTTCCGATAGAAATGGAACCGTGGACGGTTCCATTTCTATCGAAAGCCGCGCGAGCTCAATCCGAATGGGATTGCAGCGACGATTTGGTTGCGGCCAGAAACGACTTTGAGAATCAGGAACTGAGAACCAATCGCGGCACGGCGCCGCTCAGCCTGAGCGCGCTGCCGCGCCCGGAAAGCGACGGATTCGTCATGAAATAGTGATGGGCAATGAAAGGTTCCTTGCCCGTCTTGCAGCGCACGTAGCTGCCGTCGGAATTCATGGTCCAGCTCTGGCCGTCGTCCTTGAGGTTGGCGACCATGATCTGGTCGAGCACCTGCTCGTGCACCGTGGGATTCTCGACCGGGCAGAACAGCTCGACACGGCGGTCGAGGTTGCGCGGCATCCAGTCGGCCGAGGAGAGGAACACCTTGGCCTGCGGCGACGGCAGGCCCTTGCCGTTGCCGAAGCAGAAGATGCGGGCATGCTCGAGGAAGCGGCCGATGATGCTCTTGACCCGGATGTGCTCGCTCAGGCCCGGCACGCCCGGGCGCAAGCAGCAGATGCCGCGCACCACCAGGTCGATCTGGACGCCCGCCTTGGAGGCGGCATAGAGCCGGTCGATCAGCTGCGGATCGACCAGCGAGTTGAGCTTGGCCCATATCGCCGCGGGCTTGCCGGCGCTGGCGTTGGCGATCTCGGCATCGATCAGGTCGTAGATCGTCGAGCGCAGGTTGACCGGCGCGATCGAGATCTTCTCCATCCTCTCGGGCCGGGCATAGCCCGTCATGTAGTTGAACAGGCGCGCCGCGTCGCGGCCCATCGCCGGATCGCAGGTGAAGAACGACAGGTCGGTGTAGATGCGCGCAGTGATCGGATGGTAGTTGCCCGTGCCGAAATGCACGTAGGTGCGGGTCACCGAGGCCTCGCGGCGCACCACCATCGAGACCTTGGCGTGGGTCTTGAGGTCGATGAAGCCGTAGACGACCTGCACGCCGGCGCGCTCCAGGTCGCGGGCCCAGCGGATGTTGGCCTCCTCGTCGAAGCGCGCCTTGAGCTCGATCAGGGCCGTCACCGTCTTGCCCGCCTCGGCGGCGGCGATCAGCTCCTTGACGATCGGCGAATCGGCGGAGGTCCGGTACAGCGTCTGCTTGATCGCCACGACGGCCGGATCGCGCGCGGCCTGGCGCAGGAACTGCACCACCACGTCGAAGCTCTCGTACGGATGGTGGACGACGATGTCCTTGGCGCGGATGGCGGCAAAGCAGTCGCCGCCGAAATCGCGGATGCGCTCGGGGAAGCGTGCATTGTAGGGCGTGAACAGCAGGTCGCGCCGGTCGTCGACGATGATCGCCTTGACGTCGCCGATGTTGACCATGCTGGCGAGCTCGAAGACGTGCACCGTCTGGGTCGCGATCTCGAGCTGGTCGAACAGGAAGTCGCGCAGGTCGGCCGGCATGGCGGTGTCGACCGAGATCGAGATCAGATCGCCGCGGCGGCGGCGCTTGAGCGCGCTCTCGTAGAGCAGCACCAGATCCTCGGACTCCTCGTTGATCTCGACGTCGCTGTCGCGGATCAGCCGGAAGAAGCCGCGCTCGGCGACCTCGTAGCCGGGAAACAGGCGCGGCAGGAAGACGTCGACCAGCTCCTCGAGCGGCAGGAACCGGATGGCGCTGCCCGGCAGGCGCACGAAGCGGTCGACCTGCGGCGGCAGCGGCAGCAGCGCCATCAGGGTGCGCTTGTCGTCCTTGCGATGCAGCTTGAGGATGGTCGAGAAGCCGCCGTTGGGAATGAATGGAAACGGATGCGCCGGATCGATGGCGAGCGGCGTCAGGATCGGGAACACCTGGTCGATGAAGTACTGCTCGAGCCAGGCCCGTTCGCTCTCGGCGAGTTCGGAACGGCCGAGCACCGCGATGCCCGCCTCGCGCAGCTCGCCCTGCAAGGTCGCCCACACGCGCTGCTGCTCGTCCATCACGATCGACGCCCGGTCGCGGATTGCGGCGAGCTGCTCGGCCGCCGACAGTCCGTCGTCGCTCAGCAGCGCGCCGCGGTTGGGCAGCATGTCGACCAGGCCCGCCACCCGCACCATGTAGAACTCGTCGAGGTTGCCGGCCGAGATCGAGAGATAGCGGACCCGCTCGAGCAAGGGATGGCGCGGATTGCTGGCTTCCTGAAGGACGCGCGTGTTGAACGCCAGCCACGACAGTTCGCGATTGATGAAACGCCGCGGACTATCCGCCGTTATGGCGGTGCCGGGATCGACGGGTTGAGGGGTGCTGACAGCGTCCATGATCAGGAGTTATGCACAGAAACGGTACCGCCATTGCATGACGGTGTCATGGCAATTCACTAAACAATTGTTTCCAAAGGATTTTCTGGGACAGCCAGGATGAAAACGGTGCTCCTCCTGCGGCATGCCAAATCCTCCTGGGGTCATGGGGGACTCGACGACCACGAACGGCCGCTGAACCGGCGCGGCGAGCACGCCGCCGAGATCCTGGCCGACCATATCGCCCGGAAGGCCCCCCGGCCCGACCTGATCCTGTGCTCGACAGCCGTTCGCACCCGTCAGACCCTGGCCCCGCTGGTCCGCCGCCTGGCCGCTCCGGCGCCGCCGATCCTGCTGGAAAAGGGCCTGTACCTTGCCTCGGAGGCGACCTTGCTGGCCCGCTTGCAGGACGTGCCCGACGACGCTGGCACCGTCCTGCTGATCGGCCACAACGACGGCATCTGGCAACTCGCCGAGGTGCTGGCCGGCCGCGGCCGGTCGTCCTTGCTGGGCGCCCTGCGGGAAAAATACCCGACCGGCGCGCTGACCGTCCTGCGGGCACCGATCGACCGCTGGCCCGACCTCGCCGCCGGCTCGGCCGAACTCCTGGCCTTCGTCCGCCCCAAGGACCTCGTAGCGAGTTCGTAAGCTTTCTCTTGGGACCGCGGGCCTGGAGGCCCGCGGTCCAAAGACGTCAATACGTGCCGGGGTACTGGCCGCCGTCCATCAGCAGGTTCTGGCCGGTGATGTAGCTCGCGTGGGTGCTGCACAGGAAGGCGCAGGCGGCGCCGAATTCTTCGGCCGTGCCGAAGCGGCCGGCCGGATTGGCGCCGGCCCCTGCCTTGTACTCCTCCTCGAAACTGCGGCCTGCCTTGGCCGCGCGCGCCCTGATGGTGCCGCGCAGCCGGTCGGTGTCGAACGGTCCGGGCAGCAGGCCGTTGATGGTCACGCCATGGCGCACCGTGACGCGCGCCACGCCGGCCACGAAGCCGGTCAGGCCCGAGCGTGCGCCGTTGCTCAATCCGAGGATGTCGATCGGCGCCTTCACCGAGCTCGACGTGATGTTCACGATGCGCCCGAAGCCGCGCTTCATCATGCCATCGACCGTCGCCTTGATGAATTCGATCGGCGTCAGCATGTTGGCGTCAACTGCCTTGATCCAGTGCTCACGGGTCCAGTCGCGGAAATCGCCGGGCGGTGGGCCGCCAGCATTGTTGATCACGATGTCGGGCTCGGGGCAGGCGGCCAGCACCTGCTTGCGGCCCTCTTCGGTCGTGACGTCGACCGCGATCGGCGTGACCTTCACGCCGGTCTGCTTGCGAATCTCCTCGGCCGTCGCCTCGAGCTCGGCCTTGGTGCGGGCATTGATCACCAGTTCGACGCCTTCGCGCGCGAGCGCCATGGCGCAGCCCTTGCCCAGCCCCTTGCTCGCCGCGCAGACGATCGCTTTGCGGCCCTTGATTCCCATGTCCATGATTCCGCTCCCTGAAGCACGTTCCGTCCTGCTTGCCGGCCGGAATGTGCCCTGTTGATGCCTGGATCGCCAGTCCGCGCGTTTCCGCTTTACGGACTGACGCGAGTCCAGATTTGCGTCTCGCCGAACATCGGCGAGCCGACGTAGCCGCGCAGACGCAAGGTGCCGTCGGGCTGCAGGCTGATGTTGGCCGTGTAGATCTTCCCGTTCTCGCCGTTGTAGATCTGGCCACCTTCGAAGGCGTTGGGCTCGGCGGCCGGCTTGAAGCCCCAGATCAGCGGGATGCCGATCATCTTGCGGCTGCGCAGCGCGGGATCGGGGTTGCGCCGGTCCGTCACCGTGTCGGGCGCCACGACCTGGCCGTCCGGCCCCTTGGGGTTGACCAGCCCAACGATGAAGCCGCAGACCGGACCGGCGGACGGATCCGCGCAGCGATCGATCTTCACCTTGGCCACGCCCGAAGCGGTGAGCCAGGTGCCCACGACCGACTGGGCCTGGGCCGGCGCAGCGATCGCCAACGCGGCCACGGCGGCGGCCCCCAAGAACTTGCTCACGACTCCCTCCCCAGCTCCTCGAGTACATCGGCGGCGAGCCGCCGGTCGATCTCGCGACCCTCGGCGAGCGCGCGCCGGTCGAGCGCCGCAACGACGCGCCGGGCAGCCTCGCCCGAGCGCTCCATGCGCGACACGAGATAGTGCACGACGCCGGCACCGGCATGCAATTGCCGGTCGGCGAGCTGCTTCAGGATGATCGAACCCAGGAGTTCGTCGTCGGGTGGCGCCACGGCGACGGCAGGCGCCGCCCGCAATCGCGAGGCGAGATCGGGCAAGGTGATGTGCCAGTGCGCCGGCGGCGCCTGCGAAACGAGCAGCAGGTGCCCGCGCCGCTCGCGCATCAGGTTGTAGAGATGGAACAACGCCCGCTCGGACGCGTGTTCGGCATGCTCGATCACGATCGCGGCCGAGGCCGCGGCCATCGCCACGAGATCGGGGACGCTCTTGGCCTTGAGGTCGCTGCCCTCGACCAGCACGGCTGACGCACGGGCCGCCCACAGGTGCGCGAGGTGCGTCTTGCCGCTGCCCGGCGGGCCGCTCAGCGCGAGGGCCGGCGCCGGCCAATCCGGCCAGCGGTCGAGCCAGGCCAGCGCCTCGCGATTGCCCGCCGCGACCACGAAATCCTCGCGCGCATAGGTCGGCGGCGGCAGCGCCAGGTCGAGCGTCAGCTGGTTGGCCATGGTGCCGATCTACCTCGGGCCGAAGAGCAGCAGAAGGCCGTGTCTCGAAGGACGAGGCTCACGTCGCATTTTCGCCGCGATAGAGGGCGCTCTGGCGATAGCGTCCCATCAGGTGCCGCACGATCACACCGACGACCGCCGCCACCGGCACGGCGACCAGCACGCCGACGAAGCCGAACAGCGAGCCGCCGGCCAGCAGGGCGAACATGATCCACACCGGATGGAGGCCGACCCGGTCGCCCACCAGCTTGGGCGACAGCACGTTGCTTTCCAGCAGATGGCCGATCAGGAAAACCACGCCGACCTTGCCCACGCTCAGCCAGTCCGGCGGAAACTGCGCCAGCGCCATGCCGAGCGACAGGATCGCGCCGACCAGGGTGCCGACGTAGGGGATGAAGGAAATCAGTCCGGCGACCAGGCCGATCACGAAACCGAACTGCAGCCCGACCAGCGACAGGCCGATGCCGTAGATCGACCCGAGGCACAGGCAGACCAGCGCCTGGCCGCGCACGTAGCCGGCCACGGCCGCATTGGCTTCGTGTGCCACGGCGCGGATGTTGGCGGCATGATCGAGCGGCAGCGCGCTGCCGATGCCGGCCAGCACCTTGGGCCAGTCGCGCAAAAGGTAGAAGGTAACGACCGGCGTCAGGAACAGCAGGGCCAGCAGGTTGACCAGGGCAACGCCGCGCTGCGCCACGCGGCTCGCCACGGTGCCGACGATGCCCAACGCCTGGCCCGCCCATTGTGCCGCTTCGGCCTTCAACTCCTGCAGGCTTAGCGGCTCGAGCCCGACCTTGCTGCGCAGCGGCTCGATCATCGGCTGCAACTGCTCGGCCGCGCGCACGATGAAGTCCGGCGCCCTCACGATCATCGCCTCGAGCTGGCTGAACAGCGGCGGCAGGATCGCCATCGCCGCACCGACCGTGATCAGCGCCGCCAGCACCGTCACCGTCGCGGTCGCCCAGGTGCGCGACAGGCCCAGGCGATGCAGCCGCACGACCACCGGATCGAAGAAGTAGGCGACCGCGCCGCCGACTACGAACGGCAGCAGGACGTCGTTCAGCAGCCACAGCAACAGCAGGAAGACGACCGCCGCGCCGACCCAGAAGCGCCAGCGATAGGCGGGCGAATGGCCCTGCTTCACCGCGCCTGCAGTCGCCATTGGTCGGCGTTCTTGTCGAGCTGCAGGCCGGCCTGCGCGAGCGAGCGCAACAGCTGATCCTGGGTGCCGAAATACTCGAGGTGCAGGTCGGCGCGATCGGACTCGAGCGACCGCACGGTGACGCTCTTCAGCACCGGCAGCCCGCCGAGCTTCTGGCGGATCCGCACCCAGTCGGCGAGCGAGCCGATCGGCACCATCACGTCGAGGCCGGCCTGCGAGTCGCGCCGCACCACGGCGACGCTGCGCCAGTCCTCGTCGAGCTTGGCATGTATCTTCCGGACGGCATCGCCGAGCTGGCTCGCGTCGGGCACCGTGGTGCGCGGCAGTTCGCTGCGTGCGCCGGTCTGGGTGTCGTAGCGCAGCCCGCCCAGGGCGAGCTCGCCGCCCGCCGGATCGCCTTCGACCGTCGCCACGATGATGGTGGGCGCGCGATAGCGCTCGTTCAGCCGGCTGAGCGCCGCGACGTCGCCGACATAGGCCTCCTCGACCGACAGGGCGTTCTGGTCGAGCTGGTCGCCGCGCACCAGCGTCAGGGGCACGGAACTGCCCTTGGTGTCGAGGCCACGCCAGGCGTCGCGCCATGGATTGCCCTCGTCGAGCGGCTCGACGCCGTTGCGGCCTTTCCACAACGGCACGACCAGCGCCGGCCGCGACACCGTCTCGGCCACCGAGACGCCGCCCTCGCGCAACCAGGCATTCACCGGCTCGGCGCTGAACACGACATTGAGCGTGCCGACATAGCGGTTGGCCGAGCTGCGCTCGTTGGCGAACTCGACTCCCCGGATCATGCCGTCGAGCCGCGCCGGATCGAGCGCCGGCACGCGCGCGCGATCCTCCGGCGCCACCATTCGCTCGACCAGGAGCTTCGCCGCCTTCTGCTGGGCTTGCCGGATGCCCTGCTGGCGCGCCTGGATGGCATCCGGTCCGGTGACGTCGACATCGACGCCGTCGACCATGTAGCTGGTGCTGCCGGTGGTCTGGGCGGAGACGCTGCCGCACGGCGCGACGAGCGCCGCGGTCGTCAGCACCACGACCAGAAGCGCTGGAGACCAGCGGGAAAACCAGCGGGCTGACGGCATTGCGGGGGTCCGGTTTTTGGTTATGTTCGCGCAGTCTTATCTAGCACGAATGAGCCTGGCTTGAAGCCTGACCACAACCGGCCGCCCCTCACCTACAAGGAAGCGGGCGTCGACATCGACGCCGGCGACGCGCTGGTCGACGAGATCAAGCCGCTGGCCCGGAGCACCGACCGGCCGGGCGTCATGGGTGGGCTGGGCGGCTTCGGCGGCCTGTTCGACCTCAAGGCGGCCGGCTTCCGGGATCCGATCCTGGTGTCGGGCACCGACGGCGTCGGCACCAAGCTCAAAGTGGCGATCGAAGCGGGCATTCCGGACACCGTGGGCATCGACCTGGTGGCGATGTGCGTCAACGACATCGTCGTGCAGGGCGCCGAGCCGCTGTTCTTCCTCGACTACTACGCCACCGGCAAGCTCGAGGTCGGTGTGGCCCGTCGCGTCGTCGCCGGCATCGCCGAGGGTTGCCGGCGCGCGGGCTGCGCGCTGGTCGGCGGCGAGACCGCCGAGATGCCCGGCATGTACAAGGAGGGCGACTACGATCTTGCCGGCTTTGCCGTCGGCGCCGCCGAGCGCGACCAGCTCCTGCCGCGCGGCGACATCGTGGCGGGCGACGTCGTGCTCGGGCTCGCCTCGAGCGGCGTGCATTCCAACGGCTACTCGCTGGTGCGCAAGGTGATGGAGCGCAGCACCTTCGACATCGCAAGCCTGCTCGAGCCGACGCGCATCTATGTCAGGCCGTTGCTCGCTGCGATCCGCGGCACCGGCGGCCGCAAGGGCGGTGCGATCAAGGGCCTGGCCCACATCACCGGCGGCGGCCTGCCCGGCAACGTGCCGCGCTGCCTGCCCGACGGCCTGCGCGCCCGGCTCGACGCGCGGCAATGGTCCGCCCCCGCGGTGTTCCGCTGGCTGCGCGAGGCGGGCGGCGTGCCGACCGACGACATGCTGCGCACCTTCAACTGCGGCCTTGGTATGATCGCCGTCGTCGCCCAAGATGATGTAGCTCAGGTCGCCAGGGTACTGAGGGAGGCCGGCGAAACGGTGCACGCTGTCGGCATCATCGAACGTGCACCGACAAACGAAGCCGATTGCGTCGTCGAACATGGGGACGGGCTATGGCGAAGCTGAAGGTCGGCGTTCTGATCTCGGGCCGCGGCAGCAACATGGCCTCGCTGGTGCGCGCCGCCTGGGACGAGGACTATCCCGCCGAAATAGCCTGCGTGATCAGCAACGTCGCCAGCGCGCCAGGGGTGAAGATCGCCCGAGACGCCGGCATCGCCACGGCCGTGATCACACACGGCGATTATCCCGATCGCGAGACGTTCGACCGCGCGGTCTCGGCCGAGCTCGAGAAGCACCATGTGCGGCTGGTGGCGCTGGCGGGGTTCATGCGCATCCAGAGCCCGTGGTTCCCCGAGCATTGGCGCAACCGCGTCATCAACGTCCATCCCTCGCTGCTGCCGCTCTTCCCCGGCCTGCGTGCCCAGCAGCAGGCGATCGACGCCGGCGCGCGCATCACCGGCTGCACGGTCCATTTCGTCACACCCGACGTCGACGCCGGCCCGATCATCGCCCAGGCCGCCGTGCCGGTCCTGGCGGGCGATACCGCCGGGCGTCTCGAAGCCCGCATCCTGCGCCAGGAGCACCGGCTCTATCCGCTGGTCGTGCGCTGGTTCGGCGAAGGCCGCATTGCCGCGAGCCATGGCCGCGTCGAGGTGAAGGGCGTCGACCCGGGCGCCACGCTCCTCTTCTCGCCGGAACCCTAGTTCGCTATAACCGCACCATCGATTTCCACGGAGAGCCGGAATGGCCGACGCCAGCCAGGACGAATATCGCGCCCATCTCGCCACCTACACCGCCTTCAACAGGCTGGTGCTGTTCATGATCCTTTGGATCGTGCTGCTGCTCGCCTGCATGGCGCTCGGCCTGGTCGGCAGTTCCGGCCTGATCGCCTTGGTGCTCGGCATCGGCGGCACCGTCGCCCTCCTGATCGGCTTCGCCATCGCCAGTTGACGCGGATCCCAATAGCCCAGCGAAAAGCGGCCCTCCCGGGCCGCTTTTTTGTTTGCTGGGGGCGCGCCACTCCAGTGGCGACCCCAAGCGCCTAGCCGACGATCTCGCCGGGCTGGAAGAAGAAGGCGATCTCGGTCTTGGCGTTGTCGGCGGAGTCCGAGCCGTGCACCGAGTTGGCTTCGATCGATTCGGCGAAGTCCTTGCGGATCGTGCCGGCCGCCGCGTTGGCCGGGTTGGTGGCGCCCATGATCTCGCGGTTCCTGGCGACGGCATTCTCGCCTTCCAGCACCTGGACCACCACCGGCCCCGACGTCATGAAGGTGCACAGGTCGTTGAAGAACGGCCGCTCCTTGTGCACGCCATAGAAACCCTCGGCCTGCTGGCGCGACATCTTGATGCGCTTCTGGGCAATGATGCGCAGTCCCTGCTCCTCGAAGCGGGCGTTGATCTTGCCGGTCAGGTTCCGGCGGGTCGCGTCCGGCTTGATGATCGAGAACGTGCGTTCGACGGCCATGACAATCCCTCTTCTGTTTCCAACTCCTACCCACTCGACTGGGGAGGAGCCCGCCGAAGCGAGGCCGGCGCTTATAGACAGGGGATTTGAGGCGGGCAACCCCGCATGCTACAGGCCGCCGCCCCATGCTCCACGTCACCGACCTCTCCTTCCGCCACGGCGAGCGGGTATTGTTCGACCGCGCCTCGGCCGCGATCAGCGATGGCTGGAAGGTCGGCCTGGTCGGCCGCAACGGCGCGGGCAAATCGACCCTGCTCAAGCTGATCCAAGGCGACCTCGAAGCCGACGGCGGCGACATCAACATGACCGGGCGCATGCGCATGGGCTCGGTGCCGCAGGACCCGCCCGGCGGCGACATCGCCGTGATCGACGCCGTGCTGGCCGCCGACACGGAGCGCAGCGCCCTGCTGGCCGAGGCCGAGACCTGTCACGACGGCGCCCGGCTTGCCGACATCCATATGCGGCTCGAGGAGATCGGCGCCGCCGCGGCGCCGTCCCGCGCCGCCGCCATCCTGAGCGGGCTCGGCTTCGACACGACCGCGCAGTCCCGCCCGTGCGGCGAGTTCTCGGGCGGCTGGCGCATGCGCGTGGCGCTCGCCGGCACGCTGTTCAGCGATCCCGACCTGCTGATCCTCGACGAGCCGTCGAACCACCTCGACCTCGAGGCGCAGCTCTGGCTGACCGAGCATCTCAAGCGCTACCGCCACACCGTCCTGATGGTCAGCCACGACCGCGACCTGTTGAACGACGTGTGCGATCACATCGTGCACATCGACCAGCACAAGCTCGTCTCCTATTCGGGCAACTACGACATCTTCGAACGCACGCGCGCCGAGCGGCTGGAAAACGACGCCGCGCAGCGCGCCAAGAACGAGGCGCGGCGCAAGCACATGCGGTCTTTCGTCGACCGCTTCCGTGCCAAGGCGAGCAAGGCCCGCCAGTCGCAATCGCGACTCAAGATGATCGAGAAGCTGGGCCCGCTCGCCGCCGTCCCGGTCGAGGAGGAGATCCGGTTCGCCTTCCCGCCGCCCGACCAGCTCGCCTCGCCGATCGAGACCATCGACCAGGTGTCGGTCGGCTATGGCGAGGGACCGCCGGTGCTGCGCCGCCTCGACCTGCGCCTCGACATGGACGACCGCATTGCGCTGCTCGGGCAGAACGGCAACGGCAAGTCGACCTTCATCCGCCTGCTGTCCGACCGGCTGAAACCCCGCGAAGGCCGGATCAGGCGCTCGGGCCGGCTGCGCTTCGGCTACTTCTCGCAGGACCAGGAAGACGAGCTCGACTACGACGGCACGCCGTTCGAGCACATGAACCGCGCGCTCGGGCCCGGCACGCCCGAACACAAGGTGCGCGCCCAGCTCGGTCGCTTCGGCTTCTCCCGCGAGCGCGGCGACCTCAAGGTCGGGCTGATGTCGGGCGGCGAGAAGACGCGGCTGCTGCTGGCGCTCGCCACCCGCAACGCCCCTCACCTGCTGCTGCTCGACGAGCCGACCAACCATCTCGACATGGACGCGCGCGAGTCGCTGATCGCGGCGATCAACGACTTCGAGGGAGCGGTCGTGCTGGTCAGCCACGACACCCACCTGGTGAAGATGGTCGCCGACCAGCTGTGGCTGGTGGCCGACGGTCAGGTGAAGCCGTTCGACGGCGACATCGACGACTACCAGGCGAGGCTGCTGCGTGAGCGCGGCGCCAGGCCGGCCCGGGAAGCGAAGGCGAAGGTGAAGAAGGAGCCCAAGCCGGAGCTCGTCCCTGCGCCGCCGGTTGCGGAGAAGCCCAAACGAGGCCACCTGAAGCGGGCGCTCGAAAAGGCCGAGAAGGCGATGGCCGACCTCACCGCGAAGCGCGGCGAGATCGAGGCCAGGCTCGCCGATCCTGCCACCTATGCCGGCCCGCCCGAGGCCGTCGCCCAGCTGCAGAAGGAAAAGGTGAGGCTGGAGCGCGAGCTCGCCCACGCCGAGCACGAGTGGCTGGTCGCGCAGGAGGCGCTGGAAGCGGCTTAGGCGAGGCGCTTGGCTTGGGAATCGATTGAGCGCTACCATGCCCCCGGAATCAGCATCGCAAGCAGCGCTGGAGAGGGAATCGTGCCAGACCTCGTGACTTCCGAAGCCCAACTCGATGCCCTCTACGGCAAGCCGGCCGGCCCTGCCGTCTTCAAGGAAATCGACCATATCTCGGCGCACTACCGCCGCTTCATCGAGGCCTCGCCCTTCGTCGTCCTGGCGACCTCCGGCCCGGAGGGACTGGATTGCACGCCGCGCGGCGACCCGGCCGGCTTCGTCCGCGTGGTCGACAGCCGGACCGTCATGCTGCCCGATCGGCGCGGCAACAACCGCATCGATACGCTGCGCAACATCGTCCGCGATCCGCGTATCGCTCTGCTGTTCCTGATCCCCGGGGTCGGCCGGACGCTTCGCATCAATGGCCGCGCGGCGATCAGCATCGAGCGCGAACTCTGCGAATCGTTCACCATGGAGGGCAAGGCGCCGCGCAGCGTCATCGTCGTCACGGCGGAGAGTGTCTACACGCAATGCCCCAAGGCACTCGTTCGCTCCCGACTGTGGGATGCGAGCCGGCATGTCGACGAGAGCAGCCTGCCCAGCAGCGGCACGATCATGAAGTCGCTGCTCGAGGGCTTCGACGGCGATGGCTACGACCGTGAGTATCCGCAGCGCCTCAAGGAAACGATTTACTGAGCGGACGCACCGGCGCCGGCCGGTGCTACTTCTTCGACATCAAGGGCTTGACCCGCCGGTGCAGCTCCTTGGCCTCGGTGATCCGTTCGAAATCGCTCGGCACGTCGACCACGTGAAGCTTTTGGCCGGATCCCGCGACAGGACCGCCGGCGCCGGCGGCGACATCGTGCTTTGCCTCGGCATGGGCCGTGCCGACGATCTTTCCGTTCCTGCCCGTGATGACTGTCAATTTCATGACTTCCTACCGGCCTAGCCGTGGTTGATCGGCAGATCGTTGAAGAGAACCATTTCGAGGATCATGGGGACGTCGATGCTGCTCTCGTTCCTGATCTTGAACTCGTAGAAGACCTTGGGGCCGTTGGGCCCGCCCTGGGGACCGCGGCATTTGGCGAAGTCGAAGGTCACCAGAATGGTCTGCGCCGTATTGGTTCCTCCCTGCCCGGGCCCCTTGGGCAGGGCGCGAAACATCACGGGGCCCTTGTTGGGACCCTGGCCTGGTCCCGCTCCACCATCGTCGAACCACTCCCACACCCACTGTTGTGTCTGGTTGGCGGCGATCGTGAAGCCGCGATCGATTTCCCAGCGACTTGGCATCGTTACCTCCGTCTGCTGTGTCCTGGGCGGGGATTCCGCCCGTGGACCCTGCGCCAGCGTGAGCGCTCGTCGACGGAGGGTCTGTGGCTTTCCGCACAACCTGCGGATGTGCGGAAGTCGGCGACCCGACGTGTACCGGGCGACTCGCAGCGAACCGGATGGGTTCCACAAACCTGTACACGGACTGTCGGAAAGCGCGTATGAACGTGGCGATCACCACTGACGCTTCGCCACAATAGAGTATCGTGAACTCTTACAGGCCGCTGCCGGGACCTGCCCGGTCAAGGACGGCAAGCTGTATGGGGCCGGCAAACAGACCCGCGCACTCTTTCAGGACAAGCGATGACCGCGCCGAGTTCGGTTTGATACCAACCAGGAGCAGCATCATGAACAAGACGTCATTGGCCGTCGCTGCCATTGCAGCGACCGGCGTTTCGCTCGCGCTGCCGGCCCTCGGACAAACCGACGACGGCAAGCTGGGCACGGTGCATTTCGAGACATCGTGCAAGCCTGAAGCGCAGAAGCTTTTCGACCGCGGGATGCTCTATCAGCACTCGTTCTGGTATCGCGCCTCGCAAAAAACCTTCGAGGAGGTGCTGAGGGCCGACGCCGAGTGCGCCATCGCCTATTGGGGCATCGCCCTCAGCCTGCTTTGGAATCCCCACAGCGCGCCGGCGGCGAAGAACCTGGCCGACGGCTCCGCCGCCCTGGCCAAAGCGCAAAGCGTCGGAGCCAAGACAGAGCGCGAGCGCGACTACCTGGCCGCCCTCGGCACCATGTACGCCGACTACGACAAGGTCGATCACCGCACTCGCCTGCTGGCCTACGCCAAGGCAATGGAACAGCTGGCCGCGCGTTATCCGAACGACGACGAAGCTCAGATACACTACGCGCTCGCACTCAACACCTCGGCGTCGCCCAGTGACAAGACCTACGCCAACCAGCTCAAGGGCGCCGCCATCCTCGAGGTGATCGCCAAGCGCCAACCCCAGCATCCCGGCGTGGCGCACTACCTGATCCATCTCTACGACTATCCGCCAATCGCCGACAAAGGCATCGAGGCCGCTCGACGCTATGCCAAGATCGCGCCCGATGCGCCCCATGCCCTGCACATGCCCTCGCACATCTTCACCCGCGTCGGCTATTGGCAGGAGTCGATCGATTCCAACATGGCTTCTGGGCGTTCCGCGCAGGCAGCAGGTGATTTCCACGAAGAGCTGCACGCCATGGACTACCTGGTCTACGCCTATCTGCAGCTCGGAAAGGACAAGAAAGCCGGAGACGTCGTCGAGGCGATGACGACGGTTACCGGCTTCACCGAGACCTTCATAGCCGGGCCGTATGCACGGGCTGTTTCGCCGGCGCGCTACGTCATCGAACGCGGCGACTGGAAGGCAGCCGCGGCACTCGAAGTCCGTCCCAGCCCGCTGCCCCAGGTGCAGGCGATCACCTATTTCGCCCGCGCCGTTGGCGCCGCGCGCTCGGGCGACCCGGCCGCTGCCAAGGCCGACATCGCCAAGCTCGGAGAAATGCATGACAAGCTCGTGCAGGCCAAGGATGCCTACTGGGCGGGTCAGGTCGACATCGAAAGGCAGATTGCAGTCGCCTGGGTTCTCTACGCCGAAGGCAAGCGCGAGGAGGCGCTTTCCGCCATGGGCGCGGCCGCCGATGCCGAGGACAATACCGAGAAGCATCCGGTGACTCCGGGCGTGCCCAAGCCTGCGCGCGAGTTCTACGCCGGCATGCTGCTCGAGAGCGGCATGGCCAAGGAGGCGCTCGCCGCCTTCGAAGCGACGCTGAAGAAGGAACCGAACCGGCTCGACGCCTATGTCGGTGCCGCAACAGCCGCCGACAAGTCTGGCGATGCGGCCAAGGCCCGCCAATACTACGAAAAGGTGGTCTCCATCGGCAGCGATGCCGACAAGACCCGGACCGACGTCAACGACGCGCGGGCGTTCCTCGAGAAGAAATCGTGAGGGCACTCCTGCTCCTGATCGCACTTTGCGCTCTTGCCACACCGGCTCGAAGCCAGTCGCTGGAGGTGAGCGGATATGCCGGCGTGCTAGGCGAATGGGAGCTGGTGGCCACCGTCGTCAAGGGAAAGGAGTCGCGAGGCATCAGGGAATATGCCGGTCCCCTGACGATGAAGCACGTTGGTTGGTGCACGCAGGAGGGGCCGGAGGAAAAGACCGGCGAGATTCGGCTCGAATTGTCGTCCCAGTCGTCGCGATTGAAGGCGACGGTGTCGGTTGCCGGCGTCGAGTGCACCTACCGCGCCAAGCTGGCGGATTCCTATACCGGCATGATGGAATGTCCGGGCCGGGCGGCGGTCCCCCTCGAGATGTGGGTGAAATGATTGTGCTGCGACGAAGTCGCCGCCACACGGTGGTGTTCCTCAACCTGACGGCCGATCGCTCGTCGTCGGCTGCCCTCTC
>CAZHQA010000027.1:0-4976 GCA_964533955.1 uncultured Reyranella sp. | reverse complement strand
ACCTCGCTCGGATGCCCTGGTGTTCTTCGGTGCGACCGGCGACCTCGCCGCAAAGAAGATATTTCCGGCGCTGCAGACGATGATCAAGCGTGGCGAGCTGGATATGCCCATCATCGGGGTCGCCCGCGCCGGCTGGACGCTGGAAAGGCTGCGTGAACGTGCCCGCGAAAGCCTGGAGCGTAGCGGCAATCTGGATGCCGACGCGTTTGCCCGGCTGTCGGCCCAGCTTCTATTGGTCCAGGGCAACTACGAGGACGCCGATACCTACGAGCGTCTGCGCCAGGCGCTGGGCGCCGCCCGGGCGCCGTTGCATTACCTCGCGATCCCACCAAGCATGTTCAGTGTAGTGATGCGCGGTCTGGCGAAGGCCGGCTGTGCGACGCCGGCGCGAGTCGTCGTCGAGAAGCCCTTCGGGCGGGACCTCGCCTCGGCGCAGGAACTCAATCGCTCCCTGCTCGAAGTCTTTCCCGAGACTGCGGTATTTCGCATAGACCACTATCTGGGAAAGGAGGCGGTGCAGAACCTGCTGTACTTCCGCTTTGCCAACGCGTTTCTCGAGCCGATCTGGAACCGCACCTATGTCGACAGCGTGCAGATCACCATGGCCGAGACTTTCGGTGTCCAGGGACGAGGCGGCTTTTACGATGAGGTGGGAGCGCTGCGTGACGTGGTGCAGAACCATCTGCTGGAAGTCATGGCGCTGCTGGCGATGGATGCGCCCGCGGGACATGAGCCCGACGCGATGCGCGCCGAGAAACTTCGATTGTTCCGCTCCATACAACCGCTCCAGTCCGACCGGCTCGTGCGCGGACAGTTCCGCGGCTACCGGGACGAAAAGGGCGTGGCCGGCAATTCGCAGGTCGAGACCTTTGTGGCGCTTCGATTGCAGATCGATACGTGGCGGTGGGCCGGCGTGCCCTTCTACATTCGCACCGGCAAGTGCATGCCGATCACCAGCACCGAGGTCATGGTCAAGCTGAAGCGGCCGCCGCTGATGATCTTCAATGAAAGCGCACCGGTGTCCTCCAACTATTTTCGCTTTCGCCTCAGTCCGGAGGTGGTGATTTCGGCGGGCACCATGGTCAAGCATCCCGGCGAGGAAATGCGCGGCGAGGCCACGGAACTCATCGCGCGTTACCAGCTCGACGGCGAGACCCCGCCCTACGCCCGGCTCCTGAGCGATGCGATCCGCGGCGACCCCTCCCTCTTCACCAGCAAGGACAGTGTCGAAGCGGCGTGGCGGGTGATAGATCCGGTCCTCCACGATGCGGCCCCGGTACGGGAATATGACAAAGGGACCTGGGGGCCCGCCGAGGCGGCGCAGATCATTACCGACGAGCAAGGCTGGCACGATCCGAAGGCCGAACAGAACAAGCCATGTTAGCCCAGAACCCGCCGGCCAAGGGCGGTGCGGACCATGACGCGGGGTCACGGATCGATCCCCGGGCGGGCCAGCCGCCGGCCGAAGCGCAACTCGTCGACGTCGGCAGGCTGCTCGATGCGTACTTCAGCCGGCAGCCGGATCCCGAGGTGCCTGCGCAGCGCGTGGCATTCGGGACTTCCGGGCATCGCGGTTCGTCCCTCACTGGCACATTCAACGAGGGGCACGTGCTGGCGATCACCCAGGCCATTTGCCTGTATCGCCACCGGCAGCGCATCTCGGGGCCCCTGTTCGTCGGCTTCGACACACATGCACTGTCCCGGCCGGCCTTCGAAAGCGCCCTCGAGGTCCTGACGGCCAACGGCGTCGAAACGATGATCGCCGGCGCCGGCGAATACACGCCGACGCCGGCGATTTCCCAGGCGATTCTCGTCCACAATCGGGGGCGCAAGGATGGTCTCGCCGACGGCATCGTCATCACGCCGTCGCACAATCCGCCCGAGGATGGCGGCTTCAAGTACAATCCACCGAATGGCGGTCCAGCCGATACCGACGTTACCCGCTGGATCGAAAAAGAGGCCAATGAGCTGCTGGCCAACGGATCGAGGAACATCCGACGGCTGCCGTTCGATCAGGCCCGGCGCAGTTCCACCGTCAGCGCCTACGATTTCCTCGACACCTATACCGGCGACCTCGGCGGTGTGATCGATTTCGATGCGATCCGCGCCTCGGGCATCCGCATGGGTGTCGATCCGTTGGGCGGCGCTGGCGTCCACTACTGGTCGAGAATCGCCGAACGCTATCGGCTCGACCTGACCGTGGTCAGCGAGCAGGTCGACCCGACATTCAGGTTCATGACGTTGGACTGGGACGGCCGCATTCGGATGGATCCCTCCTCCCCCTACGCCATGCAGCGTTTGATCGGCCTCAGGGAGAAATACGACATCGCCTTTGCCTGCGATACTGACCACGACCGGCACGGCATCGTGACACCGTCGACGGGCCTCATGCAGCCGAACCATTTCCTGGCGGTCGCGGTGGACTACCTGTTTCGCCATCGGCCCGATTGGAACGCGACCGCTGCGGTCGGCAAGACCGTCGTGAGCACCGCCATGATCGACCGGGTGGCCGCGCGACTGGGCCACAGGCTTTACGAGGTTCCCGTTGGGTTCAAATGGTTTGCCGATGGCCTGTTTGACGGCTCCCTCGGCTTCGGCGGCGAAGAAAGCGCCGGAGCGTCGTTTCTCCGCCGCGACGGTTCTGTGTGGACCACCGACAAGGATGGAATCGCGTCGGCGCTGCTCTCGGCGGAGATCACCGCGCGAACCGGCCAGGATCCCGCCCTGCTCTATCGCACGCTCTCCCAGGACCTCGGCGAGGCCCTTGCCGATCGCGTGGAGGCCGCGGCGACCGACGAACAGAAGCGCAAGCTGGCAAATCTTTCGCCGCAACAGGTGCAGACCACGGAACTGGCGGGTGAGCCCATAAGAAGCGTGCTCAGCCGGGCTCCGGGCAACGACGCGCCGATCGGCGGAATCAAGGTGATCGCGGAAGGCGGATGGTTTGCCGCGCGCCCATCCGGCACCGAGGCCATCTACAAGGTCTACGCCGAGAGTTTCAGGGGCGCGGATCATCTGCAGGACATCCTGCGCGAGGCACAGATCATCGTCGACACGGTACTCGCCGGGGGGTCCTGAGCGCGCGGCCGAGGGTCGTCTCTGTCCCCGTGGTCAATACTGGACAGACACCCGGAGCCCCGCCGCCTAGTGTCCTCGGAGTACCGCGTTCCAGAGAGCAGACAATCCGCGGTACCCCGCCGGGGGGCGCAGGCCATGTTGCATCAGCTCCAGACCAGGCAACGGTACAATCCCAACATCGTTTCGGCGGCCGCCATTCCGCGCGTGACCGACGAGCGTGCGCGGCTTGCTGCCGTGAAGCGCTATGAGATCCTCGACAGCCCGCCCGAGCCGGACTTCGACCGCATCACCGCGCTGGCGGCCGATCTCTTCAACGCCCCCGTTTCAGTTCTTGGCTTCGTCGACCACGACCGCGTCTGGTTCAAGTCCTGCCACGGCCTCGACGCGACGGAAGTCAGCCGGACTGTGGCAGGTCGCGTGCCCGTGTTGCGCTCGACCGAGCTGAAGTCGCAAGCCGGCGCGAAGGCCGGTGCTCGATCTTTCACCAGCCTCCCTGCCGTGGATGACGACGGGCTGCGCTTCTGCATCGCCGTGCCGCTCTGCACCAGCGACGGTCATGACGTCGGCGCGCTGTGCGTGATCGATCGCGTGGCCATTTCGTGCGACGAACGGCAGCTCCGTCACCTCGAGGTCTTCGCCGACATCGTGGTGGATCAGCTTGAACGGCGCTTGTCCGCCCGTCGGGCGCATGCGCAGGCTGTGGTGCTGGCCAGCGAAACCGATCATCGGGTGATGAACAGCCTCCAGTTCGTGGCCAGCTTGCTCAGCCTCCAGAGCCGGATCGTGCAGGCGCCTGAGGCGGCAGCTCAGCTGACGATCGCGGCAAATCGGGTGGCGGCGGTGGGGCGCGTGCACCGGCACTTCGCGGCCAACGAGAGCACAGCGCAGGTGCCGATCCTCGCCTACCTCCGCCGGCTATGCGGTGAGCTTTCGGAAATCCTGGCGGTCGATATCGCGGTCGGTGGCATCGAAACCAATGTCCAGCCAAGCCAGATCCTCGCCCTCGGGTTGATCACGCACGAACTGCTCACCAATGCCAAGAAACATGGCGCCGGAACGATTGCGGTTACCGTCATGCCCTATGGTTCCGGCACGAATGTGCTCCGTGTAACCGACGAGGGCGATGGGCTGGCGCAGGGTTTCACGCCGGAACGGGCCGGTGGCGGCCTTGGCCTGAAGGTGATCACCGCCCTTGTGAGCCAGCTCAACGGCAGGCTCTCCGCGCAGGCCAATCCGGCGGGACGCGGCGCCTGCTTCACGGTGGCATTTCCGGCCAACCAGAACGGCAAGAAGCCCTAACTTGGTCCGACTGCCAGAGCTCGCACCATCGCGACGACCGTTGCCTTCCCGGCCAGAAAAAAGCCCGCTTGGCGGGGGGCCAAGCGGGCCTGCGGCAACCGGACGGGGGATACTGATCATAAGGTGCCTTTACACAGACAAACGACAGGTCATGTCGCCTGCGTGCCAGCAAATATTAGATAAATCCATCGGCACATTCTGTTCCGTATTGACCACCTTCCTGCTGTGCCTGGCGCCACGCGAATGCCGCGGGCAGCACCTGAGTGCGAAACTATAGGCCGTTGATGGCGTTCATTCTCGCAGGCTTTGGAAAGGGCAGCAGATGAATTCGATAATCTATATCGTTGGTTTGGTTGTGGTCGTGGCCGCGGTTCTCGCCTTCTTCGGTCTTCGCTGAGGCATGTCGACCTAGCGCGAGGCAAACCACCATATCGCCGACATCGCGGCCAGGGCGCCCAGTGACGAAACGATCAGGACGCTGACGATGCGCCCGCTGATGATGCCCGAGCGGGCCTCGTCCGGCGTGAGTTCAGCCTCCATGGGCTTCCCCCTTGGGGAGAGGACGGCCCTGTCCTTGCCGAGAGCTTCCATGATGTCCT
>CAZHQA010000026.1:0-30308 GCA_964533955.1 uncultured Reyranella sp. | reverse complement strand
CCGCGTGTCCGACCGAGACCTGGCCGGCATAGCCGCCGACGATGTTCCAGGCCGAGGCGCCGATCGCCGCCAGCAGCACCAGCGCGCCCAGCCTCTGATAGACCGGCAGGCCATCGACCAGCAGCGGATAGGCCAGCACCAGCAGCGCCAGCACGCCCGCGATCAGCCAGCGCATCATGCCGCGCCCATCAGGCTTTCCCCATCAAGCCTTGGGGCCGGAACCAAAGCACCAGCACGAACAGGACGTAGACGACGACGTCCTTGTAGACCGGACCGATCGCGTAGGCCGACACCGATTCGACGACGCCGATGATCAGTCCGGCGACCAGCGCGCCGAGCACGCTGCCGAAGCCGCCGAACGAGACGGTGACGAAGGCGATGATGGCCAGGGTCTCGCCGACCGTCGGCGAGGTGTAGAAGAAGTTGGCGATCAGCGCGCCCGCGATTCCGGTCGCCGCACCCGCCATCGCCCAGGCGAGCGCCTGCATGCGCTGCGGGCGAATGCCCATCAGCTGGGCCGCCGTGGCGTCCTCCGACACGGCCAGCATGCGGCTGCCGACCGCGGTGCGCGTCAGGATGAGGTGCAGCGCCAGCGTGATGGCAAGGCCCATCACGCCCGCCAGCACCCGCGATCCCTCGAAGCGGATGCCGCCCAGGCTGAACGAGCCGCCGACCAGCGTGTCGGGCAAGGTCTTGAAGTTGGCGCCGAAGTACCAGAAGGCGGCGTAGCGCAGGAACAGCGCCAGCCCGAAGGTGCCGAGGATCTGCGCCAGCATCGGGCCGCGCATGATGTGGCGCACCAGCAGGAAGTAGCTCGCCACGCCGAGCGTGGCGATCATCATGGCGGCGACCGGCACGGCGGCAAACGGTCCGCCGCCCAGCGCCGTCCAGACCATGACGGCGCTGTACATGCCGAGCATGACGAAATCGCCGTGCGCGAAGTTGACGACGTTCATCATGCCCCAGATCAGCGTCAGGCCGGACGAGAACAGGGCGTAGACCGCGCCGAGCAGCAGCCCGCTCACGATCACCTGCACGAGCGTGAGCGACACCCCGCTTGCTCCGCTATCCCCTGGCCGAAGCCGCCTACCAGCCCTTGTAAGGCAGGATCACTTCGGCGGTGGCGCGTTCCTTGGGCGCGATGGTGACGTACTTGCCGCCGCGCATCTGGGTGACGACGCTGGCGGCGAGCGTGTTCTGGCCCTTGTCGTCGAACTTGACGCCGTCGTAGCCCGCAACCATCTGCTCGGCCGGCAGGTTGGTCGCCTTGAGCGCCGCCTGGATCTTGGCCGGGTCGGTCGAACCGGCGCGGTTCAATGCATCGGCCAGCACCATGAAGGCCTCGAGGCCGCGCACCGAGACGTCGTCAAGCTCGTCGCCGCCGGTCTTCTTCACGTACAGCTTGTTGAACAGGTCGGGCACGCTGCCCGGCTTGCCGGCCGAGAAGGCCGAACGGTTGATCAGGCCCTCGACCTGGGTGCCGAGGCTCTTCACGAAGGCCGGATCGTTGAAGCCCGCATTGTCGGCGATCATGATGCCGGGCTTCCAGTTCATCTCCTTCATCGTCTTGGTGTAGAGGATCGCGTCCGAGGTGTAGGAGATGAAGATCAGCACGTCCGGATTCTTCTCCTTGAGCTGCAGCACCTGGGGCTGCACGTCCGAGGAGTTGGCGGAGTAGGCGATCTTGGTGCCGACGTTGAATCCGTCCTTCTTGAACTGGTCGATGATGACGCTGCCGACCGAGTTGCCGTACTCGGTGTTCTCGTGCACCAGCGCGATGTTCTCGGTCTTGCGGCCCGCCGCCTTCTGCGCCTTGAGGAAGTCGGAATAGGCGCGCGCGAAGTCGATCGCCACCGGGGTGACGCGGAAGAACCACTTGAAGCCGCGCTCCGTCAGGTTGGCCGCCACCGATTCGCCGTTGACGAACGGGATGCCATGGCGCTCGGCGATCGCCGAGGCCGTGAGCGTGACGCCGGACTGATAGGCGCCGATCAGGGCGCAGACCTTTTCCTCGGTGATGAGCCGCAGCGCCTGGTTCTGGCCGGCCGCGGGCGTGCCCTGGTTGTCGGCGAAGATCAGCTGGATCTTGGCGCCCTTCAGGCCCGGCAGGCCGCCGCCCTTGGCGATCGGAATGAATTTGGCGAGATCGGCGTTGCCGTTGTTGACCACGTCGGCCCCGACCTCGAGGGCCATCTTGGAATAGTTGCCGGCCGTCGCCGAATTGCCGCTCAGCGGATAGATGACGCCGATCTTGACCATATCCTCGGCCGCGGCCGGACGGGCCAGGCCAGCCGCCAGTGCCGCAGCACCCGTCATCGTCATACGACGCGTTGTCTTCGCCATTCCTGATTCCCCTTGAAGGACCCGTATTTTCTCCCCGCAAAAGAGTGGCACGGCGGGAGGTGATCAGCAAACCCGGTAGCGCTCGACCGCTGCGGCATCGAGCTCGATGCCGAGCCCCGGCCCCTGCGGCAGCAGCACGTGCCCGGCATCGAGCTCGAGCGGCGCCTCGAGCAGGCGGGTGCGCAGCTCGTTGTCGCTCATGTCGTATTCCAGCATCTGCGGCCATGGCGGATGGGCGGTGTGCGGCCCGGCCGGCAGCGCCGCGATCAAATGACACGCCGTCGCCAGCCCGACCGCGCCGCCCCAGACGTGCGGCGCCACGCGCAGGTTGGCCGCCTGGGCGAGCGTGGCGATCCGCCTGGCCTCGGTCAGGCCGCCGACGCCGGGTACCGAGGGCTGCACGATGTCGATGCAGCGGCCATCGATAAGGGCGCGGAAATCCCGCACGGTGTGATGCGCCTCGCCGGCGGCGAGCGGGATCGGCGAACGGGCACGCAGCTCGGCATAGCCGCGCAGATCGCCCGGCGGCAGCGGCTCCTCGATCCAGTGGATGCCGAACGGCTCGATGGCGCGGGCGCACTCCAGCGCCACGTCGGGCGTGTAGGCGCCGTTGATGTCGACCAGCAGCAGCTTGTCCGGGCCGAGCGCCTCGCGGCTCCGGCGAACGCGCTCGACGTCGCTCCTGATGCCGCGGCCGATCTTGATCTTGGCACCGGCATAAGGGTGCGCCGCCGCCTCGGCCAGCATGTGGTCGAGCTGGCGCTCGGGATCGTCGGAGAAGAAGCCGGTCGAGGCGTAGGCCGGGATGCGCGTCGTGCCGCATCCGCCGATGAGATCGCAGACCCGCACCCCGAAACCGCGGGCGATGGCGTCGAACAGCGCGACATTGATCGCGGCCAGCGCCGAGGTGAGCTGGTTGCCGACGCCGAGATGGTACATCGAGTTGCGGATGAGGGCCTCGACATGGTCGAAATCGAACACGCTCCTGCCGGCGAACATCGGCTCGATCATGCGGAAATATTCGCGGGTGACGAACGGGTTGCCGAACGCCTCGCCGATGCCCTTCACGCCCTGGTCGGTCTCGATCTCGACCAACCCGCCCTGCCGGCGATGGCCGCCGCCGCGCGACATTCCGTAGGCTTTCTCGGGCGCGAAGGCGTATTCAAGGCCGATGAACCGCAAGTGCTTGATGGTGGGCATGCGCCATTGTGCGGAAGCTGCCTGCATCGCGGCAAGGAAGATCGCGATTCGGCCGTGTGCTGGTATCGCGGAATGATGGTGGGATAGGATGCCCGCCGCACTGAAACGGAGATGACGTCCATGGCTGCCCTGCCCACGAGCTATCGCCGCGTCGTCCTCGTCCGGCGCCCGCCAGGTGAACCGGCCGAGAGTGATTTCCGCGTCGAGGAAGTGCCGATGCCCGAGCCGCGGCACGGCGAGGCACTGGTCAAGGTGGCCTACCTTTCGCTCGATCCCTACCAGCGCGGCCGCATGCGCGAGGCCGCCTCCTATGCCGCCAATGTCGGCTTGGGCGAGGTGATGACCGGCGGCGTGGTGGGCGAGGTCGTGGCCTCGCAGCATCCCGGCTTCAAGGTCGGCGACACGGTCGAGGGCAGCCTGGGCTGGCAGGAATATGCGGTCGCGCCCGGCGTGGCGTTACGCAAGGTCGATCCCTCGCTGGCGCCGATCTCGACCGCCAATGGCGTTCTCGGCATGCCGGGCATGACCGCCTATTTCGGCTTGCTGGACGTCGGCCAACCCAAGGCCGGCGAGACCATCGTGGTCTCGGCGGCGTCGGGCGCGGTCGGCCAGGTGGTGGGCCAGATCGGCAAGATCATGGGCTGCCGCGTCGTCGGCATCGCCGGCGGGCCGAAGAAATGTGCCTTCGTGAAGGACGAGCTCGGCTTCGACGCCTGCCTCGACTACAAGGCCGAGAAGGATCTCGACACGGCGCTCAAGGCCGCCTGCCCCAACGGCATCGACGTCTATTTCGACAATGTCGGCGGCGAGATCTCCGACGCGGTGTTCCGCAATCTGGGCTTCTTCGCCCGTGTCGCGCTGTGCGGCTCGATATCGCAATACAATGCCTCATCGGTGGCGACGGGCCCCCGCCTGCTCGGCACCTTCGTCGGCAAGCGCGTCACCATGCGCGGCTTCATCGTCAGCGACTTCGTCAATCGCTGGGCGCCGGCACTGCGTCAGATGGGCGAGTGGGTGAAGAGCGGCAAGATCAAGTATCGCGAGGATGTCGTGCAGGGCATCGACAAGGCGCCGCGCGCCTTCATCGGCATGCTGCGTGGCGAGAACTTCGGCAAGCAGCTGGTGAAGATGGGATGAGTTACGACGCGCCTTTCGCCGGCCTGAAGGTCGTCGATCTCAGCCAGGGCATTGCCGGACCCTATTGCGCCATGCTGCTGGCCCAGCATGGCGCCGAGGTGATCAAGGTCGAGGGCATCGGCGAGGGCGACTGGGCGCGCACCCTGGGCACGCGGTACGGCAGTCACACGGCGTTCTCGATCATCGGGAATCTCGGCAAGAAGAGCATCGCCGTCGATCTCAAGAGCGAGGCCGGCAAGCAGGTCGTGTGGCGGCTCCTGAAGGGGGCCGACGTCTTCCTCGAGGGCTTCCGGCCCGGCGTGATCAAGCGGCTGGGCTTCGACTACGATTCCGTCACGGCGCGCGAGCCGCGCCTGCTCTACCTCTCGATCTCCGGCTTCGGCCAGAGCGGGCCGCTCAGCGACAGGCCGGCGATGGATCCGGTGTTGCAGGCCTATACCGGCCTGATGAACGAGAATCGCGGCGAAGACGGCATCCCGCACCGCGTGCCGGTGATCGTGGTCGACATGTCGACAGCGCTCTACGCCTTCCAGGCCTTGTCGGCGGCGTTGTATGCGCGCCGCGACGAGAGCCACGGCCGTTACATCGACGTCAGCCTGATGCAGGCCGCCACCGCGTTGCAATCGATCCGGCTGATGGCGAGCCATCTCGACGGCGGCACGATACGGGCGAGCGGCGTGTTCAGGACGGCCGACGGGTGGATGACGATGGCCGTCGTCGCCGACCGAGACTGGCGCAGCTTGTGTGGAGCAATGGGCCGTCCCGACCTGGCCGACGACGCCCGCTTTGCGACGCTGGCCGGGCGCACCGCCAACGTCGAGGCCTTCTACGCCGTCCTGCAGCCGCTGATCGCCGCCGAGCCGTGGGCCGTGTGGACCGAACGCCTGACCAAGGCGCGCCTGATGCATCAGCGCCTGAACAGCTATGCCGACTTCCTGGAAGAGCCCCAGGTGCGCGAGACCGGCCTGATCCAGTGGCTGGCGCAGGCCGGCCTCGACCAGGAAGTGCCCGTGCCCGCCCTGCCCGGCATGCCGCGGCAGGCGGTCGGCACCTTGCGCGGCACGGCGCCCGCCGTCGGCCAGCACACCGCCGCGCTCCTGGCCGGGCACGGCTATGGCGCCGCCGAGATCGACAAGCTGATGGCCGAGGGCGTGGTCGCCGCAGCGGCATGATCAGTCTCCTCGATCCCGCGCAGTATCGTCGCACGCCGTGGAAGAACGGCGGCGGCACGACCATCGACATCGCCGAGCAGGGCGACGTCTGGCGCTTCGGGCGCACGCCGATCGTCGCCTCCGGGCCGTTCTCCGACTACGCCGGCTTCGATCGCGTGCAGGTGCTGGTGGCAGGCCGCGGCCTGGTGCTGGTGACGCCGGACGGCGAGATCGACGTGCGCACGCCGTTGAAGCCGGTGCGCTTCCGGGGCGAGACGCCGATCACCAGCCGGCTGGAAGCAGGGCCGGTCGAGGTCGTCAACCTGATCGGCAAGCGTGCTGCCGTGCGCATCGACCTCGCGGTGCTCGACCGCGACGACACCCAGACGCTGAGCGCCGGCACGCATCTCGCCTATTGCCCGGACGGGCCGGCGACCGTGACGATCGACGGCAGCCGCAGGGATCTCGGCGCCGATCACGGCTTGCGCATCGAGGCAGCGGGCCCGACGATGATCGGCTGCACGAGGGGCGTGCTGTTGTTGGGGAGCGTCATATGCGCATAGCGGTCGTGGGGGCTGGCGGTGTCGGCGGCGGTTTTGGCGCAGCCCTCGCTCAGGCCGGAGGCGACGTCACCTTCATCGCGCGCGGCGCCCACCTGGCTGCCATGAAGAACACCGGTCTCAGGATCGAGAGCCCGCGCGGCGACGTGCACCTCGTGCCGACGCAGGCAACCGACGACCCGGCAAGCATCGGTCCGGTCGACATCGTGCTGTTCTGCGTAAAGCTGTGGGACGTCGAGAGCGCGGGCCAGCAGATCAAGCCTCTGGTCGGGCCGCAGACCGCGGTGATCCCGCTGCAGAACGGCGTCGATGCCCCCGAGCGGCTGGCGGCGATCCTGGGCGAGCGGGCCGTGATGGGCGGCGTGGCGCAGATCAGCGCCTCGATCGTGGCGCCGGGCGTGATCCGCCAGGTCGGAACCTTCATGCGCATGCTGTTCGGCGAGCTCGACGGCTCGCCCTCGAAACGCAGCGAGGCATTCCTCGCCCTGTGCAAGAAGGCCGGCTTCGACACCGTGCTGAGCGACCAGATCGTGACCGAGCTATGGATCAAGTTCATCCTGCTCGCCACCAACGCCAGCGTGATGGCACTGGCCCGCCAGCCGATCGGCAAGCTGCGCGACGATCCCGACATGCGGCCGCAGTTCGTCGCCGCCTACAACGAGGTGATCGCCGTCGGCAAGGCGCGCGGCGTCAAGCTGCCGGCCGACACGCTCGAGCGCATGCTGGCCTTCAACGCCGGCGCGCCGCCCACCATGAAACCCTCGATGGCGCTCGATCTCGATCGCGGCAACCGCATCGAGCTGCCGTGGCTCGGTGGCAAGGTGGTCGAACTCGGCCGTCAGCTCGGCGTACCGACGCCGACCCACGCGCTGATGTATGCCGCGCTGAAGCCCTACGTCATGGGAGCGCCGTCATGAGGAGAGCCCTGCTCGCCGTCCTCGTCCTGATCGCGGGCAGTGCCGCGGTGCGCGCCGACAGCATCAAGCTCCTGACCACCGGCGCCTTCAAGCCGGCAGCGCAGGACATCGTCGCCTCCTTCGAGCGCCAGAGCGGGCACAGGGTGACGGTCGTCAACGACACCGCGGGCGCGCTGAGCCAGCGCGTCGCGCGCGGCGAGAAGTTCGACGTGCTGGTGCTGACCCAGGAAGGTCTCGACGCCCTGGCCGGCAGCGGCAGGATCGTCGACCTTTCGATCACACCGCTCGCCAAGGTCGGCATCGGCGTGGGCGTGTCGCTGTCGGCGCCGACGCCCGACATCACGAGCGTGGAGGGCTTCCGCCGAACGCTGCTGGCAGCGCGCAGCGTGGCCTATATCGATCCCGCCTCGGGCGGCTCGAGCGGCATCTATCTCACCAGGCTCTTCCAGTCGATGGGCATCGCGGCGGAGATCGCCGGCAAGGCCGTGCTGGTGCGCGGCGGCACGGCCGGCGATCGCGTGGCGCGCGGCGAGGCCGACATCGCGCTCCAGCAGGCGAGCGAGATCAAGATCGTGCCCGGCATCCGCTTCGCCGGCCTGTTGCCCGAGCAGATCCAGAATTACACGATCTACTCGGGCGCCGTCGCCGCCGACAGCGCCGCCCCGCAGGCCGCGGTCGACCTGCTCGCCGCCTTCTCCGATTCGTCAGCCGACCCGATCCTCAAGCGCCGAGGATTGGAGGTGCCTTAACCGCTCTCGCGCAGCGCGAACGGTTGGCGGCGTGTAGCGCTGCAGGCCCGCAGGGCCGAAAGGGCGCTGCCTGACAGCGCCTGGCGGGCGCCGCACAGCGCAGAAAAGCCTCGGTAGCGAAGCCTCGTTCATGCTCTTCCGGACCGCGCGCATCCTGCGCGCTCGGACTCATGAGCGCGCAGGATGCGCGCGGTCCGGAAGACCATGAGGTACCGCGTCTAGCCGAGCGCCTTGATCGCCTCGGCCCAGGCGCCGAGCGTGTGGTCGATGTCGGCCTGGGTGTGGGCCAGGCTGACATAGTACTTGGTCTCGCCCTTCATGATGCCGCGCTCGCGCAGCAGCTGGTTGAAGCGCGTGGCGATCGTCTTGTTGCCCTTCAGCGTGTCGCGATAGTCCTTGATCGGCTGGTCGGTGAAGAAGACGTCGAACAACGGCGGCTCGCCGATCACCGTGGCCTTGATGCCGGCTTTCTTCAGGAGCTCGTCGAGGCCGGCCATCAAGGTGCGGCCGGTCTTGAAGACCTGCTCGTAGGCGCCGGGCCGCCGCAGGATCTCGAGCGTCGCCAGGCCCGCGATCGAGGCCACCGGATTGCCCGACAGGGTGCCGACCTGGAACAGGAAATCCTCGTCGGCCATGGCCAGGCGGTCGAAGTGCGCCATGATGTCGGCGCGGCCGGCGATGGCGGCGAGCGCGAAGCCGCCGCCCACGATCTTGCCCAGGGTACAAAGATCGGGCGTCACGCCGTAATACTCCTGCGCCCCGCCATAGGCGAAGCGGAAGCCGGTCACGACCTCGTCGAAGATCAGCGGGATATCGTGCTCCTTCGTGATGCGGCGCAGCGCCTGCAGGAAGCCGGGCTGCGGCGGCAGCAAGCGCTGGAACGGCTCGACGATCACGCCCGCCAGCTCGTCCTTGTGCTCCTTGATCAGGCTCTCGACCATCTCGACGTCGTTGAAGGCCGCGATCAGCATCTCGTCGCGCACGCTCTTGGGGATGCCGGCCGAATCGGGAATGGCGCGCGGGAAATTGCCCGGGTTCTTGGGCGCCATCGACATCAGGGCATAGTCGCTCATGCCGTGATAGCCGCCCTCGAACTTCAGGATCTTGTCGCGCTTGCGGAAGGCGCGGGCGGCGCGCATGGCATAGAGGTCGGCCTCGGTGCCGGTGCAGACGAAGCGCACCTGCTCGGCGCAGGGCACGGCATCGACGATCGCCCTGGCGAGCTCGATGCCGTGGCGGTTGTTGCCGAAAAAGGTCGTCCCGAGCGGCACCTGGCTCTGGATCGCCGCCGTCACCTCGGGATGGCCATGGCCGATGAACATCGGACCGGAACCCAGCAGGAAGTCGACGTATTCCTTGCCGTTCTCGTCCCAGATCCGGCCGCCCTTGCCGTCACGCAGGATGACCTCGGCCGGCATGTTGCCGAAGCTGCCGCCCGGCAGCACGCGCTTGGCTTCGGCGACCAGGTCGTCGATCGGTTTGTCTGTGGTCTGGACGGACATGGCTGCACCTCAAGGGATCGCGCCACTCCAGTGGCGCCTCTTCTCATGACTCCTGAGCGCCACTGGAGTGGCGCGCTCCGCCGAACTCACTCGATCGGCACGAAGATCGAATGGCGCATCTTGCCCGCGACCGCCTTGGACAAGTGGCCTTTGCCGTGGGTGTCCTCGACGAGGAACACTTCACCGGGACCGATGACGCGCTTCTCGCCGTCGCTCGCCGTGATCTCGACGGAGCCGTCGAGGTTGATGATGTACTGCCGGCGCGGCGCCGGGTGCCACGAATAGTCGTAGGAACCCGGGGTCTCGCGGAAGATGATGCCCGTTGCCTTGAAGGTGTCGGACGTCTTGCCGCCGGGGCCTTCGTTCTTCCATTCGACCTCGATGTCACGGAAGTGAGTTTCGCCCTTTTCGTCGACATAGAGGTTATGGATGCGCATGATTTTTTCTCCCGCCTGGCGCTTCGATATTGGCCGTTCACTGTTGCCAGCTTAGAACGAAACCATGCTCGGGAAACCCATCGAGGCCGTCATTTTCGACATGGATGGCCTGCTGCTCGACACCGAGGCGGTCTATCTCGAGGCCTATCAGGCCGCGGCCCGGCTGATGGGCATCGAGATGCCGGCGGCGTTCTGCCACTCGCTGATCGGCCTGCCGAGTCCCGAGTGCGACCGGCGGATCAAGGACTTCTTCGGTCCGGCCTTCCGGCTCGACGACTTCAACGGCCATGCCGACGGCCACGCGGCGCGAATCCTAGACGAAGCGATGCCGGTGAAGCCTGGTGCGGTGGAGTTGCTGGCGTTCCTCGGCGAACGCGGCCTGCCGCTCGCCGTCGCGACCTCGTCGAGCCGGCGCACCACCGAACGGCGGCTCGACCAGTCCGGCCTGCTCGGCCACTTCCGCGCGCTCGCCACGCGGGACGACGTCGAACGCGGCAAGCCCCATCCCGATCTCTACCTCGAGGCCGCGCGACGACTGGGCGTGGCGCCCGACCGTTGCCTGGCCTTCGAGGATTCGCACAACGGTCTTGCGGCCGCCCACGCCGCCGGCACCATCGCCATCATGGTGCCCGACATCGTGCCGCCGACCGAGGAGGCACGCGGCAAATGCTTCGCGGTGTTGCCCGATCTCGCCGCAGCCGAGCGCCTCCTGCGCGGGACCCTCTAGCGCATGACCCCATCGCCCGCGCGTCGCGCGAACAGACCGCAGAACTTTCCTCGCCATTCACATGGGGAGGTGGCGCGGTAATCCGCGACGGAGGGTCATGGGCCGCCGTCCCGGACTCATGTCCAGGAAAGCTCCGCCCTAGTCGACGAGTGCGCTCTTCAGTTGTGCCGGAACCGTTGGCCGGCCGACGAGGGCGTCGACCACCTGTCGCTGGAAATGGACAACGAGGTGCTCGCTGCCGGTGAGGAAGCGACCGTGCTCGGGCAGGCCGGCGAGCAGGCCACGCTGCACCGAATCGGTCAGCTTGTCGTCCTCGGCGGCCACTTCCCTGTTGAAGGCGATCAGCTCGCGGGCGAACGCTTCGCTGACACCCGGTGCAAAGAACTGCTCGGAGAAGCCACGGGTGGCGTTGGGGCCATCCGGAGACCAGACGTCGATCGACAGGTTGGGAAAGCCCGGATTGATGTTGATCGTGGTGTTGGGCCACAGCAGGTGGAACTGCGACTGCGTGACGTCGCCCGCCACGTCGTAGAGCTTGACCTTGCTCTTGCCGTCGAGCGCCGAGGGACGCACCTGGCCGACCTGGCTCGTGAACCAGCCGTGGGCGGTGAGCGCGTAGTTCTCCGGTCGTACGTCGATCGCCGCGCTGAAACTCGGATGCGCGACCGGGCAGTGATAGCACTCGAGATAATTCTCGAGCATGGTCTTCCAGTTGGAACGCGACCGCCAGTCGCTGCGGCTGTGGAAGCGCAGGCCATCGAGATCGATGCCGCTCGACGCGATGATGTCGAGCAGGGGCGCGAAATGACCCGCAAGCGATGCCGCCCCGGCGTCGAGGTTGACGAACACGAAGGGACCGAGTGTCTCCACCCGGGCCGGCAGCAACGGAAAGTCCTCCGTCCGGAAGCCGGGCTCGCTCGCCGAACGCGGCGCGCTCCTGAGGTTGCCGGCAAGGTCGTAGGTCCAGGCGTGGTAGGCGCACTGCATCATCCGCGTATTGCCGCAGCCCTTCGCCACCTCGTGGCGACGGTGGCGGCAGACATTGACGAAGGCCGCGAGGCCCTGCTCGTTGCGCAGCACCACGACCGGCACCCGTCCAACCGTCGCGGTGACGTAGTCGCCGACATTGCCCAGACGATCGAGCGAGCCTGCATAGCTCCACGACTTGTGGAAGATGTGCGCGAGCTCGGCCTCGGTGATCGCGGGATCGGTATACCAGCGCGCACCGAGCGATTCGCCGCGGTCGAGCGCGGCATGCAGTTGGGCTGAACTCCCGATGATCTGGTTCATGGCGGTCGCTCCTCGAGGACCGCCGTTCTATCCCGCCGCCGCAGCAGAATTGTGGCGTGCTGCGAAACGCGATTTCGTCGGAACGTCCCGCCTCAGAACTTCTCCACCCACGGCCTCACCTCGACTTCCCAGCTCCAGGCGCTGCGATGCTGCTGCAGCGTGGCCCAGTAGGTTTCGGCGATCGCGTCGGGATCGAGGAAGCTGTCCGGATTGTTGCCGGGATCGGGTCGCGTGGCGCTGCGGATGCCGCCATCGATCACGAAGTGCGCGACATGGATGCCCTGCGGGCTGAGCTCGCGCGCCATCGATTGCGCCAGCCCGCGCAAAGCGAACTTGCCCATGGCGAAGGTCGAGCTGAGCGCGAAGCCCTTCACGCCGGCAGTGGCGCCGGTGAGAAAGATGGCGCCATGCTTACGCGGCAGCATGCGGCGCGCGGCCTGCTGCGACACCAGGAAGGCGCCGAAGGCGCTGACCTCGACCGCCTTGCGGACGTCCTCGGGCGGAAGGTCGACCAGGGCGCCACGCACGCGCGCGCTCGCGTTGTAGACGACGACGTCGGGCGGGCCCGATTTCGCCTCGACCGCTTCGAACAGCGCGGCGACGTCCTGGACGTCGGCGGCGTTACACTTGTGAACGGCGGCGCCGGTCTCCTTGGCGAGAGCGGCCAGCTTGTCGGTCTGCCGCGCCGCAACAGCGACGGCGAGACCTTGCCCGGCGAACAGCCGGGCAAGCGACGTGCTCAGGCCCGGCCCGGTGCCGACGATCAACGCAGAGCGATATTTGGGCTTTTCCATTCGACGGCCTCATTGCTCGAGATTTCCCGGAGGTATACGCTAAACCCCAGGGGCGGAAAGGATTTTCCCATGGAAACGGTTGCAACCGCGGGACGCATCGACGTCATTTCCGACGCCATCTGTCCCTGGTGCTACATCGGCAAGCGCCAGCTCGAGCGGGCGCTCGACATCCTGGAAAAGCACAAGCTCCGCTTCACGGTGGCCTGGCATCCCTTCCAGCTCAACCCCGACATGCCGGCAGAAGGCGCCGACCGCGAGAAATACCGGGTCGCCAAGTTCGGCAGCCTCGAGCGCTCCCGCCAGATGGATCAGCGGATCACGGAGACGGCCGCGACCGTCGGCATCGAGTTCCATCTCGAGCGGCTCACCCGCACGCCCAACACGGTGAATGCCCACCGCCTGATCCGCTTTGCCGGCCAGAAAGGCCAGCAGGACGACGTCGTCGAGGCGCTGTTCTACGAGTATTTCTGCAATGGCGCCGACATCGGCAAGGCCGAGGTCCTGGCCGGCGTCGGCAACAGGGGCGGCCTCGACTACGAGGAGGTGCTGGCCATGCTGGCGACCGACGCAGGCAAGCGCGAAGTGCTGGCCGGCGACCAGATGGCACGCCGCTGCGGCATCCAGGGGGTGCCGAGCTTCGCCCTTCAAGGCCATGTGCTGTTTTCCGGCGCCGTGCCCGGCGAGGAAATGGCCGACACCTTCCGCCGCGCCTGGGAACTCCTGAAGGAAAAAGCGGCGTAAGTTTCCTCCCCATTCCTATGGGGAGGAAATTGATCGTCACTTCGCCCGCGTCGTGGTGAGGGCGGGCGCCGACAGGGATCCCTTGACCGTCGCCACGAACCGATCGCTGCCGCCGGTCACCTGGATCGTCGTATCGGTCGTGCCCTGGGCGATGTCGGTGCGGCTGGTGATGTTGGCCGTGGCGTTCTGGCCCTGAATGACCTGGTTCTCGGTCGTCACCGTCGGGCCGTTCAGCTGCAGGCGACCCTGCACCGTGTTCTGGCGATTGATGAAGGCGCCGATCACGAGGTTGTTGAAGGCCATCGCCTCGCTGAAGATGCTGGCGATGCCGGTGGCGAACTGGGCGAAGGACGTCGAGCCCTTGACCACGTTGGGATAGAGGTAGCCGCCGACCGCCGCGCCGCCCTGCAGCCCGTCGCGGATCTCCTGGGGCGAGCGGCCCTTGCCCGAGATGGCGATACCGGTGGCGTCGATCTTGCCGTCGATCGCCACCGTGAGGTCCTCGTTGCCGAAATTGTTGGTGCCGGCCGTGCCGCGCAGCATCTCGCCGAGATAGATGCCGCGAACGTCGCCCTTGATGTCGACCGCGAGCGCCGAGCCCGTGGCGTCGACAGTGCCGGCGAAATCGACGCCGCCGCCGTAGACCTGGCCGGTGAGCTTGGCCAGCGTCAGCCGGCCGTTGGCGAGCGTGGCCTGGAAGTCGCAATAGTTGATGCGCAGCGAAGCGACGGACATCGCGCTGGTGAACACGGTCAGCGAGGCATCGAAGGAACGAAGCGCCGCGAGGTCGATCGGCGTTCCACTGACCGAGCCGTGCTGGGCCGCGAGCGAGGCGCTCGCGGCCGCCGGATTGGCCGACACGCCAAGCCACTGGTCGAGATCGAGCACGCCCGGCACCTTCAAGTTCGCCGAAACCTTGGGCCGCTCGCCCAGGCTGGCATCGACGGTGCCGTTCATCGGCGTGCCGCGCGCGTTGAGTTCGCCGGCGAAGGTTGCCTTCTGCGACGCGCCCTTGAGGGTGCCCGCGGCAGAGATGGCGCCCAGCCCGTTCATCGTCTTGCCGCTCGCCACGCTCACCAGCCGGCTGATGTCCGGCGACTGCAGGGCGAAGGACGAGAAATTGAAGGTGAAGGCCTCGCCCACGCCCAGCGTGCCCGAGGCGCGACCGCTGACCCCGAGGAAATTCAGCGCGACGTCGCGCAGCGTCAACGCGTCCATCGTGCCGCTGACGCCACCCGCCGCCGAGGCCGCGCCGACCTTGCCGTTGAGGAAGGTCGGCAGCCGCAGATAGTGGAGCACCTTGTCGGTGTCGGGAGCGCTGGCGTTGAAGGTGAGATCGAAGCGCGGCGCCCGGGCGACGTCGTTGACCGTGCCCTTGAGGGTCGCCTTGCCGCCCAGCAAATCGCCGACCTGCAGGTTGTTGAGCTTGAGCAGATTGCCCTGCAGCGCGACGTCGCCATCGATGCCGTTCAGGATCTCACCGCGATAGACCAGCTTGGCGACCTTGGCCTTCAGCCCGAGAGTGGCCGCGGTCGGATCCGCCGCAGACGGCGGCGATGGCGGCAATGGACCGGCCGGCAACGCGACGGTCGGCGGCGGCGACGGCGGCGGCATGTAGGCATCGAGATCGACGCGGTCGAGCTCGACCTGCAGCGACGCCACGAGCGGCAGGCCAAGCGTCGCGCTGCCGCCGGCCTTGCCGCTGAGATCGTCGATCTGGAAGGTCGCGTCGCTCAGCTGCAATCCGCCGGCAGCAGCCTTGAGCTTGCCGGTGGCCTTGAGGCTCTGCAGCCGGCCGGCAGGAACGCCGGACGTGTCGACCCCCAACCAGGTCAAGGTCTCGCGCAGCTTGCCGCCGGAGAGCTCGAAGGTGCCCTCGGGCATGCCGCTGCCCTGCACCGTCATGTCGCCCGGCAGCATGGCCCTGAACCGCGGCACGCTCAGCACGTTCTTGGCCACCTCCACCGCCAGCGAAACGTCGTGGACTGCTTCCTTGCGCCACGTCATTTCCTGGACATCGATCGAGAGCGACGCGTTGAGCTGGGTCGGCGGCGCAGGCTTGGCGCCCGCCGGCGGCTTGGGCGCCGCGGGCAGCAGGCCCTTGGCGAGAAGATCGAGCCACTTGTCGAGGTCGAGCCGCGGCAGCGACAGCCGGCCCTCGATCGAGGGCGCGGTCTTGTAGTTGAGCGCAAGCGAACCCGATGCGCTGTCCCGGCCCATGCTCATTTCGAAATGATTGAGCGCGATCTGGTCCTTGCCCACCGAGATGTCGCCGTCGAACGAGAAGCGGCCCGACACCACCTGCTCGAATACCGGCTTGTCCGAGCCGATCGCACCGATCACCGACGAGATGAAGTCTGTCAGCGTGCCGGTCTCCACGGTGAGATGGCCGTCCACGTCGGCGTCGGGCTTGAGCGCGCTCACCTCGCCGTCGAAGACGAGCTTGCCGCTCGACACTTCCAGCGAGAGCTTCGTTGCGTGACCCTTGGCCGTGGCCGCGTCGAACGAAAAGGCGAGCGTCAGCGGCACGCCGTTCACGGTCGCGCTGCCATCCAGGCTGATCGGACCGTCGAACGAGCCGACGGTCGCCGAAGCCGTCATGTCCTCGGCCAGGAGCCGACGCTTGGTCACCGGATCGGTGAAATTCACCGTGCCGTGCACGATCCGCAGCTCGCCGACCGCGAGGTGGAAGCCGGCGCTGGGATCGCCCGGCTTCTGCTGCGCATTGCCGCCCGGCGCGAACTCCCAGTTCGGCACGCCATCGGCATCGGCTTCGAGGATGATGGTCGGACGGTAGAGCGTCAGCACGCCGACCTGCACCTTGCCCTGCAGCAGGGCAAGCCAGTCGGGCCGAACCGCGACCCACTGCACGTCGACCATCTGCGCGCCCTTGGCGCCGACTGCATTGGCGAAGCGGACCTGGCCCGCGCCGATGCCGGGCACCGGGAACAGGCGCAGCCGCACCGGGCCGTCGATCACCAGCTCGCGGCCCGTGGCGTCGCGCACCGCCTCGATGATGACCGGGCGATAGGCCTCGACGTCGATCAGGCGCGGCAGCAACACGACCGCAAGGGCGGCCACGCAGAGAAGTGCCGCGAAGGCCCAGATGATCTTGCTACGCAGACGCATGGCGCAATATATCAGCCCAGCTCGTAGCGCTTCACCAACCGAAAGAGCAGTGCGATCGGCAACAGCGTCACCACGATCAGCGCCGAAGCGGCGGCGGTGGCGACGCCGGCGCCGCCGCCTTCCAGCGCCTGGAACATCACCACGGTCAGCGTGCGCCATTGCCCGCTATAGAGCACGACGGTGGCGCTGAGCTCGGAGGCCACGGTCACCCAGGTCAGCACCACGCCGCTCACGATGCCGCCCAGCATCAGCGGCACGACCACGCGCAGGAAGGTCTGAAGCGGTGAGCGACCGAGGCTGACCGACGCCTCCTCGAGCGAAACGTCGATCTGGTGGACGATGGCGCTGGCCGAGCGCACGGCAAACGGCACTTTGCGCACGGTGTAGGCCACGATCAGGATCAGCGGCCCGCCGGTCAGCACCAGGAAGCCGGCGTTGAACGACACGACGAAGCCGATGGCGAGCACGGTCCCGGCCACCGCGAACGGCAGCGTCGCCACCACATCGAGCACGGTCGCCACACCCGAACGCCAGCGTGTCACGACATAGCCCACCGGCACGCCGATCAGCGTGACGCAGAGCGCGGCCAGGCTTGCGAATACCAGCGTGTTGGCGAAGGGACGCATGTCCTTCTCGAACAGGCTGGCGAAGTTGGCCAGGCTGAAATTGCCGTGCAGCACGGGCCCGCGGAATTCGAGGAACGACAGCACGACGATGGCGAAGAACGGCACCAGCGCCAGCAGCACGATCAGCCAGCAATAGAGCGTGGCCGCGGCCTGCAGGCCGCGGCCGACCCCGAGCAGCGGCGGCGTCTGGCGTGCGTTGGTGGCGAAGCGGCGCCGGTTCAGGAACCAGCGCTGCACGAGGAGCACCAGCGTCGTGGTCAGGATCAGGAGCACGCCCAGCACGCCCGCCGACGCGGGATTGGGCGCGGTCTCGCCGATGAACAGCTTGAAGGCCTCGACGGCGAAGATCGGCAGATCCTCCGCGAGCACGAAGGGCACGCCGAAATTCTCCAGCGTTTCGATGAACACCAGGAGCGCGCCGGCCAGGATCGCCGGCAGCACGATCGGCAGGATCACCGTGCGCACCGTGCGGCCGGGCGACGAGCCCAGCCCCTGCGCCGCCTCTTCCATCGACACGTCGACCGCCTTGAAGGCCGCCACCGTCGGCAGCAGCACGTAGGGATAAAGCGTGAGGACGTAGGCCAGCACGATGCCGCGCGCGCCGTAGATCGATCCGAAGTCCGCGCCCAGGCCCTGCAGCCACCGGGTGACGATGCCGCCGTTGCCGAGCAGCAGCACGATGGCGTAGGCACTGACGAACGACGGCAGCACCAGCGGCAGCGCCGCCACGGCCAGGATGGCCGATTTGCCCCGGACCGGCAGGCGCGCCAGGGCGAAGGCCATCGGCACCGCGATCAGGGTCGTGATCACGGTCGCGGTGGCGCCGATGCTGAGCGTGTTGACGATCGCCCCGCGGTAGTACGGCCGGCCCAGGATCTTGGCGTAGTTGGCGAGCGTCAGGCTGGCACCCTCGGTGTCGAGCAGGCTCGCCCCGAACACCTGGAGCAGCGGGTAAAGAAGGAACACGCCGAGGAACAGCAGACCGAACGCAGCGATCGCCGCTGGCAGGCGCTGCTGGTGCGGGATGGAGAGCGTCACGGCAGGATGACCAGCCGCGTCGGATCGTAGGCCAGCGACACGACCGCAGTCACGGCGAGAGCGTGATGCGGCGCATCGAGTGTCGCCACCCTGAGCACGGCGCCATTTGCCAGGTTCACATCGAGTCGGGTCAGCGGTCCCAGCATCTCGATACGGCTCACCGTCCCCGTCAGCCGCGGCCAGCCCGCGGGCGCCTCCTCGGCAAAGCGCAGCGCCTCGGGCCGCAGCGACACCCAGACCGGCGCGGCGAGGCCCAGCGCCTGCGCCGGAAAGACGTTGGCGGTGCCCATGAACTCGGCGGCGAAGCGGCTCGCCGGCCGCCGATAGATCTCGGTGGGCTGGCCAACCTGCTCGAGCTTGCCGGCATTCATCAGCGCGATGCGGTCGGAGACCGACATCGCCTCCTCCTGGTCGTGCGTGACGTAGAGCGCCGTGATGCCGAGCGACTTCTGCAATTCGCGGATCTCGCCGCGCATGCTCACGCGCAACCGCGCATCGAGGTTCGACAGCGGCTCGTCGAACAGCAGGACCTGCGGGCGGATCACCAGGGCGCGCGCGATCGCCACGCGCTGCAGCTGGCCGCCCGACAGCTGGTGCGGCCAGCGTTCGCCCAGTCCGGCGAGCTGCACCAGCTTCAGCGCGTCCTCGACCCGGGTGGCGATCTCGGCCGCCGCCACCTGTCGCGCCCGCAAACCATAGGCGACGTTGCCCGCCACGGTGAGGTTGGGAAACACCGCGTAGTTCTGGAACACCATGCCGATGTCGCGCAGATGTGCCGGCAATTTGTCGATGCGCCGCTTGCCGAAGAGAATCTCCCCGGCATCGAGTTCGCAGAACCCCGCGATCATGCGCAGCAAGGTGGTCTTGCCGCAGCCCGACGGACCGAGCAGCGTGAAGAACTCGCCCTCGCCCACTTCGAGATCGACATGATCGACGGCGCGCACGCTGCCGAAGCTGCGCGACACGCCGCTGATGACGATACCGGCCACTAGCCGAACAGCCTCACCCCGAGGAGCGCTCCGCAGGAGCGCGTCTCGAAGGGTACGAACCAGTCATGTCGTGGCCCATCCTTCGAGACGCCGCGCTGCGCGCGGCTCCTCAGGATGAGGGCTTTGCGCCGAATCATCTTCAGCGGCTATCCTGGAGGATGTCCTTGATCTTCTCGAGCGTGGCCGTGCGTTTCTCGGTCCAGCCGTCCTCGTCGTACTTGACGAGCTTGACCGATGCGAGCGGCGGCATGCCGCCCGGCAGCTTGGCGAGGTCGACGTCGCCGCGCGTCGGGCGGCGGAAGGTCGCCTTCAGGATCGTCTCGCGCACGTCCTTGCGGTTGATGTAGTCGACGAACGCCCGGGCCGACTCGGGATTGGGATCGTCCTTGACGACGGCAACGCCCTCCATCGAGGCCGTCGTGCCGTCGTCCGGGTAGATCACCTTGACCGGCGCGCCACCCGCCGCCCACATCGGCCCGGCATATTCCAGCGAGATGCCGAGCGGATACTCGCCGTTGCCGACGCCCTGGAAGACCAGCGACGAACGGTTGAGCACCTTCATGTTCCTGAACAGCTGCGCCACCTTCTTCCAGCCGGCGTCGCCGCCGCCCCACAGGTCGACCAGCATGGTCACCGTGGCGTAAGCCGAGCCCGAATTGGCAGGATCGGTGAAGGCGATCTTGCCCTTCCACTTGGGATCGAGCAGGTCGGCCCAGCCCTTGGGGCCCTGACCTTCCGGCACCGCCTTGGTGTTCTGCAGGATCACGAGAAGATGAAGGTTATTGCCGATCCACAGATCGTCGGGATCGCGGTATTCGGTCGGAGTCGCGTCCTTGTTCTTCGAGGCATAGGGCTGGAACAGCGCCCTGTTGGTCTGCAGCAGCGAGCGGCTCACGCCCCACACGATATCGGCGAGCGGGCGGGCCTTCTCGGCCTGCAGGCGGCGCATCACCACGCCGGAACCGGCCGACACCGGTTCGACCACGATGCCGGTCTCCTTGGTGAAGGCGCCGAACACCAGGTCGTTCAGCGTGCTTTCGTTCGAGGTGTAGACGACAAGTCGCTTCTCGGCGCTCGCCATGCCCGGCGCCGCCAGTGCCAGCGTCAGTGACGCCATCGTCACGAGCCAGCGGAACTTCGACCCTGCCATCTACTTTCTCCCGGTTCTCGCCGCCCTGTAGGCATGTAGAATGGACCGAAAGGGAGGAAACGAACAATGCGCCATGTGGCTCTGCTGGGCCTGTTGTTGGCCGTGGGCTATCCGGACGGTGCAGCGCTCGCGCAAAAAAGCGGCGGCGTGCTGAAAATGTACCACCGCGACAACCCGCCCACCGCGTCGATCCTCGAATCGTCGACCAATTCGACGGTCGTGCCCTTCATGTCGGTCTTCAACAATCTGGTCGTCTACGACCAGCAGGTCGCGCAAAACAGCCCGCAGTCGATCGTCCCCGATCTCGCCAAGTCGTGGGCGTGGAGCGCCGACGGGAAGGACCTGACCTTCAAGCTGCAGGAAGGAGTCAAATGGCATGACGGCAAGCCGTTCACGGCCAAGGATGTGGTCTGCACCTTCGACCTGCTGACCGGCAAGGGCGAGGACAAGCTGCGCGCCAACCCGCGCAAGAGCTGGTACAGCAACGTCGACAAGGCCACCGCCAACGGCGACTACGAGGTGACCGTCCACCTGCAGCATCCGCAGCCGTCGCTGCCGGCGCTGCTCGCCTCGGGCTACGGGCCGATCTATCCCTGCCACGTGCCCGCGGCGCAGATGCGCACCAAGCCGATCGGAACCGGGCCGTTCAAGTTCGTCGAGTTTCGGCAGAACGAGGGCATCAAGCTCGTCCGCAATCCCGACTACTGGAAAAAGGGCAAGCCCTATCTCGACGGCATAGAGTTCACCATCGTGCCCAACCGCGGCACGGCGATGCTGAGCTTCGTGTCGGGACGCTTCGACATCGTCTTTCCGTGGGAAGTGACGATCCCGCTGCTCAAGGACATCAAGGCCCAGTTGCCGAACGCCGCGTGCCAGGTCACCTCGATGAACAACAGCACGAACCTGATCCTCAACCGCGATGCGCCGCCCTTCGACAATCCGGACCTGCGGCAGGCCCTCAACCTCGGGATTGACCGCAAGGCCTTCGTCGACATCCTCAATCAGGGCGACGCGCAGCTCGGAGGCACCATGCAGCCGCCGACCGACGGCGTGTGGGGCATGCCACCGGAGATGCTGCAGTCGGTGCCGGGATACGGGCCGGACGTCGCGAAGAACCGCGAGATGGCACGCGAGCTGATGAAGAAGGCCGGCTACGGACCCGACAAGCACCTGCCGCTCAAGGTCTCGACCCGCGGCATCTCGCTCTACAAGGATCCGGCGGTGATCCTGGCCGGACAGCTCAAGGACATCTGGATCGATGCCGAAGTCGAGATCATCGAGACGGCGCAATGGTTCACCCGGGTCGGGCGCAAGCAGTACTCGGTAGGACTCAACACCACCGGCAACGGCGTCGACGATCCCGACCAGAACTACTTCGAGAACTTCTCGTGCAAATCGGATCGCAACTACACCGGCTACTGCAATCCCGACATCGAGAAGCTGATGGACAAGCAGTCGCAGATGACCGACGCGGCAGAGCGCCGGAAGCTCGTCTGGGAGATCGACAGGAAGCTCCTGGAGGACAATGCGCGCCCCATCATCATGTGGAACCGCGCTGCGACCTGCATGCAACCCTACGTGAAGGGCTACGTCGCCAACGTGAACAGCGTCTACAACGGCTTCCGATACGAAGACGTCTGGCTGGACAAGTAGTGGCCTGCCGCAGCACGACAAACCGGGAATAGCTGACGGCAGCACGCACACGCAGGCTGACCATGAATTGGATCTCGGAGAGCGCCGCGGGAGTGGGCGCGGTCCGATGAGGGAAACGAGCCGATGTCGATCACGCTGACCCTGCCCGATGCGAGCGGAAAGCTCGCGCCCTACACGTTGTCCGACGCGACGTCGTTTCCCGACAAGGTGACGCGCCGGCTCAATCGCGTGGCGCTGGCCGCCGCGCACGTCGTCGCCGATCCCAAGGCCGACATCGATCCCTGGCTCAAGGCGGCGCCCGATTGGGAGCGCACCATCGCCTATCGCCACTATCTCTGGGATCTCGGCCTCGGCGTCGCCGAGGCCATGGATACCGCCCAGCGCGGCATGGGACTCGATTGGACGATGGCGCTCGAGCTGATCCGGCAATCGGTCAAGGCGGCAAGCGGGCGCGAGGGTGCCGCGATCTTCTCGGGCGCCGGCACCGACCATCTCGATCTTGCAGCGGTCACCACCATCGACGATGTCGTCGCGGGCTACGAGCAGCAGATCGCCGCCATCGAAAAGGTCGGCGGCCGCATCATCCTGATGGCCTCGCGTGCCCTGGTGCGGGTCGCCCGGTCGGCCGACGACTATGCACGAGTCTATCAGCACGTGCTGAAGCAGGTGCGCGAGCCGGTGATCATCCATTGGCTGGGCGACATGTTCGACCCGCAGCTCGCCGGCTACTGGGGCACCCGCGATCTCGCCAAGGCAATGGATACGGCGGTGGCGATCATCAACGCCTCATCGTCCAAGATCGACGGCGTGAAGATCTCGCTGCTCGACAAGGACCGCGAGATCGCCATGCGGCGCCGGCTCGACAAGAGCGTGAAAATGTACACCGGCGACGACTTCAATTACCCAGAGCTGATCGCCGGCGACGAGCAGGGATACAGCCATGCCCTGCTCGGCATCTTCGATGCGATCGCACCCGCCGCGACGGCGGCCCTGTCGGCACTGGCAGGCAATGACTTCCAGGACTACCACGACATCTTCGCGCCAACCGTCCCGCTGTCGCGCCACATCTTCAAGGCGCCGACCCAGTTCTACAAGACCGGCGTCGTGTTCATGGCCTATCTCAACGGACACCAGGACCATTTCACCATGGTCGGAGGGCAGGAGAGCGCGCGCTCGACCCTGCATCTCGCCGAGCTGTTCAGGCTCGCCGACAAGGCAGGACTGCTGCGCGATCCCGGGCGCGCCGCGAGTCGCATGAAGTCCGTACTGGCGGTGCGCGGCTGTGCGTGACCTGTCCGGCGCACCGTCGCTGCTCTCCATCAACGGCGCGACGGTCCGCAGGCAGGCCGACCTTCTCGGCATCGTCGACGCCTGCGCGCGCCATGGCATCGCCGCCATCAGCCCGTGGCGCGACCAGGTCGAGGCAGTCGGGCGAAAGCGTGCCGCCAAGGCCATCAGGGACGCCGGCTTGAAGCTTTCAGGCTTTTGCCGTGGCGGGCTCTTTCCCACCGACGCAGCCCATCGCAGAGAGATGCACGAAGACAATCGGCGCTACGTCGACGAGGCGGCGGCGCTGGGCGCGCCTTGCCTGATCGTCGTCGCCGGTGGGCTGCCGCAGTACGCCCGCCCGGGCTCCGCGCCATCCAGGGACATCGTCAGTGCCCGCGCCCAGATCGAGGAAGGTCTCGCGGAGCTTTTGGCCTACGCGCGCACGGCCAAGCTGCCGCTGGCGCTGGAGCCGCTGCATCCGATGTACTGCGCTGACAGGGCAGCGGTGAACACGCTGGCGCAAGCGCTCGACATCGCCGCCCGCCTCGATCCGCGCCAAACCGGTGCACTCGGTGTCGCAGTCGACGTCTATCACACCTGGTGGGATCCCGATCTGTACGCCAGCATCGCCCGTGCCGGGCGGGAGAAGCGCATCCTCGCCTATCATGTCTGCGACTGGCTTGTACCGACCAAGGACATGCTCAACGACCGTGGCATGATGGGCGACGGCGTCATCGAGCTGCCCCGCATCCGCGCTGCCGTCGAGGCGGCGGGCTACACCGGCCTGATCGAGGCCGAAATCTTCTCCGACCATTGGTGGGCGCAGCCGATCGACACCGTGCTCGCGACCTGCGTCGAGCGATATCGCACCGTCGTCTGAGCTATCCGCGCACCAGTGCCGCGCCGGCGCGCAGCACGGCAGCCGCTTCGTCGACGATCCGCTCGATGACGTCGCGCGCGCTCGGAATGTCGCGCACCAGATCGACGCTCTCGCCCGCCCACACCACGCGCTGTCCGAAGTCGTCGGAGTGACTCGCCAGGTAGCCGGCCTCGACCTCCTTCTGCCGGCCGTGCAGGGCATCCTCCTTGCCGTGCCATTGGGCGAAGAAGTCGTTGCGCAGCGCCCGCCCCGGGTAGATCGCCGGCCAGGCGGCGCCGCGCACGATGTCGAACACTCGGGTTTGCGCCGTCTGGTCACCGCCCGCCGCCACCGCCTTTTCCTTCATCGCCTGGTCCCACAGTGATTCGCGCGTGGCGGTAAAGCGCGTGCCCATCGACACGCCGCTAGCCCCGAGCGCCAGGGCTGCCGCGAGCCCCCGCCCGTCGGCAATGCCACCGGCGGCAACGACGGGAATCGAGCCGACGGCATCGACCACCGCCGGCACCAGGCCGATCGTTCCGCGAGTCATCCCCGAGTGGCCGCCCGCGTCGCGTCCCTGGGCAATGATGACGTCGGCACCGGCCGCTGCCGCCTGCTTGGCGTGCTCGAGCGTTTGCACCTGGCAGATGATCCGGCCGCCCGCGGCCTTGATCCGGGCCGTGTAGGGTGACGGATCGCCGAACGACAGCATGACCGCCACGGGCTTCGCCTCGAGCGCCACATCGAGCGCCGCCGGGTTCTTGTCCAGCGCCCACAGGATGAAGCCGATGCCGACGCGGGCATTGCCCGCCTCGGCCAGCTCGCGCCGGATTGCCGGGCCGTCGGCATAACCCGACCCGAGCATGCCGAGGCCTCCGGCGTGCGTGACGGCCGCGGCAAGCTTGCCGCCGGCGGCCGAGCCCATGGGGGCCAGCAGGATCGGGTGCGTGATGCCCAGCAGGCGCGTCAGCGCGGTCTCTATGGTCGCCATTCGCTTCGCCTCTTGCCCGGACTCCTGCGCTCAGATGCCGAGACGGTAGACTCTCGACGCCGAGCCGTGAAACAGGTCGGCCTTCTCGGCAGCACTCGCCCCCTGGGCCAGCCGCTTGCAGGCATTCCAGAAGACGCCGTAGCCGTAGGAGCCCTTGTCGACCGGGAAGTTGCTTTCGAACATCGCGCGGCTCGGACCGAAGGCCGTGATGCAGGTCTCGACATAGGGCCGCCACAACGTCGCAAGCTGTTCGGAGCTGGGCGGCATGTCCTTTTCATGGACATCGAAGCCGAAGACCCGCATGCCCAGCCCGCCCAGCTTCACGTGCACGTTGGGGCATGCCGCCAGCTCGGCGATACGCGCACTCCAGTCGGCGAATACCGCGTCGCGCTTGCCCTTGTAGCGGCCGAGCCCGATCGCCCCGCCAACGTGATTCAGCACGATCGGTGTTGCCGGGAAGGCGCGCGCCAGGTCGACCAGGTCGGCAAGCTGGGGATGGTACATGAAGGCATCGAAGCTGAGGCCGAGCGGCGCCAGTTGGGCAAAGCCTTCACGGACTCTGGGGTCGCGCAGCCAACCCTGCGGCCGGGCAAGCGTGGCGCCCCACTGGGCCTGCTCGGGGTCGCTGGCGGAAATGAAGCGGATGCCGCGAAACCGTCCGCCACCCGCCACGATCATCGCCTCCAGCACCTTGGCCACGCCGGCGCCGAGTGTCAGCTCGCCGTGGCCGACGATGCCGGCGCAGACGCGCGGCTTGCCGTAGCCGCCGCTGGCGCTCATCGCCGCGACGCCGTTGGCGAACTCGATCTCGCCCACGGGCCGCATCTCGACCGGCCCATCGGCCCGGTACATCGAGAGCCATTCCAGATAGACGGTCGCCACGACATTGTGCCCGCTGTCGATATCGGCCAGCAGGTCCGGCAGCAGGTAGCGGCCGCTCTCCGGCCGGTCGATCAGGTGATGGTGCGGATCGACGATCGGCAGGTCGGGCTCGAGCGCGGCTTCCCGGCGCTTGGCGAGCCAGTCTGGCCGGACGGCCAGGTGCGAGCTGATGGCGCCCGCCGGTGCAGTTGCCGGTCTCGTGGAATTCATTGCCCTCCCCCTCAAATTCACAGCAAGACTGCGCCACAAAGCGTGGCCGATCCAGCATCCGTGTCGATATCGCCGCGCGCAGCCTGGCAGAGCATGCTACCGTCCACGTACTTCGGGGGACTTGAGTCGATGAAGCTTGCGTTTCCGTTGGCCGCCATCTCGGCGCTCGCCATCATGTTCGGCCTGACCTTTTCACCCTCTGCTCAGGACGGGTTCACGGACCAGGGGGGCATCTCCTCTCCACTGCTGTCGCGTTGCGCCGGCAAATTCGGAGCCGATCTCCGGGCCGCCGATCCGGCCTTTCCCCTGTTGGGCCTGCAAGGCCTGCCCTGGTACACGATCGAGAAGACAGACCAGACGCTCGACGGAAACCGCATCGCAGCCATCGTCACCGGCATCGGCGTCCGCTGGCGCCGCCGCGGCGAGGTGGTGGCGCTGCGGTACCGCTGCCTGATCAACGACAAGGGCGAGGCGGTGGACTTCAACTGGACCGATTTGCTGCCCGAGCGCGACGCAGCGCCACCGCCGGCCATGGTCGTGCGCGGTTCGGCCTATCGCCAGCCGAAGTTCCAGCTGCCGCCGGGCGCCGAGCTGCGTGTGCAGCTGTTCGACCGGTCAACCCAGCCGCCGACCCTGATCACCGAGGCGGTGGTACGCTCGAGCTGGGTCGAACCGATTCCGTTCTCATTGCGCGTGCCGCAGGACCTGAAGCTTCAGGGTCGCACGCTCGTTCTCGATGTGCGCCTGTCGCTTGGAGTGCAGACGCTCTATCGCCTCAAGCAGCCGCTGGTGCTCGACCCCGACCAGCTGCAGCGGCCCATCGACGTCACCGTCGATGCGGTACAGCCCGCCAACGTCCATTAGCCTACAGTCGACCCCGTACCTTCGGGGGCCAGTTCAGGGAGCGTGAGATGACCTACTACGATCTCGGCGCCTACAAGCGGCCCGTCACCACCCAGTCGCCCGACGCGCAGCTGTGGTTCGATCGTGGCCTCAACTGGATCTTCGGCTTCAATCACGCCGAAGCCATCAAGTGCTTCGGCAAGGCGTTCGAGCACGATCCCCGGTGCGCGATGGCGCAATGGGGCATCTCCTATGCCGCAGGTCCCAACTACAACCTGCCCTGGAATCTCTACGATCCGGCCGGCAAGACCGCGGCGCTGGCCGCTTCCTATGACGCCATGAAGGCGGCGCAGGCGCTGGCCAAAGACGCCACGCCGGTCGAGCAGGCGTTGATCCAGGCCCTGACGGTGCGCTATCCGCAGCGCGAGCCGATCGAGGATCAGGCGGACTGGGACAAGGCGTTCACGCGCGAGATGCGCAGGCTCCACAAGACTTTCCCGGGCGACCTCGACGTCGCCTGCGTCCTGGTCGACGCCATCATGAACGAGACGCCGTGGAAGATGTGGAACGTGACCACCGGCGGCGTGGCGGAAAATGCCGGCACCCAGGAAGCAATGGAGCTGCTCGAGGGTCTGTTCGCCGACACTCCGGCCTCGTGGGACCATCCCGGCCTGCTGCACCTCTATGTCCATCTGATGGAGATGTCGCCCTTTCCGCAGCGGGCACTCCGTGTCGGAGACCGGCTGCGCGATCTGGTGCCCGGCTCGGGCCACCTGATTCACATGCCGACCCACATCGACGTGTTGTGCGGCCACTACCGCGACGTCGTGGTCTATAACCAGAAGGCGGTCGTCGCCGATCGCCAGTACGTGGCGCGCGAAGGGGTGATGAACTTCTATTCGCTCTACCGCATGCACAACCACCACTTCGTGATCTACGGCGCGATGTTCCTCGGCCAGTACGGGCCAGCCATGCAGGCGGCTCAGGAGCTGATCGACACCACGCCCGAGGAGCTGCTGCGCATCCCCTCGCCGCCGATGGCCGATTTCATCGAAGGCTACCTACCGATGAAACAGCACGTGCTGGTGCGCTTCGGCAAATGGCACGAGATCATCGCCCAGGAGCTGCCCAAGGATCCCGCTCTCTACTGTTCGACCACGGCGATGATGCTCTATGCCCGCGGCTTGGCGCATTCGGTCCTGGGTGAGATTGCCGAGGCCGAGAAAGCGCGTGCGGCGTTCCTCGAGGCCAAGGCGCGCGTCCCCGAATCGCGGTTGCTGCACAACAACAAGGTGGTCGACCTGCTGGCGGTCGCCGAACAGATGCTGGACGGCGAGCTGGAGTACCGTCGCGGCAACCTGGACAAGGCCTTCGCTCATCTGCGCCGCTCGGTCGAACTGCAGGATGCCTTGGCTTACGACGAGCCATGGGGCTGGATGCAGCCGGCGCGGCATGCGCTCGGCGCTCTTCTGCTGGAGCAGGGGCGGCTGGCCGAGGCCGAGGCAGTCTATCGCGCCGATCTCGGCCTCGACGGCAGCATCAGCCGCTCGCGTCAGAATCCCGACAACGTCTGGAGCCTGCATGGCCTGCACGAGTGCCTGACGCGGCGCGGCGACAAGCTCGAGGCGCCGCTGATCAAGGCGCGGCTCGACCTTGCCCAGGCACGCGCCGATCAACCGGTGCGCGCCTCCTGCCTGTGCAGGAAGGAAGCGGCTTAGCGCTTTTCTGCGCTGCAATCCCGCCCGCTGCTAGGGGGTCGCGCGACGCAGCTTCTGCACGGTCTCGTCGAGCGTCGACAGGAAACGCGAGCGATCGCGCGGGCTCATCGGCCTGGGACCACCTGTCACCTCACCCATGGCGCGCAGGTTCGACATCAGCTCGCGGCTCGCCATCGCCATGCCGATCGACGAGGGCGTGAACGGCACCCCGGTATTGCCGATCACGGCGGCGCCAGCCTTGAGGCTACGGTCGGCCAGCGGGATGTCCGCCGTCACCACGATGTCGCCCGGCCCGGCGCGCTCGGCGATCCAGTCGTCGGCGGCATCGAAGCCGTCGCTCACCACGACGAGCTCGACGCGCGGATCGCGCGGCACGCCGAGCCAGGAGTTGCTGACGACGAACACCTTGAGCTGATAGCGCTCGGCGACGCGATAGATCTCGGTCTTGACCGGACAGGCGTCGGCGTCGACGTAGATCTGGATGGTTGCGGTCATGTTGGAGGCGGTAGAACCAAGGTCCGGCCGCTCACGATGTCAAGGACATGTTGAACGGGACGGCCTGATCCGGCTTCATTGCCAGCGTCGTGTCTATCGACTTTGCAACACTCAGCGGCGCGATCGCGCCGATCCCGGCAATAGCCTGATCGTCGTCGATGTCGACGGCGTTGCGCGCCACTAGGCTTACGTCGAGGTCGGTGTCTCGGTCGACGTGATGGCCGGGAAGATCCGGGTCACGGCAGGGAGCGGCGGGGCCAGCCATTTCGTCGAAGGCTGGTACGTGCTCGTCTCCTAGTTCTGACGACGGCTCACGGGAGAACGGCTTCGCCTTCGATCTCGATCTTGGCGTGAGGATCGATCAGTGCCGAGACCTGGACCAGCGTCATCGCCGGGAAATGCCGGCCGAGTGTGCTGGCCCAGGCGGCGCCGATCGCGGCACCCGCGGCGTTGAACTCGGCAATGTCCGTGACGTAGGCGCGCAGTGCCACCAGATGCCCGGGCTCGCCGCCCGCGGCCTTGAGAACTGCCACGAGATTGCCGAGTGCCACCCGCCATTGCGTGCCGGCGTCGGTCCCCGCGGCGATGTGAGCCTGTCCAGGCTCCCGTCCGATCTGGCCGGCAATGCGCACACTCTTCGTGCCGGTCGCGACAACGCCGTGCGAAAAGCCGCGTGGTCGCGTCCAGCCCTCCGGCAGAATCGGCGTGTAGGCGATATCGGACGTGCTCATGATCCTGGTCTCCTCTGGCAACAGCTAGCTCAGCACCGCGATCTTCTTGCGCTCGATCAGCTTGAAGTCGATCGCCGCGCCCAGGCCCGGACCGTTGGGCACGTGCACCATGCCGTCGCGGCCGACCACGATGTCGTGCTCGAGGCCGTACTTCTGGGCGCCGTCGGGCAGCAGCAC
>CAZHQA010000025.1:14980-30518 GCA_964533955.1 uncultured Reyranella sp. | reverse complement strand
GCCGGCGGCTATCTCGAGATGAACGTCTACAAGCCGCTGATGATCTACAACATCACGCATTCGATCACGCTGATGTCGGATGGCTGCGCCAACTTCCGCAAGTTCCTGGTCGAGGGCACCGAGCCCAACCGCAAGAAGATCGCCGAGTATGTCGACCGTTCGCTGATGCTGGTGACGGCGCTCGCCCCGGTGATCGGCTACGACAAGGCCTCGCAGATCGCCCACCACGCCATGGACCACGACCTCACCCTGAAGGCCGCGGCGCTCAAGCTGGGCTTCGTGAGCGAGGCCGAGTTCGACCGCGTGGTCGATCCCAGGAAGATGGTGCATCCCTACGTGGCGAAGAACTGAGGAGTCGCCCACAACATCTTGATCTGGTTACTTTTGGTAACGCTCTCAAGAATGGAAATCAAATGGGCGCCTGCCCCAGGCCGACCAGATGTCCAAGTTGTTTCGGCGAGATAATTCCTGCGTCCACTCTTCGGGCAAGACCGGCGCGGCGTAGTTCGCCCTGATAGCGCGCCCCGTCAGAGTGGCGCAGCCTCTCAAAACGAACTCCGGGACCGCAAGGGTCCCGGAGCCGCCGCCTATCATAGGTCCGTCCGCCGGCGTGGTTCGGCCGTAGCTAGCGATCTGGGCCTAGACGGCAGTCTGCCGGGCATCGGACTCCGGGACCCGAACTGTGTCCCGCAGCCTTTCCCAATTGTTCCGCCGGTCCCATCACCCGCCGACAGCGAATGACCGTGACCGTCAGCACGGTCCGTTGGCTGGATCAGCCTCGCCGGCTAAAGCCGGCGAGGCTCGCGTTTTCGCTCTAGCGGCGTCCCACCAACACCGAGGTGGACGCACGGCGCGACCTGACGTCGGCCGAGCACGTATTAGGTGCGCGGCGGAACGGGGACTCGATTGTCCATGAGATACTTCGTCATGAAGGCAATGCCGGAGTCGCCGACGCCGTTCTGGCAGTTGGTGAGCGCACGGCCGAGGTCGCCGGTCGGATCGGCACCGCGGCTGACGTCACGCACCTTCGGTGCCAGCATCCCGCAGTACTGCGAATCGCTCATCCTGGCGGGCGCTACAAGCACGGTAATCTCGACACTTCGATTCTTCTGGTCGGACACCTGATCACCCGTCCGCACGGGCGTATTCGATTCTCCGGAGGCGCTGGAGGTGATCGAGGAGGCCGGGACGCCTTCGTTGGCCAAGGCCGCCGTGACGGCATCCACGCGCCGCTGCGACAACGCCTGGTTGAAGGCCGGAGAGCCCGTGGTATCGGTGTGGCCGGTCAGCACAATGTTTCCGCCGCCCCGGCTCTTAAAGGCGACGGCAGCCTGTCGGACCGTGGCCAATTCCGGGGTTTGCACGGTCGCGCTGCCGGGAGCAAAGAGCACCCTGAAGCTCGATGCAACCGGCTGTTGCGGCGGTGGCGGTGGGGCTGCAGGCGGCGGCGCATCGTTGCACGCTCCCAACAGCAATGCCGCGGCAACGGCGAAAGTCAAAGATCGGCCAAGCATGTATTTATCTCCCCTCGTAGAATGTCCGTAAATTTATCGGGGAACCCTACTTTTGCATAGGTCCCTTTTCCCAGAACTCCTGGACCGCTTCTAAGGTAGCAGAACCCGACGCAAGCCGCCTCAACCCTTTTAAGCGGCATTCAACAGTCGCTGCGCCCGCTGCGGCGTCGACCTGGGCGCGGCTGACAGCAGCGCCAGGCGCCTGACACGCTCTGGCCGGGCTTTCATCGGATGCTTCGCCCACGCCGCGCCAGCAGGATCATGGCGATCAACGCCACCGTGGCGAAGGCGAAGCTCAGCCACAGGGCGCCCGCGGTGCCGAACCGGCTCAGCACCGCGGCCATGATCGGCGGTGCCACCGCGGCGACAATGCCCTGCGGCAGGGCGAGCCGTCCCATGTAAGTGCCGAACTGGGCGCGGCCGAACAGGGCCAGCGGCAAGGTCGCGCGCTGCACGGCCTTGAGGCCGTTCGACACGCCGTAGGCCGCCACCACGACCAGGGCCACGACGAACACGTTTCCGGCGAGCAGCGCGAGACCCAGCCCGACCGGCAGCATCAATGAGCCGAACACCGCCGACCGCATGATCGAGTAGCGATGGCCGAACAGCAGCTCGAAGATGCGGATGCTGACCTGGCTGGGGCCGATCAGCGAGGCGAGCAGCAGGGCGGAGGCGGGCGGATGGCCGAGCCCGCGCATGATCTCGATCATTTGCAGCTGGACGCCGGTGAAGACGAAGGCGCCGAAGGCGAGGCTGATCGACAGCAGCAGGAAGACGTGGCGGCGATCTTCCGGCGCCACGCCGCCCGTGGCCGGCGCGGCACCGCCGGCGACGGGATGCTTGGGCGGCTCGCGCGGCAGGATCAGCCAGTGGGTCGGCGCGCAGGCAAGCAGGTGGATGGCCGCGTAGAGCAGCAGCGTGTGGCGCCATCCGAAGGCGGCGTCCAGCACGCCGCTCAGCGGCCAGAAGACCGTCGAGGCGAGCCCGCCGACGATGGTGAGGAGGGCGATCGCCTGCCGGGCGCGCGGTCCCGCGACCTGCACGATGGCGATGCTCGACGGCGTGCTGAGCGCCAGGGCCGAGGCGACGCCCATCAGCGCCCAGCAGGCAAAGTAGCCCGCCGGTCCCTGGGTGGCAGCAAGGCCGGCCAGCGACAGCGCGTAGAGCAGGGATCCTGCCGTCATCAGGCGACGTGCGCCGGTGCGGTCGACGATCTTGCCGATGCGTGGCGAGAGCAGCGCGCCGACCCCGAACATGACGGTGATGCCGGCAAACACCAGTTCGGGCGATATGCCGAGCGCCAGCTGCAATTCGCGCCCGAGCACTGAAGGCATCAGGTACGTGGTGCCCCAGCCGACGATCTGGGTGAAGCCAAGGCCGGCGATCGTGCGGGAGATCGCGCGGGCCGCGGGCGTCAGGATCACGCCGCCTGCGCCTGCTCCGGATAGAGCGACAGCAGCCCGGCCTCGCTCGCCTGGCAGACGCCGCGCTCGGTGATCAGCGCCGTCACCAGCCGGCCCGGCGTGACATCGAAGGCGGGATTGCCGGCCGGGCTGCCCTCGGGCAGCACGTCGACCGTGACGACCTCGCCCGAGGCGGTGCGGCCGGCGATGCGCGAGACTTCGTGGGCGTGGCGCTCCTCGATCGGGATGTCGCGGCCGTCGGCGATCGTCCAGTCGATCGAGGGGTAGGGCACGCCGGCATAGAACGGCACGCCATTATCGTGCGCGGCCAGCGCCTTCAGATAGGTCCCGATCTTGTTGCACACGTCACCGCGCCGCGTCGTGCGGTCGGTGCCGACGATGCAGAAATCGACCTGGCCGTGCTGCATGAGATGACCGCCGGCATTGTCGGCGATGACGGTGTGCGGCACGCCGTGCTTGCCGAGCTCCCAGGCGGTCAGGCTGGCGCCCTGGTTGCGCGGCCGCGTCTCGTCCACCCAGACATGGATCGGCAGGCCGGCATTGTGCGCCTGGTAGATCGGCGACAGCGCCGTGCCCCAGTCGACGGTAGCGAGCCAGCCCGCGTTGCAGTGGGTGAGGGCATTGAGGCGGCCGCCGCGCGGTTTCAGCCGCCGGATCTCGTCCAGGCCATGCTCGCCGATGCGCCGGCAGATCTCCACGTCCTCGTCGCAGATCTCGGCGGCGCGCTCGTACGCCACATCGCGCCGTCGTGCCTGCGGCAACGGCAGGAGCAGGGCGCGCAGGTCGTCGAGCGCCCAACGAAGGTTGACGGCCGTCGGCCGCGCCGCCAGCAGCGCGTCGTAGGCGTGCTTCAGGTTGGCGTCGGAAGGATCGGCCGCCATCGCCAGGGCCACGCCATAAGCCGCCGCCGCGCCGATCAGCGGCGCGCCGCGCACGATCATGGTGCGGATGGCACGCTCGGCGTCCTCCATGGTCTTGAGATCGCGCACAACGAACCGGTGCGGCAGCAGGGTCTGGTCGATCGCCTGGACGGTCGTGCCGTCGGCGCCGAGCCAGATGGTGCGATAGGGTTTTCCGTCGACTTTCACGGGCGGAAAGTCGGGCCTGCGACGGGCGAGGTCAAGCGATCACGAGCCCCCTCCTTCGCGGATTGCCGCGACACCTGCCCCGCAGACGGGGGAGGGGAAGAAGTCGCCTCAGGCCCTCCTCCGTCTGCGGGGAAGGTGTCAGCGTCTTACGCTGACGGAGGGGGTCGCAAATTCAGATCGAGCGCGCCACGGCGTCGATGATGGCGGCCGCGTCGAGCCTGTAGGCGCTGTAGAGGTCGGGGATGTCGCCGGACTGGCCGAAGTTCTCGATGCCCAGCGGCACCACGCGATGGCCGTGCACGCTGCCCAGCCAGCTCAGCGCCAGCGGATGGCCGTCGAGCACGGTGACGAGGCGGGCATCACGCGAAAGTGGCGCCAGCAGCCGCTCGGCCGGGCTGGCGGCACGATCGACAAGACCTGACGTGCGGCCGCGTTCGCGCTGGGCGGCCAGCCAGTCGGCGTGCAGGCGGTCGGGCGAGGTCAGCACCAGCAGGCCGGCGCCGGTGAAATCGCGCACGATGCTCTGGTGCGCGACGATCGCCTCGGGCGTGACGGCGCCCATGCAGACAACGGCGATGTCGGTGCCCGGCTCCGGCAGCTCATACCAGTAGCCGCCGCTCACGATGTCGCTCTGCTGAGCTGGCGTCAGCGAGCGCTCGGGCTGCGGCAGGCTGCGGGTCGACAGGCGGAGGTAGAGCGAGGAGCCCTTCGGCTGCTGCATGTGCTCCAGCCCGAAGCGCATCAGCACGGCGAGTTCGTCGACGAACGCGGGCTCGTAGGACAAGAGGCCCGGCTGGCCGATGCCGACCAGCGGCGTCTGGATGCTCTGATGGGCGCCGCCTTCCGGCGCCAGGGTCACGCCGGACGGCGTGGCGACGATCATGAACCGCGCATCCTGGTAGCAGGCGTAGTTCAGCGCATCGAGGCCGCGGTTGATGAAGGGATCGTAGAGCGTGCCGATCGGCAGCAGGCGCGTGCCGAAGATTTCGTGGCTGAGGCCGAGCGCGGCGAGCTGGATGAACAGGTTGTTCTCGGCGATGCCGAGTTCGATGTGCTGGCCGCGCGGCGTCTTGCGCCACAACTGGGCCGACACGACCTTGAGCTCGCGGAAGACGTCTTCCGCCTCGGTATGGCCGAACAGGCCGCGCCGGTTGATCCAGGCGCCGAGGTTGGTCGAGACCGAAACGTCGGGCGAGGTCGTGACGATGCGCCGGCTGAGCTCGCTGTCCTCGGCGGCGATGGCATTCAGGATCTTGCCGAAGCCTTCCTGGGTGCTCGACTTCTTGTCGTTCGGCCTGGGCAGCGTGGCCGGGATCGCGATCGCCGGCGCCTCCGTGCGGCGGCGGCCTTCGGCATTGAACGGCGCTTCCTTCAGGAAGGACGCGAGCTCGGCGGGCGGGACCGCGAGCCCGGCGAACTTGTCCCATTCGCGGCCGTCCTCGATGCCCATGCCCTTCTTGAAGCCTGCCATCTGGTCGAGCGTCATTAGACCAGAGTGGTTGTCCTTGTGGCCGGCGAACGGCAGTCCCTGGCCCTTGATGGTGTAGGCGATAAAGCAGGTCGGCGTGTCGTCGGTCACCTCTTCGAAGGCGTCGACCACCGCCTGCATGTCGTTGCCGGCGAGGTTGGTCATCAGCCGGTGGAGGCTCATATCGTCGTGGCTCTCGAGAATCTTGCGGATGCCCGGAAACTGGTTGAGGTCGCGGGTCAGCGCCTCGCGCCAGCCGGCGCCGCCCTTGAAGACCAGGGCCGAATAGAGCGAATTGGGACAGGCGTCGATCCACTGGCGGAGCTGCCCGCCGTCGGGTTGGGCGAACGCCGCCTCGAGCAATGTGCCGTACTTCAGCGTGACCACGCGCCAGCCGACCAGCTCGAACATCTCGCCGATCCGGCCGAACAGGCGATCATTGACCACGCCGTCGAGGCTCTGGCGGTTGTAGTCGATCACCCACCACAGGTTCCGCACGTCGTGCTTCCAGCCCTCGAGCAGCGCCTCGAAGATGTTGCCTTCGTCGAGCTCGGCGTCCCCGACCAGCGCCACCATCCGTCCGGTTGGACGATCGGCGGGTGCGAGCTGCTTCAGCCGCACATAGTCCTGCACGATCGAGGAGAACAGCGTCATGGCGACGCCGAGGCCAACCGAGCCGGTCGAGAAGTCGACGTCGTCGGCGTCCTTGGTGCGCGAGGGATAGGACTGCGCGCCGCCCAGGCCGCGGAAGCGCGCGAGCTTGTCCTGCGTCTGGTGGCCGAACAGGTACTGGATGGCGTGGAACACCGGCGAGGCGTGCGGCTTCACCGCCACCCGATCCTCGGGCTTCAGCACCGAGAAGTAGAGGGCAGTCATCACCGTGGCGAGCGAGGCGCAGGACGCCTGGTGGCCGCCGACCTTCAGCCCGTCGCGGTTGGGTCTGAGGTGATTGGCGTGATGGATGGTCCAGGCACTGAGCCACAGAACCTTGCGCTCGAGCTCGCGCAGCAGGCGGAGTCTCTGGACGGGGGCCAGCGTGGTCATTTGCCCGGCATACGCCTCGGATTGGGAAAAATCCTTGCGTTCGCCCCTCAGATTCGCGTGTATAGGGTAGAATTGCACGAAAAAATGGTATTTTGAGCAATGATCTCCCTCGACGCCATCGACAAGCGCATCCTCGAGCAGCTTCAGCACGACGGGCGTCTCAGCAATGCCGATCTCGCCGACAAGGTCGGGCTTTCCTCCTCGCCGTGCTGGCGGCGGGTCAAGGCCTTGGAAGAGGCGGGGGTCATCAAGGGTTACGCCGCGCTGCTCGACGCCAAGACGGTCGGACTGTCGGTCAACGTGTTCATGTCCGTATCGCTGTCGACCCAGAACGAGAAGTCGCTGAAGGAGTTCGAGCGTGCTGCGGCGGCCCGGCCCGAGGTCATGGAGTGCTACCTGATGACCGGCGACAGCGACTACCTGCTGCGCGTCGTGGTGCCCGACCTCGAAGCCTACGAGCGCTTCGTCATGGACTTCACCAAGATCGCTGGGATCGCCCAGATCAGGAGCTCGTTCGCGCTGCGTCCGGTCAAGCAGGGCACGGCCCTTCCGCTCGGCTGACCTGTCGTCCTGAGCGATGGCCCTGGCAGATCGAGCAGCGATTTTGTTGCCAGCGTGAGATCCTTCGCTACGCTCAGGATGACAGAAAGCGGAAGGAGCCAGGGATGCCCACGCCAATTGCCTTCGACGCCGCCATCGGGCGGCAGTTCGTCAAGTATGCGCACCTGGTCGCCAACCGCGGCTACATTCACAATACGCTGGGCAACATCGTGATGCGCGCAGCGCATCCGGATTTCCCACATGGGCTCGCCTACACCAAACATGCCGAGATCTCCCTCGAGGAGATGGAGCTCGAGAACATCGTCATCACCGATATCCCGTCCAGCCGCATCGTGTGGGGCGAGCGCATGACCAGCGTCGGCCACAATCTCAGCCGCGAGATCCTGCGCCTGCGCCCCGACATCAATGCCACCATCCACGTGCATGACGACGCGGTGCTGTCGCTCTACAGCTCGGGCGCCGAGCCCGAGTTCAAGGTGCTGTCGCTCGACCCGCCGTTCGTGCTGGGCAAGCCGGTGCACTTCGTGCCGGCGCATGTCGACGTCGAGGCCGATGTGAGCTCGGTCGCCGGCTTCGTGCACGACACCAACTCAGTCGTGCTGGTCGGGCACGGCCTCACCACCTTCGGCCGCAACATCTCCGAGGCCTATCACCGGCTGAACACGCTGACCGCCGAGGTCCGGCGGGTGCTGGCTGCCGAGCAGCACGCGGCTGTCGCCGGCACGCGGCCGGCCTACCGTTCGCAGGCCGAGATGGAGGAGATGTACCGCTTCGCCGAGCGCATTATCTATCCGACGCGCGCCGACCACGTGATGCAGGAAGAGGCTGCCGAGTAGGGTGCGACAGATGACGCGCTAACCGAGATCGATCTCGCCGCTCAGCATGGGCACGCAGCGCCCGCCGATGTAGGTCGCGGTCACTTTTCCGGACTTCTTCTCCGCCGAAGCCTCGAGGATGCTGGGCCGACCCATGTCGAAGCCCTGGCCGATGGTCCTGGAGAGGGTGAGGTCGGCGCGCTTGTCGAGGTGGGCCAGCAGGCCGATCAGGCTCACGTTGGCGCTGCCGGTCGCGGGATCCTCGGGCACGCCGTAGAGCGGCGCGAACATGCGGCTCTGGATCGCCACGCCATGCTCGTGCGCCGCGACGTAGAGGTGCACGCCGACGGCGCGCTCCATCGGCAGATGCCTCGCAAAAACGTCGGTCGTGCAGCTCGCCGCCTTCAGCGCGGCCCGCGACTTCACCTCGGCGAACACGAAGTTGTTGCCGGTCGACGCGACGAGCGGGCGATGCGTGCCCGTCTCGATCTGGTCGGCGGCGAGTCCGCAAGCCTGGGCGACGAGCTCCGGCGTGATCGTCTCGCCGACCGTGAAGGGCTGGGGCGCTGCCAGGCGGGTCGCCACGACGCTGCCGCCCTCGTAGCTCACGTCCATGATTACCAGTCCGGCCTTCTCCTCGAACACCAGGCGCTCGCCCTTGGCCTTGCCGAGCCGGGCCAGCACGAAGGCTGTGCCGACATTGGGATGGCCGGCGAAGGGCATCTCGGCCTTGGGCGTGAAAATGCGGACCTCGGCGGTGTGCCTGGGATCCTTGGCCGGCAGCACGAACGTGGTCTCGGCGTAGTTGAACTCGGCCGCGATCGCCTGCATCTGCCCGGTCGACAGGCCCTCGGCGTCGGGAAAGACCGCGAGCGGATTGCCGCCGAACTTCCGGTCGGTGAAGACGTCGACGGTCACGAACTGGCGTTTCATGGATAGGTGCCCGCAGGTTTCGAAGGTTCGTGGCATCCCGACGCAGCGAGGGATGACACCGTGGTTGTTCCAAAACTAGCAGGGCACGCTAAGCTGGCTTCATGACCAATGCTCACGCCCGCCCCCAAATCTCTTATGACCACGGCGTCTCGGACAGGAAGCTGATCGGCGCCACGATCGGCGATTTCTTCGACGCCCAGGTCGAGAAGTTTCGCGACCGCGAGGCGCTGGTGGTCAAGCACCAGAACGTGCGCTGGACGTGGGGCGAGCTGGGCGCCCGGGTAGACGACCTCGCCGCCGGCCTGCTGTCGCTCGGCCTGGAGCGAGGTGATCGCATCGGAATCTGGTCGCCCAACACCTATGAGTGGACGCTGACCCAATTCGCCACCGCGAAGGCGGGACTTGTGCTCGTCAACGTCAATCCGGCCTACCGGCGGAGCGAGCTCGAGTACGCCATGAACAAGGTCGAGTGCAAGGCGCTGATCCTGGCGCCGGCGCTCAAGACCTCGAACTATCTCGAGATCGCGGCCGACCTGGTGAAGGCGAACAAGCTGCCGCACCTCAAGCACATCGTGCGCCTGGGGCTCGAGAAGACGCCCGGCATGGTCAACTTCGACGACGTGGCTCAGGCCGGCGGGAACGCCGAGCGGGTCAAGCTCGCCGAATTGGCACCGAAGCTGCAGTTCGACGACGCCATCAACATCCAGTTCACGTCGGGCACCACGGGCCATCCCAAGGGCGCCACGCTCAGCCACCACAACATCCTGAACAACGGCTACTTCGTCGGGCTCGGCCTGAAGCTCACGCCGGCCGACCGTCTGTGCATTCCCGTGCCGCTCTATCATTGCTTCGGCATGGTGATGGGCAATCTCGGCTGCCTGACGCACGGCGCCACCATGGTCTACCCGGCCGAGGCGTTCGATCCGCTGGCCACCCTGCAGGCCGTCGCCGAGGAGCGTTGCACGGCGCTGTACGGCGTGCCCACCATGTTCATCGCCCAGCTCGACCATCCGCGCTTCGCCGAGTTCGATCTCAAGAGCCTGCGCACCGGCATCATGGCCGGCTCGCCGTGCCCGATCGAGGTCATGAAGCGCGTGCAGTCGAAGATGAACATGCACGAGGTCACCATCGCCTACGGCATGACCGAAACGTCGCCGGTCTCCACACAGTGCGCCACCGACGACCCGGTCGAGCGGCGCGTTTCGACGGTAGGTCAGGTGTTGCCGCACATCGAGATCAAGATCGTCGACCACGAGGGCAAGGCGGTGCCGCGCGGAGAAACCGGCGAGTTCTGCACCCGCGGCTATTCGGTGATGAAGGGCTACTGGAATGACGAGGAGAAAACGCGCGAGGCGATCGACGAGGGGGGCTGGATGCATACCGGCGACCTTGCGACGATGGACGGCGAGGGCTACGTCAACATCGTCGGCCGGCTCAAGGACATGGTGATTCGCGGCGGCGAGAACGTCTATCCGCGCGAGATCGAGGAATTCCTCTACCGCCATCCCAAGGTGCAGGACGTCCAGGTGATCGGTGTGCCCGACCAGAAGTACGGCGAGGAGATCTGCGCCTGGATCAAGCTGCATGACGGCCAGAAGGCGACGGCCGAGGAGATCCGCGAGTTCTGCAAGGGCCAGATCGCCCACTACAAGATCCCGCGCTACATCGAGTTCGTCGACACCTTCCCGATGACCATCACCGGCAAGATCCAGAAGTTCGTGATGCGCGAGCAGACCATCGGCAAGCTCGGGCTGAAGGTCGAGAAGACGGCCTGACGCCCGCCTCATTTGTCCCAGATTGGTCACCGGCGCGCGCCATGGTTCGGTCGCTGTTTCGCGCCAACGTGCCTGCTGCGACAGAGCAGGTGGGTCCATGACTGCCAGTCTGAATGTCAACGACGTCCGTGAACGCGAACGCGCCCGCAGGATCAGGCTCATCCTGACCGGCGCCGGTGCGGTATTCGCCACGGCATGGTTCGCCTGGATCGTCATGCTGCTCGGCCAGTCCGAGCCACTGTCACCGGCGGAAAGCCGGCTCGCGTCCGTGCAATCGGCGCCGCCTGCCGATTCGACCGTGGCGGCAGTCTCGCCGGCGCCGGCCTCTGTACGCGGTCAGCCCCTCGACCTGGCGCCACCGCCTGCCGCGGCGAGCGAAAATCAACCGCCTCCGGTTGCGGTGCAGGCCGAGCGGCCGACGGTGCCCGTGCCGATGACGCAGGCCGCTGCCCCGGTGCCGAGCGATCCGCCCGACGCCCAGCCGGCACCTGTCGTGGCGCCCGCACCACCCCTCAGCCGGAGCGAAATCCGCGAGGTGCAGAAGCGCCTTCGCGACTTCGGCTTCAATCCGGGAGCGATCGACGGTGTCGCCGGGCACCGGACCGAGGTCGCGACACAGCGCTATCTCGAAGCCCGCGGACAGCCGCAGCTTGCGCCGACTGATCGCGACCTGCTCGGTCAACTGCGCCGGGATCCGGCGCGGGCCTCAGTGCAGACCCCGGCGTCGACGCAGGTCGCCCAGCGGGCGGCGGGCACTTCGTTCGATCCCTTCCGGCCGGTCAAGGCGGCCGGCGCCGGGATCACCCGGTTCTTCCAGTCGGTCTTCCGCTGACCCCTCCGCCCCGGATTGCCGGGGCACCTCCCCGTCGGAATGGGAAGGCGAGAGGCTGCTCAGGAGAGCGCCAGCTCGCGATAGTCGTGCGCGGCAACGGCGTCGCAGCGTTCGCGGTAGGCCGGTGCGCTGCCGCTGTAACGGGCGATGATGCGGGTGTCCTTGCCCGCGATGTTGCGATTGATGCCGGTCATCCACGAATCGATCTCGTTGGACAGCAGGCCCTCGCCCAGCGACTTCACGTGATTGGTCCACTCGGCCACGCCCGCCGCGGTGGCCTCGATGCGGGTGAGCTGGTGGTCGCGCGCGTGCCGGATGAGCCCGGTCACCCATTCGACGTTGTATTCGATGCTGCGCGGAATGTTGCCCAACGCGGTGTGCGGCCCCATCAGCATCATCATGTTGGGAAAGTCCTCGACCAGCACGCCGAGGTAGGTCTGCGGGCCGCTCTTCCACTTGTCCTTGAGCCGCAGGCCATGGGCGCCGCGGATGTCGATCTGGTCGAACGCGCCGGTGATGGCGTCGAAGCCCGTGGCATAGATGATCATGTCGAACGCGTACTCGGCGTCGCTCGTCTTGATGCCGCCGGGCGTGATGCGCTCGATCGGCGTCTCCTTGATGTCGACCAGGGTGACGTTGGGCTGGTTGTAGACCTCGTAGTACCTGGTTTCGAGCGGCACGCGGCGGGTGCCGAAGCCGTGGTTCTTGGGGATCAGCTTGTCGGCCGTCTTTGGATCCTTCACGCGCTCGCGGATCTTGCGCGCCATGAAATCGCTGATCAGCGCGTTGGCCTTGCGGTCCACCAGAATGTCGCGGAAGTTGCCCTGCCACATGCCGAAGCCGCGGTTGGCATAGCGTTGTTCCCACAACGCCTCGCGCTCTTCGGGCGTCACCTCGGTCGTGGCCCGCGGGTCGGGCGTATGCAGGAAGCAGGCGAAGGTCTCGCGGCAACGCTGGAAGATCTCGGGATAGCGGGTGCGGATTTCCGCCATCTCCGCCTCGTCGATCCTGGCGTTGTGCAGCGGTGAGCACCAGTTGGGCGTGCGCTGGAACACCGTCAGCGTCTTGGCCGTCTTGGCGACCTCCTGGATGGTCTGCACGCCGGTGGCGCCGGTGCCGATCACGGCGACCCGCTTGCCCTCGAAGCTCACCGGCTCATGCGGCCAGCGCGCGGTGTGGCAGGACCGGCCCTTGAAGCTCTCGATGCCGGGGATCTGCGGCATGGTCGGCGCCGACAACACGCCGAGCGCGGTGATGAGCCAGCGCGCGGAAAGCTTGTCGCCGTTCTCCAGGGTGAGCTGCCAGCTGCGCGTCGCGTCCTGGTAGTGCGCCGCCTTCACACGGCTCCTGAACTGGATGTCGCGGCGCAGGTCGAACTTGTCGGCGACGTAGTTCAGATACTTCAGCGTCTCGGGCTGCGGCGAGAAATGCTCGGTCCAGTGCCATTCGTCGAGCAGTTCCTGCGAAAAGGAGTAGCCGTAGGAATAACTCTCCGAATCGAAGCGCGCCCCGGGATAGCGGTTCCAGTACCAGGTGCCGCCGACGCCGGTGCCGGCCTCGAGCACGCGCACCTTGAGGCCGAGTTCCCGCAATTTCAGCAGCTGATAGAGGCCCGAGATCCCTGCGCCGATAATGAGGACGTCGAAATCCATGTCGCCTTGCCTGTTCCTCCCCTTCAGATGGGGAGGAATGGTCTAGCCCACCAGTGCGGTCTGAGCCATCTGCGCAATCGACGCGCCTGCCCATCGTGGAATTTCACCGTGCGGCCGATCCGCATTCTCACGACGACCCGAGGCATAGGGCTTGCCGGTCGAACCGCCACGCCGTCAATATGCTCGGGGCGATGACATGACCAAGGCCGAAGCAATCGCGCGGGAGGAATGGCGCCGCGCGCACGTCCCGCTCTACAACGACCAGAAGCTCAAGCTCGGCGTGTTCAGCGTCAACTGCAGCTATGGCGTCAACATCAGCCATGCCCCGACCACCTTCAGGGTGACCTGGGAGCACACCCTCGAGATCGTCCGGCGCGCCGACGCCATGGGCTTCGAGCTGGCGCTGCCGGTGGCCCGCTGGCGCGGCTTCGGCGGCACGACCGACTTCAACGGCGAATCGTTCGAGACCTACACCTGGGCGGCGGGCCTGGCGCAGGCGACCAGGAACATCATGGTGGCCGCGACCAGCCACGTGCCGACGATACATCCGATCGTCGCCGCCAAGCAGGCGACGACCATCGATCACATCTCCAACGGCCGCTTTGCCCTCAACCTGGTGATGGGCTGGTTCACGCCCGAGATGGCGATGTTCGACGGCAGCCAGCGGGCGCACGACGACCGCTACCGCTACGGCGCCGAGTGGCTGACGATCGTCAAGCGCCTGTGGACCGAGGAAACGCCGTTCGATTTCGACTCGACCGATTTTCACGTCCGCCAGGCCCAGGCGCATCCCAAGCCGATCCAGAAGCCCTGGCCGGTGCTGATCAACGCCGGCCATTCGCCGGCGGCGACTGAGTTCTCCGCCCGCGAGGTCGACTTCTCCTTTGTCGGCAACGACAGCCTCGACTCCGTCCGCGCCGTCGCTAAGAGGATGCGCGACAAGGCGCGAACGGACTACGGCCGCGACATCGGCATCTGCACCTCGGCGCTGGTGGTGTGCCGGGAGACCGAGGCCGAGGCGCAGGCCGCCTACCGCAGCATCATCGAGCACGGCGACCGGGTGGCGGCGGACAACCTGATGAAGGTGCTGGGCATCGAGAGCCAGTCGTTCAACGAGCGGATCGAGAAGTACCGCGAGCGCATCGTCGCGGGTTGGGGCACCAATCCGATCCTCGGCACGCCCGAGCAGGTGACCGAGCAGCTCGGCCAGCTGTCGGCCGCCGGCGTCGACGGCGTGGTGTTCGGCTTCCTCGACTACAACGAGGAACTCAAATACTTCGACAAAGCGGTGATGCCGCTCTTAAGACAGGCGGGTTTGCGGAAGTAGCTATCATGTCTTCCGGACCGCGCGCATCCTGCGCGCTCGTGATCGTGAGCGAGCGGGACGCTCGCGGTCCAGAAGAGCATGAGTCTTATCGTTACATCAGTAGCCGCTGCACCACCTCGAGCTGGATCTCCGCCGCTTCGACCATCTCGGCGATCGGCACGCTCTCGTTGGCGGCATGGCCCTGCGCGCCCGAGCCGGGGCCGAAGTTGATGATCTCGATGCCGTCGTCGGCATAGTAGCGGCCGTCCGACACGCCGGTGGCGTTGAGGAACTTCACCTTGCGGCCGGTGTGCTTCTTCACCGCTGTCTCGAAGGCGGCGACTGCCTGGCCGTTCTCGGGCGCGAAGAAGCCGTTGGTGCCGGTCAGGAATTCCACCGCGTACATGCTCTTGGGCTCGCCGACACCGTCGACGACGCGCTTCAGCTCGGTGTAGGCGTCCTTGACCTTCTCGTCGGGCAGCAGGCGGCGGTCGATCTCGACCGTGCAGGCCGACGGCACCACGTTGGTGTTGTGCCCGCCATGGAACATGCCGATGTTGACCGTCGACTTCATGGCGCCCGAGGTACGCTTGGCCAGCGCCTTGTCGTAATAGGAGGAGAGCGCGCCGACGAGCCGCATCATGCGCAGGATGGCGTTGTCGCCGGCCGATGGGTTGCCGGCGTGCGCGGCGCGGCCCCTGGTGGTGATCCGGGCCCACATCACGCCGCGCTCGGCCACGATCAGGTTGTTCTCGGTCTGCGCGCCCAGGATCAGCGCGTCGGGCCGCACCCGGCCGGACTTGCGCAGGAAGGCCATGCCGTCGGGGCCGAGGTTTTCCTCGTCGGCCACGAAGGTGAAAACGAGCTCGCCCTTGGTCGGGCCGCCGCGCCGCGCGATCTCCTCGGCGAGCCAGATCTGGACCGCCATGCTGCCCTTGCAGTTGCCGGCCCCCAGGCCGTAGACTAGCCCGCCCTTGACCAGCGCCTTGTAGGGATCGCTCTTCCAGTTGGCGCGCTCGCCCACGCCCACCGTGTCGACATGCGCATTGAAAGCGATGACCGGGCCTTTCGCCTTGCCCTTCATCCGGGCAACGACATTGTCGACGCCCTTGGTCTTGGCCGCGAC
>CAZHQA010000025.1:7804-14880 GCA_964533955.1 uncultured Reyranella sp. | reverse complement strand
ACCAGCACGCGTGTGCCGGCGGCGAGGTCGGAGGGCGTGGCGTTCTCGATCTCGTTGTGGCTGATACCGCGCTCGCACGGCACGAAGATCATGCCGGCGGGACAGAGCTTGGCGATGTGCATGGCGTCGTGGCCGGCGCCCGACGGCATGTCCATGTGGCTGAGCGCGAGCGCGTCGGCCTTGGCCCGCACCAGGTCGATCACCGCCGGGTCGAAGTCGGTCGGGGCCACGGCGGTGACGCGCGTGATGCGGGCCGGGCAGGGGGCGGCGCGCGCCGCCACGATTTCCTTGAGTTTCCGCTCATGCTCATCGAGTACGGCATTGCGCGGATGGCGCATGTCGATCGTGAAGCTCGCTTTGCCCGGCACGGTGTTGGGCGAACCAGGCGCCACTTCGACCCGGCCGATGGTGAAGCGCAAGGTATCGTCCGCGTCTGTTGTCACCTCGTACATCGCCGAGGCGATGCGCGTGGCCGCCGAGAAGGCGTCCTTGCGGGCGGCGCGTGGCGTCGTGCCGGCATGCGCTTCCTCGCCGTCAATCTCGACGATGTAGCGCCGGCTACCCTGGATTGCGGTGACGACGCCGATGGTCTTGTGTTCGTTCTCGAGCCGCGGACCCTGCTCGATATGGGCCTCGACGTACGACGCGACCGGGAAGCCCAGGTCGCGCATCGGCGCCGGCGCCGCCTTGAGCGTCGCGGCCAACGCGTCTTTCAGCACGACGCCGTTCCAGTCCTTTTGCTCCAGCATGTCGGCCAGCCGATCGGGTCGGGCGAACGCTGCCGAGCCCATGGCGCCGGGCTGGAAGCGCGAGCCTTCCTCGTTGGTCCAGGCGACCGCGACCAGCGGACGCCTTGTCGTCACGCCTGCATCCTCCAGGGCCTCGAGCGCCTCGAAGGCCGCCAGTACCCCGAACATGCCGTCGAAGCGCCCGCCGGTCGGCTGGCTGTCCATGTGCGAGCCGCTCATCACCGGCGTCGCCTTTGCATCAGTACCTTCGCGGCGCACGAACAGATTGCCGATGGCATCGGTGAAGACTCCGAAGCCGCGCGCTTTCGCCCACGACGCGAGAAGATTGCGCGCCGCGGCGTCTTCCGGCGAAAGGGCCTGTCGATTTACACCGCCTTTGGGCGTGCCGCCGAGCTTGGCCATGTCGGCGTGCCGTTGCCACAGACGGTCTTCTTTGACCGCGCTGGCACTGCTCATGCATCCTCCATTTTCCGCGCGAGCTATAGCGCGGGTTCCGGGAGATCAACAATGCACAATCACCTCGAGCGCAACCTGATCGGCTACGGGCCCGACACGCCGGATCCGCAATGGCCGGGCGAGGCGCGGATCGCCGTCAGCTTCGTGCTGAACTACGAGGAAGGCGGCGAGAACACGATCCTCAACGGCGATGCGGCGTCCGAGGTGTTCCTGACCGAGACGCCGGGCGGCACGCCGATCGTGGGCGGGCGCGACCTCTCGACCGAATCGATGTACGAATACGGCAGCCGCGCCGGCTTCTGGCGCATCATGCGCCTGTTCGGCGAACGCGGCCTGCACTTCACTTCTTGGGCGGTCGGCCGCGCGCTCGAGCTCAATCCCGCCGCCGGCCGGGCGATGGCCCAGGCCGGCCACGAGGTGGCGAGCCACGGCTACCGCTGGATCAACTACAAGGACTTTACGCTCGAGCAGGAGCTCGACCACATGAGGAAGGCGGTGAAGGCGATCGAGGACTCCGCCGGCAAGCCGCCGGTCGGCTGGTACACCGGCCGCTTCGGCATGCACACGCTCGAGGCCGTGGTGAAGCACGGCGGGTTCGTCTATTCGAGCGATTCCTACAACGACGATCTGCCCTACTGGGTCAGGGTCGCCGGCGCGCCCCATCTGATCATTCCCTACACGCTCGAGGTGAACGACATGAAGTTTGCCGTGGCGCCGGGCTGGGGCATCGCCGACGGCTGGCTGCAGTCGATGAAGGACTCGTTCGACCTGCTCTACGCCGAAGGCGCGCGCAGCCCGAAGATGATGTCGATCGGAATCCACTGCCGGCTGGCCGGCCGGCCGAGCCGGGCCGCCACGCTGGCGCGCTTTCTGGACTACGTGGCCTCGAAGCCCAAGGTCTGGGTGGCGACGCGCCAGGAGATCGCGCGCCACTGGATGAAGGTTCACCCGGCAGCTTAGACCGGGCGGCGCTGCACCAGGCGGAAAGCGACGTTGGCGCCAAGCGTCAGCGCGAACAGCGCAATGGCGAACAGGATCGGCACGTAGGGATCGCCCATCCGGTCGTAGAGCCAGCCGGCGATGGCCGGCGCCGGCGCGGTGATGAGGTAGTAGGCGGTGAGGAACACGCCCATGCCGAAGGCGCGCTTCTCGGGCGCCATGGCTGCGCCGGTGAGCGCCATGATGATGCCCGCCGGCGCCATCCCGATCAGGCCATAGGCGAGGCTGAGCGGTATCGCCCAGCCGACCTGCGGCAGCAGCGCGAGGGCCGCCATGCCGGTGCACAGGCACACGCTCAGGATCACGTCCGAGCGTCCCAGCCGGTCGGCGAGCTGGCCGCAGGCCGTGCCCGAGAAGATCATCACCCAGCTGGCGAGGCTGATGATCGAGGCGGCCTGCAGCGGGCCGAGCCCGCCCGCCATCAGCACGCGCGGCGCGAAGCTCAGGTAGACGATGTAACCGGCATTGAAGGCGGCCCACGCCAGGGATGCGATGAGGGTGAGCGACCATTCGCGTCGCGTGAGCCGGCGCGACACCGGCGCGGCCGCGATCGCTGCCGCGGGCGGCGGACGATAGAAGGCGAGCATGAGGGCGGCGGCCGCAAGGCAATAGAGCGAGGCGGCCAGGAAGGGCGCGCGCCAGCCGTGCAGCTCGGCGAGCCAGCCGTGTCCGACCTGGCCCATGGCGATGCCGAACGGCCAGCTCATCACCACGATCGCCATCGCCGTGGCGAGCTCGCGGCCGGCGAACCAGTCGGCCGCCATCTTGGTGAAGTAGAGCGTGCTGACGACGAAGCCCGCGCCGGCGAGCAGGCGGGCGACAGCCAGCAGGGCGAATCCGTCGGCGACGAGGGCGAACACGCCGGACAGGGTCATCGCGGTGAGCCCGCACACGACGAGGACGCGATCTGAGACGTGACGACCTGCAAGTCCCGCCGGGATCGACAGCAGCAGGCCCGGCACGTTGAACAGGCCGATCAGCGTGCCGATCGCGGCGAAGCCGAGGTGCAGGTCGCGGATCAGCGGATCGGCCACCGACCCGAGCGTCTGGAAATTGAATCCGAGGCCGACGCGGGCGACGAACAGCAGGGCCAGCATGCGCCAGCGGCGCCCGGCATCGTCTCGCGGGTTGTAAGCCGACATGAGAGCCGGGGTTTACAGGCAACCGGCAATCGTGCCAACAAGGTCGCGTGACGTACGCTCGTTCAGCCGCTCTGATCGCGTTGTGTGCCGTCACCGGTTGCACGCGACCTTCCGCACCACCGCCACAGGCTGCCGCGCCGACACCGCCGGCCGTCGACGCGCGCCAGAGCATGATCGAGGAGCGCAAGGACGAGTTGCTGCGACAGCTCGCAGTCTGCGAGAGCGGCGCGCACGGCGATTCGGCCGTGCCGGTGATCGGCGGCCGCGGCCTCTATATCGGCCGCTTCCAGTTCACGCCGCGCACGGTGATCGCCTACGTGCAGCAGATGGACGGCCGCGAGCTCAACTGGAAGCAGGCCACCGACCTGGCGCACGACTACACGCAGGCTGCCGCGCTCGCCAAATGGGTGATCTTCGAGCGCGACGGGATCTACAACTGGCCGGCCTGCTCTAGGAAGCTCGGCCTCCCCAAGCAGATCGCCGAGATCAAGGCGCTTTAGAAATCACTTTCCTCCCCATTCAGATGGGAGGTGCCCTCGTCTTACGAGGGCGGAGGGGTCATGGGCCGCAGTCTCCGCCTCATGACCCCATCGCCCGCGCGCTGCGCGGGCCCTTCCCCATCTGAATGGGGAAGAAGGCTCGTTCAGTTGCCGAGCCGATAGACCTTCATCGCGTTGTCGCGCGTGATCTTGCGTTTGACCTCGGCGGGGACGGTGGTGAGCTCGCGCGACAGGAACTCCTGGCTGTCGGGCCAGATGCCGTCGGGATGCGGGAAGTCCGAGCCCCACATGACGTTGTCTTCGCCGAGGTGCTTCAGCAACTCGATGCCGACCGGGTCGGTCTGGTAGGTCGCGTAGAACTGGCGGTGCCAATACTCGCTGGGCTTCATCTTGAGATCGAGATCCTTGAACTGGTCCTCCCACTCGAGGTCCATGTGCTGCAGCACGTAGGGGATCCAGCCCAGCCCGGCCTCGCCGATCACGATCTTGAGGTTGGGATAGCGTTCCGGCGCTCCCGAGAAGATCAAGCCCATGAGCATCGCGCTCATGTGCATCTGGAAGCCGGTAATGTGCACGGCGAAGATGCGGCGCTGCACGTGCGGCGGAAACTTCGTGACGTCGGGTGAGCGGCCGCCGATGGTGTGGAAGTGCAGCGGGATGCCGGTCTCGTGGCCGAACTTCCACAGCGGCTCCCAATGCTCGTCCCACAGCGGTGTCATGTCGGGCCGGTTGGCGATGTCGAAGCCGCGGCAGCCGCGCTTGGCGCAGCGCATGGCCTCGGCCACCGAATCTTCCATGTTGTAGTTCGGGATGTTGGCGAGGCCGATCAGCCGCTCGGGCGCGGCCTTGCAGAAATCATGGAGCCAGTCGTTGTAGATGCGCAGCATTTCCAGCGCCGCTTCCGGATCGTTCAGCCGTCCGCTCGAGCCCAGCACGCCGTACAGCACTTCGGCCTGCACGCCGTCGCGCTCCTGGTCCTTCAGCCGGAGGTCGACCTCGGTGAGGCGGCGGATGCCCTTCTTGCCGTCGTCGTACAGGCCGGTCGAGGCCATGCGGTCGGAACGGTGAATGATGCCGGGCACGTACTCGCGGCCGGCCGAACCCATGCCGTTCACCAGGCCGAACTTCGCGCCCTTGGCCGAAACCCATTCTGGGCCCTTCGGTCCGTCGACGACGTGCGGCATACGATCCTTGAATGCCGCCGACGCGTTCCTGGTGAAGAGGTCGGGCGGGAGCCAGATCAGGTCGACATGGCCGTCGGCTGAGATGACGTCATACTTCATGGCACGATCCTCCGGCGCGCATCATCTCTCCGAAGCGCGCGGCTCGCCAGTCCCTTACCGCATCGCTCAGCGATACATGCGCCCCCAGGCCTGACTCGGCGTCGCCAGCAGCACCGCGACGGTCGAGAGCGACAGCAGCAGACCCATGGGCAGGATCGCGTCGGTTCCGCAGGCGAACCGGATGTCGAGGTTGTAGAGCGCGAGAGCCGTGACCAGCAGACCGCCGGTGGCGTACATCCAGGCGTCGGGCAGCCGGCGGAAGCGCTGCTCTCCCAGGAAGTCGATCAGGGCGACGAGGCCCGTCAGTGCGCCCGCGACCAGGCCGGCGCCGAGCAGCCACTCGGTGATCGAGGCGAAGTCGCCGGCGCCGCTCTGGGCGAACACGCTGGCCTGCGAGTAAACCAGATCGCAGCCGAGCGCGGCGAGGAAATAGCCGATCATGAAGGGACGCAGCAACGGATGCAGAGGACGGCCGGCGATCTTCGCCGTGATGCGCGGTTGTTCCATGGACATCCAATCCTCCGAAGACTCCAACGCCCATAGAGCAAGAGCGGTGCCGACAAACCTGTGACAGTTGGTCGTCCGCCATTAGTGGCGCGCGATTCTACTTTTGACGCCAGATCGTGAGGGCGATGCCGCCGAGGATCGTCGCCGATGCGATCACCAGGCGCGGACTTAAGGGTTCGGACAGCAGGATCACACCGCCCAGTGCGGCCACGGCAGGCACGCTCAGTTGCACCGTGGCGGCCGAAGTCGCCTTGAGGGCCGGCAAGACGGCGTACCACAGGACGTAGCCCAGCCCGGACGTGATGGCGCCCGACAGGACGGCGTAGGCCACGCCGACGGAATCGATCCGGAAATCGGACGCGACGGCGAGGCTCAGGACCAGGGCGAAGGGCACGCTGCGGACAAAATTGCCCGCAGTCGCGGCGACCGGATCCTTCACGCCGCGCCCGAGCACGGAATAGACGGCCCACGATCCGCCGGCGGCGAGCATGTAGCCCGCGCTGGCGAGTGGTGGCGCGGTGAGGCCGGGCAGCAGCATGTAGACGAGCCCGCCGACGGCTGTCAGCAGGCCAGCGACTTGCACAGGCCGCAGCCTCTCTCCGGCCCACAGGCCATAGCCGAGCATCGACGTCTGCACGGCGCCGAACAGAAGCAGCGCGCCGGTGGCGGCGGTGAGCTGGCGATAGGCGAAGGAGAACAAGGCGGCATAGGCGAACAGCATGGCGGCGGCGCGCCAGCTGCCGGCCGCCGTGGGCGCCGACCTCCGGGCGAGCATGATTGCCGTGAGGATCATCGCGCCGGAGGCCAGCCGGATCGTGGTGAAGCTCGCGGCATCGATCGCCGTGTCGCGCAGGGCAATTCGGCAGAGCAGCGAATTGCCGGCGAAGGCCAGCATGGCGAACAGGGTGAGCGAGACGACGCGCAGGTCGGGCATCGAGGCCTTGTCGGGGGAGCGGCGGGCGCGGCACTATAGGGGACACAAGATGAAGCGCATCATCCCTCTGCTGGTCGGTCTGCTGCTGCTGGCCGGCTGCAACACCTTCTATCCCGGTGAACCGGCCGGCCCGCGTCCGCGCTTCACGGCCGCGCTCAACGGCGGGAACGAGGTGCCGGCCAACCCGAGCGCCGCACGTGGCTCGGCGTACGCCGACTATTTGCCGGCGACCAAGATCCTGCACTGGTCGTTGACGATACGCGATCTCAGCGGGCCGGTGACCTGGGCCTACCTGTGCGGCCCCGATGGCGTCGGTAACGACAATGCCGAGCTGGTGCCGATCAATCTAGAGCTCGAGGGCGGGACACACCCCGGCGCCGTGACTCTGACTACTCAGCAGGCAGCCGACCTGATCGCCGGCCGCTGGTACATCAACGTCAAGACCGAGAAATATCCCGCCGGTGAGATCCGCGGCCCGCTGGTGCCGACGCGGTAGGGACCGCGGG
>CAZHQA010000025.1:0-7704 GCA_964533955.1 uncultured Reyranella sp. | reverse complement strand
GTGCCCCAGAAGAAGCGGTCTGGTCCGAAGGCGTCGAAGATGCGATGCAGCGGATCGTGCAGGTTGCGGAAGGGATACGGCTGCGAGGAATAGGCTGCAGCCGCGGTGGCCTTGATCGCGACGTTGGGCAGCCTGGCCAGGGCCAAGAGTTCGTCGAGATGCTCGAGCGCGTCGGCATCCTTGGTCAACACCTTGAGCCCGCAATGGTCGATCATCAGCGTGAGCTGCGGATGGGTCTCGGCGATCCAGCGGAACTTCTTCAGGAACACGCCGGCCTGCAGGGACACCGGCACGCGGGCCCTCTCGGCGGCTGGCCAGATCCAGTCATAGGCGCCGGCCTTCACCTCGGCCGGCTGGTTGCGATAGAGCATCGCCCAGCGCAGGCCCATCATGCCCGGCGTGTCGCGCCAGCCCGCGATCAGCCGCTCGTTGCTGCGATCCTCGGGCGGGAACTGGCCCATGATGGCGAAGCGGTCGGGATATTTCTTGGTGACCTCGATCGCCAGGGCGTTCGACGTTGGATCCCAGCTCGCCGGCGGATGATTCAAGCCGGCATCGACACCTGCTTCGGCCATCTCCGCCAGCAATTGCTCGGCCGTGAAGCTCGAAACCTGGCGATGGCCGCCGCCCGGCGGAACGACGGTCTGCGACCAGAGATGAACCTGCGCGTCGATGATCTTCATCTGGAGGCTCCGGTCCTCAGAACTTGTAGTTCCAGCCGATCCACTTGCAGAGCCCGCGGCCCATCACCTTCTCGAGGTCCTGGCCTTTCAGCCAGGGCAGCTCCTCGGTGAAGAAGGTGACGCACTGTCGATAGCTGCAGGGCATGCGGGTGATGTCGGTGCCCCAGAAAAAACGATCAGGGCCGAACGCGTCGAACAGGCGATGTAGCGGATCGTGCAGGTTGCGAAACGGATACGCCTCCGTCGAGTAACCCGGCGCGCCGGTCGCCTTCATTGCGACGTTGGGCAATTTGGCCAGCGCCACGACCTGGTCGAGGTGCTCTGTCGCCGCCGCGTCCCTGGCGCCCGACTTAAGGCCGCAATGATCGATGATCATGTTGAGGCGTGGATGGGTCTCGGCGATCCAGCGGAACCTGTCTAGATAGTTGCCGCCCAGCAGGGCGACCGGCAGGCCGGCCTTCTCCGCAGCCGGCCAGATCCAGTCGAAGGCGCCTTCGCGGAACTGGCGGGGCTGGTCGCCGTACATCATGACCCAGCGCATGCCCATCATGCCGGGTTGCCGGCGCCAGCCGGGAATCAACTTCTCATTGTTCCGGTCGCCCGGCGGGAACTGCCCCATGATGGCAAAGCGATCCGGATGTCTTTTTGCCGCGTCGATCGCCAGGTCGTTCGAGGTCGGATCCCAGCTGAAGGGGGGATGGATGAGGGCGCCATTGACGCCGGCTTCCGCCATTTCAGCGAGCAGCTCCTCGGCGCCGAACTTCTGGACCTGGCGATGTCCGCTGACCGGCGGAATGACGGTCTGCGACCAGAGATGGACCTGCGCGTCGATGATCTTCATGAGAATTTGTAGTCCCAACCGATCCATTTGCAGAGGCTGCGGCCCATCACCTTCTCGAGGTCCTGGCCTTTCAGCCAGGGCAGCTCCTCGGTAAAGAAGGTGACGCACTGTCGATAGCTGCAGGGCATGCGGGTGATGTCGGTGCCCCAGAACAGCCGGTCGGGCCCGTATGCGTCGAAGATGCGGTGCAGCCCGTCGTGGATGTTCCTGAACGGATAGGGTTGTGTCGAATAGTGCGGCGCGCCGGTCATCTTGACCGCGACGTTGGGCAGCTTGGCCAGCGCCGTCATTTCGTCGAGATGGATGAAGGCCTCTTCATCCTGGCCGAGCCGGTTGAGGCCGCAGTGATCGAGGATCAGCTTCAACCCGGGATAGCGCTCGGCGATGCCGCGGAACTCCTTGAGGAAGATGCCGCCCATCATGCCGATCGCGAGGCCTGCCTTTTCGGCCTCCGGCCAGATCCAGTCGAGCGCGCCTTCGTGCAGCAGCTTCTGTTCAGGCGGATGCAGGAGGGCCCAGCGCAGGCCCATCATGCCGGGCTGCTGGCGCCAGGTCGGGATCAACGCCTTGTTGGCCGGGTTCTTGGGATCGAAGCTGCCCATCACGGCGTAACGGTCGGGGTACTTCCTCGCCGCTTCCAGTGCCATGTCCTGCGAGGTCGGATCCCAGCTCATCGGCGGATGGATCAGGGCGGCATCGACGCCGGCTTCGTCCATCTCCTTCAGCATCTCCTCGGCGGTGACCTGGCTCACCTTGCGGTGCTTGCCGGTCGGCGGCGAGATGGTCTGCCGCCAGATGTGCACCTGTGCATCGACGATCTTCATGGTCCGTCTCCTCTGTACCGGGGCGCGCCATTCCAGTGGCGCGATCACGACGCGTCACTGGAGTGACGCGCCCCGAGCCGTTCAATTCGGCGTCGGCGCGGCCGGATCCAGCAGCTTCTCGCGCTTGAGCTCGCTCCACAGGTCGCTCGGGATCTTGACCGACATGCGCCCGACGTTCTGCCTGACCTCGGCGCTGCTGAGGGCGCCCGGGATCACCGAGCAGAGCGCCGGATGGAACAGCGGGAACTGCATGGCGGCGGCGCCCAGTTCCACGCCATGGCGCTTGCAGACCGCCTCGATCTTCTGCGCCTTGTCGATCAGCGGCTGGCCCGCCGGCACGTAGTCGTGCGTGGCGCCAGCCTTCACGCCGCCGGTCAGGATGCCCGAATTGTACGGCCCGCCCAGGATCACCGACACGTTGCGCTTGACGCATTCGGGCAGGAAGGCGTCGAGGGCGCCCTGCTCGAGCAAGGTATAGCGGCCGGCCAGCAGCATGCAGTCGAAGTCGCCGGCCTGGATGAAGCGCAGGCTGGTGTCGCTCTCGTTGATGCCGACGCCGATCGCGCCGATCACGCCGGCCTTGCGCAACTCGTCGAGCGCCTTGAAGCCCGAGTCCATGACCGTCTTGAAGCGCTGATTCAGGACCTCGCGGTCCTTGATCGTCCAGAAGTCGACGTCGTGGATCAGCGCGATGTCGATCTTGGAGAGGCCGAGCCGGTGGTGCGAGTGCTCGAGCGAGCGCATGACGCCGTCGTAGCTGTAGTCGAAGGCCGGCGCGAAGCCGGGCAGGCCGTTCTCGCGAAAGTCGGCCGGCGGCTTCTCGCCGGGCTTCATGGCATGGAGGATGCGGCCGACCTTGGTCGACAGCACGAAATCCCCGCGCGGCTTCTCGCGCAGCGCGGCACCCATGCGCAGCTCGCTGCGCCCATAGCCGTAGAACGGCGAGGTGTCGAAATAGCGGATGCCGGCGTCGTAGCCTGCGTCGGTCAGCGCCACGGCCTCGGCATCGGGGATGGTGGCGCGAAAGCCGCCCATCGGCGCCCCGCCCAGCCCGAGCGTGGTCACTTCAAGTTTGGTCTTGCCGACCCGGCGCTTGGGGAGGACTGACATGGCGTTTCCTCGAGATTCTTTTCTGTGCAGCTCGTTGAAAGTCTATCGCTGTCTTTGCCCGATCAGAAGAGATGATGCCGGCTGCGTTTCGCTGGTCGTTGCGCCGGCGCATCGAGGTCGATGTCGATCAGGATGCGGGCCTATCTTTCGGAAATTGATGCCGTCTCCAGGAGCTGCCCGAGAAGACGCGCCAGCTTCGCCGACTGGTCCTCGGTGAGCTTTGCGCCGACATGGCGCTGGATGGCGGCGCGATAGACCGGCCACATGCGCTTCAGCAGGTCGCGCCCGGCGGCGGTGAGCGCCACCACCTGTCCGCGGCCGTCCTGCTCGCATGGTTGGCGTTCGACATAGCGCGCCGCCTCCAGCCGGTCGATCAGCCGCGACACGTTGTGCTGGGCGAGCAGCAGACGGTCTTCGATCTCGAGCGGGCGCAGCCGCGCAGCGGCGCGCCGCAGCTCGAGCAGCACGTCGTACCAGCCCAGGGGCGGCAGGCCGGCCTGCTTGAGGTCGGCCTCCACGGCGCCGAGCGCGTGGCGGCTCGCCCTGACGAGGCGGGCCCAGGCGGTGACGGCGGCATCGGACGGGGCGGCGGCCATGCCTCGGTCCTAGCATATCGATGCATCTGCATCAAGATTGACAGTCCATGCATATGCATCCATATCGGGCGGCCACCCAATCCGCCATCTCGCGAGGATCGCCATGTCCGCCCCGCTCATCCTGGTTTCCTTCGACCTCTGCCCCTACGTCCAGCGCGCCGCCATCGCCCTGGCCGAGAAGGGCGTTCCGTTCGACCGCATCGACGTCGACCTGGCCAACAAGCCCGACTGGTTCCGGGCGCTCTCACCGCTCGGCAAGGTGCCGCTGCTCAAGGTGGGCGAGGAGGTGCTGTTCGAGAGCGCGGTGATCGTCGAATACCTGGAGGAGACGCGGGGCGCGCCGCTGCATCCGGCCGATCCGCTGGCGCGGGCGCGGCACCGAAGCTGGATGGAATTCGGTTCCTCGATCCTGGGCGACATCTGGACGCTCGAGACGACGCGCGACCGGACGGCGTTCGATGCCAAGGTCAGGCTGCTCAAGGAGAAATTCGCCCGGGTCGAGGCAGAGCTCGGCGACGGCCCGTATTTTGCCGGCGCGCGGTTCTGCGTCGTCGACGCCGTGTTCGCTCCGGTGTTTCGTTACTTCGACGTGTTCGACGCCATCGCCGATCTCGGCGTGTTTGCCGACACGCCGAAGGTGCGGGCCTGGCGGCGCGCGCTCAGTGAGCGGCCGTCGGTCAGGCAGGCCGTCGCCGCCGACTATCCTGAACGTCTTGCCGAGTTCCTGAAGCGCCACGCCGGCGTCATCACCGGCCTTCCGCTCTAGCTAGGCCGCTTCCTGCGCCGTGGTCGGCCCGTCGCTCCGGGTGGTGGTCCGGCGCACGTCGCGCACGATGTTGAGATCGTCGAAGCGGCGCACGCGATGCATGGTCGTGCGGTTGTCCCAGATCACCAGGTCGAGCGGCGTCCAGCGGTGCGAGTAGACGAACTCGGGCCGCGTGGCGTGCTCGATCAGGTCGCGGATATAGGCCATCGCCTCGGGACGTGGCCAGCCCACGATGGTGCCGATGTGGGAGGCGAGGAAGAGGGACTTGCGACCGGTCACCGGATGCGTGCGGACCAGGCGCTGGCGCACCGGCTTCATGGCAACGCGCTCGTCGGGCAGGAAGTCGCTGAAGCCGAGCTGGCCGCGCGAATACATCAGCGAATGTTCGCACACCAGGTCCTCGATCTCGGCCTTGGTCCTGGCGTCGAGCGCGTCGTAGGCGGCGCGCATGTCGGCGAACTCGGTGTTCGGGCCTTCGCTGGGAACGATGCGGCCGCTCAGGATCGAGTAGCGGGCCGGGACGACGCGGAACGAGGCATCGGTGTGCCACAGCCGGTTGGCCAGCGCCGCCATGCGCTTCTTGTTCTCGCGCGCGGCAATGCGGCCGTCCTTGTCGAGATTGGAGACGTCGGCGAACACCACCGGCAGGCGCAGCTCCGAATCGCGGGCGCCGGAATTGGCGCCGTCCTCGAGCGGACCGAAATTGCGCGAGAAGGCGAGCTGCTGCTCGTCGCTGATGTCCTGGCCGGGCAGGACCAGTACGGCATGCGCGTCCATGGCCGCCTCGATGGCCGCGACCTCGGCCGACGCCAACGGCTTGCGCGCATCGATGCCGGTCAGGCGCGCGCCGATGTGGGGCGTCAGGGGGTGCAGATCGATCGTCATTCTTCTCCTCGAATCTAGCGCAACGCCGCCGCGATGTTGCCGCCGTCCACCGTGATCACGGCGCCGGTCGTCTTGGGCGCCTTGGCGAGGGAGACGAAGGCCTGCGCCACGTCGTCGGCGGTGACCTCGAGTCCGAGCAGGTTGCCGCCCATGTAGCCGGCCTCGCTGAGGCCGCGCGCCTTGGAGCGCTGGGCGATCATCTCGTCGGTCAGCAGACCCGAGCGGATGCGGTCGGCGTTGACGGCGTTGGAGCGGATGCCTTCGGCGCCGTGATCGAGCGCGTACTGGCGCGACAGGAACAGGGTGGCGGCCTTGGGCAGTCCGTAAGGCCCGAAGTCGGGGCCGGGATTGACCGCTTGCTTGGAGGCATTGAACAGCAGGCACCCGCCCAGCCCCTGCACGCGCATCAGCCGCACGGCGTTCTGCGCCACGCTCTGATGCGCCCAGAAATTGAGCTCGAAGCTGTCGCGCAGGGTTTTCTCGTCGACGTCGCCGATCTTGCCTTGCCAGGCCGCGCCCGCGTTGGACACCACGATGTCGACACCGCCATAGGTCGCCGCGATCCCGTCGAAGGCGGCGCGCACGGCGGCGGGATTCGTGACGTCGCAGGCGATGGCGAAGCCTCTCACCCTGGAAACATCTCGGTCGAGCACGACGACTTCGGCGCCCTCCTTGGCGAACGCGGCGGCGGTCGCGGCGCCTATGCCCGATGCGCCGCCGGTGACCACGGCGATGCGCCGGGCCAGCGGCTTCTCGGCCGCGGCGCTGAGCTTGGCCTGTTCGAGCGACCAATATTCGATGTCGAAGATGTCGGGCTCGGGAATGCACTGGTAGGTGCCGAGCCGCTCGGCGTCGGCGATCACGGCCACCGTGGTCTCGGCGAGGTCGGCGGCGATCCGGGCGTCCTTTGCGCTGTTGCCGACACCGAACAGGCCGACGCCCGGCACCAGCACGACGCGCGGCACGGGATCGAGCTCCTTCTTCGCCACGATCTGCTTGCCGTTGTAGCGCGCGAAATAGGCGTGATAGTCGGCCGCGAACTTCTCGAGCGCGGCTTTTGCCGCGGCCTTGAAGGCGTCGAGCTTGCCGGCCTCCGGCGCCGGCACGACGAGCGGCAGGTTCTTGGTGCGGATCGCGTGGTCGGGCGTCACCGGCCCCTGCTGGCTGTAGCGTGCGATCTCCTTGCCGTTCACGAAGGCCAGGATCTCCGGATTGCTGCGGAACTCGAAGACGAAGCGCTGTGCGGCCTCGCGGCCCCCGGTCTTGGCCGGGATCGACATCAGGCCGCGCAGGATCGGCGCCACGTCGGCGGCGCCGGCGGGCGTTGAGGGCAGGGCGGCCCCCGGAAAGATCTTGCGCGTCGCCCTGGCGAGCCGCTGCTCGGCCATGGTCACAAGGTCGATCATGCGGCCATAGGCCTCTTCGGCCGTCTCGCCCATGGTGAAGATGCCGTGCTTCAGCAAAATGAGACCTTCGACGCCGGGATTGGCGTTGCTGACTTCGCTGCATTTCTTGGCGAGCGCGAAGCCCGGCATGACGTACGGCACCAGCGCCGCCCGCTTGCCGTAGAGATCGGCGGCGAGTTCGGCGCCATCGGGCTGGTCGGTCAGCGACAGCACGGCATTGGAATGCGTGTGATCGATGAACTTGTGCGGCAGGAAGGCATGCAGCAGCGTCTCGACCGACGGGTTGGGCGCCTTCGAGTCGAGCAGGTTGGCGCGCTGCACGTTGACCATGTCCTCGTCGGATAGCGCCTGCAGACCGTGCAGCTCCCTGAGCGGCGCCAGCCGTACCGCCGGCAGGCCCGGCGCCTCGATGGTGCCCATGTCCCAGCCGCTGCCCTTGACGCACAGCACATCGACGGGCTCGCCGGTGATGTCGGGCATCTTGGTTTTCACCGAGGTGTTGCCGCCGCCATGCAGCACCAGCTTCGGATCGCCGCCCAGCAGGCGGGTGGTGTAGACGCGCAGCGCCAAGTCTTGGTTGATGCCTTTCGCGG
>CAZHQA010000024.1:28164-30756 GCA_964533955.1 uncultured Reyranella sp. | reverse complement strand
CGGGTACCACGACGATGAGTTCGCCGACGCGACGGTCCGGCGCATGTTGGAGGACGCCAAGACCCGCGGCGTTTCCGCCTTTAGCCAAGTCACTCAACGGTTCCCGAGCGGTCTGGAACTTCCCGTAGAATACACGACGCTGATGCTCGGCGGACGCGCCGGGTTGATCGCGATCGGCAAGAATCTTCAAGCCGTCGCTGAACTACAATCACGTCTGATCGCCGCCCAACAGGCCATTGAGCGCGATCACTGGAAGAGGCGGGAAATCGAAACCCGCTACCGGTTGCTCTTTGAGGCTTCGAACGAAGCTTTCTTGCTGATCCGCTCGTCGAACCTGCGGATAATCGAGGCAAATCCCGCCGCAGTACAGGCGCTGGGGCTTTCCTCCCAAGATCCAGAGGCAATCAACGGCCACGAATTCCTGCAGGAGCTCGTCGCCCAAGAGCGCGAAGGCTGCCAAGCGATGCTCCAGCGGGTTCGCGAACAGGGCAAGGCGCCTGGCGTACTCGTCCATGTGGGCCTCGACCGCAAGCCTTGGATGCTGCGTGCTTCGCTCATCGCTGCGGAAACCGGGCAAGCCTTCCTTCTGCAATTGGCCCCGGTGGGATCCGCCGCCCAGCCCGATCGCCGCCGGCAGGATGCGGTGTCGATCGAGGACGTCGTGGAACATGCGCCGGACGGTTTCGTGATAGTCGACGAGGAAGGCGTGATCCGCCGCGCCAACCGGGCCTTTCTTGAGCTGGTCGAGCTAGGTGCAATGGGATCGGTGGTTGGAGAAAGCCTCTCCCGTTGGCTCTGGCAGCCGGGGGCCGATCTGTCGGTGCTGATGGCAACCTTCCATCGTCATCGCGTGGTGCGACTGTTTTCAACGACGCTTCACGGCGAGCTTGGCACGGAGACCGCGGTGGAAATCTCGGTTGCAGGCACACCCGATGCCCAATCGCGCAATGTCGGCATGGTGATTCGCGACGTCGGCCGCCGGTTGCAAGCTTCGCCTGAGGATGGTCGCCTCCTCTCGGCCCTCGGTCCTGTCGCGGACCAAATCGGCCGCGCGCCACTGCGCAAGCTGGTCGACGACACGGTGGGAGTAATCGAGCGCTATCACATAAAGTCGGCGATCGAAACGGCCGGCGGCAACAGGACCGCGGCCGCGGAAATACTCGGCCTGAGCAGGCAGAGCCTTTATGCTAAGCTAAGGCGTTATGGTCTCGAACAACGCTCCTCGGGCGGCCGCGAACCCAGCGACTGAACAGACGCCTGCTGCAGCGATCGGTGATGCCTCGCTGATGCCGGCGTTTGGGCAGGCGGATCTTTCCAACTGCGAGCGCGAGCAAATACAGTTCGCGGCGTCTATCCAACCACATGGCGCGTTACTGGTCCTTCGTGAACCTGACCGCATAATCGTACAGGCCAGCGACAACGCGGCCGAATTCCTGCAGGTCAGCCACGAAGTCATTGGCCAATCCCTGGAAGACCTGCCGGGCGATCTTGCCGCGCGGGTCAGGCCCCATCTCAGCGATCCGCTGGACGGGATCCCGCGTGCGGTGCGCTGCCGGATCGGCCTGCCAGGGCTCGAATACGACGGGCTGCTGCATCGACCGCCGGAGGGCGGCATCATCGTCGAGCTGGAGCGTGCGGGCCCACCCGTTGACCTGTCACGACACGTCGAAAGAGCGGTGCAAACCATCCTCGCGGCCTCGTCGCTACGAGCGCTTTGCGATGCGACTGCGAAGATATTCAAGGACCTTACCGGCTATGATCGAGTGATGGTGTATCGCTTCGACGACGAAGGGCATGGCGAGGTCTTTTCCGAAAGGCGTCAACCCAAGCTCGAGGCATATTTAGGCAACCGCTATCCCGCCTCGGATATTCCGCAAATCGCGCGTCGGCTCTATGAGCGCAATCGGGTACGTGTCCTCGTCGATGTAAGTTACGCCCCAGTCCCGCTCCGCCCCGGACAATCGCCCAGCACTGGGCGCGACCTAGACATGTCGATGTGCTTTCTGCGCAGCATGTCGCCTATCCACATTCAATATTTGCAGAACATGGGAGTCGCCGCGACGCTGGTGGTTTCACTGATGGTGGGCGGCAAGCTCTGGGGTCTCATCGCCTGCCATCACTACGTTCCACGATTTGCCCACTTCGAGGTCCGCGCGGTCTGCGAACTCCTCGCCGAAGCTATCGGAACGCGGATCGCCGCCCTCGAAAGCTTCGTGCAGGCGCAAGCCGAACTCTCAGTGCGACGTCTCGAGCAAAGGATGGTCGAGGCGGTCTCGCGTGATGGCGACTGGAAACTTGCCCTGTTTGACGGCTCTAAGTCCGTACTGCAATACGTAGGCGCGACTGGAGCGGCTCTGCTATTTGAGGATCAGGTCCATACGGTCGGCGACGTGCCGGGAACAAAAGAACTCAGGGAGATAGGGGCCTGGCTCGATCATAGAAGCCGGGAACGTGGCGCGGTGGTCGCAACCGCATCGCTTTCCGTCGACGAGCCGAAATTTTCGGCGCTCAAGGCGGTAGCCAGTGGCGTTCTATCGACCACGGTGTCGAGTTCGCGGGGCGAACATCTAATTTGGTTCCGACCCGAACGAA
>CAZHQA010000024.1:0-28064 GCA_964533955.1 uncultured Reyranella sp. | reverse complement strand
ACCACGGTGTCGAGTTCGCGGGGCGAACATCTAATTTGGTTCCGACCCGAACGAATACGCACTGTCACCTGGGGGGGCGATCCGCTGAAGCCGGTAATCATCGGCAACAACCCGGCCGAACTGTCTCCGCGACGCTCCTTCGCCCAATGGCATCAGCTCGTAGAGAACACCTCGGAACCCTGGACGCCAGCGGACCTGAGTGTCGCCCGGCTGATCGGCGAAACGGTGTCGGATGTTGTCCTTCAATTCCGATCGGTCCGCATGCTGATTGCCCAGAACCAGCTCGAGCACGCGACTCATCAGGTCGAGCAGGCCGAATTGCCCGTCATCGTCTCCGATGCCCATGGTCGCATTCTGTTGTGCAACGATGCATGCGAGGGACTTCTGCCCGCCAACCATCCGCGGCTGCAGTGGATCGACGACCTGCCGCCCTTGTTTGCCGAAAGCGACGGTGTTCGCAGACGGCTGCGCGATCTGCTGACACAACGCGGACCTTGGCGAGCTGAAGTCCGGCTCGATATGCCAGATGGCTCTACCAGACCGCTGCTCCTGCGGGCCGACCCCGTGTTTTCGACACCCGAGGTAATCCTGGGGTTTGTGATCCTCTTCACCGATCTTACCGAGCGAAAGACCGCGGAGGCCGCTCGTAGCCGATTCCAGGAGAACATTATCGAACGCCAACACCTGACCAGCGTGCGGCTCGACTCAGCGGCCGACCTCGTTTTCCAGAACCTGCTGTCGTCTATCGTGGACAATGCTCAGCTCGCAGCACTTGAAATCACCGACGGCGTCGACCTGGCTCGCATGCCGGAGATGCTGGAAAGCGTTCATTCATCCGTCTCGAGGGCGGCCGAGGTCCTCGAACAACTGATCTTGCACTCCAGCCGCACGTCAAAGAAAAAGAGATAACGAACGATGTTATCTCACGGGGCCTTCTCGGCGCCACCCGCCAGCGCGATGTTGCAGGCGGTGGCCTGAACCGCAGAATGGATCTCCTCAGATAGTGCGATGTTGAGTTGGAACGCCATTGCCGCCTCGTCGACGACGGCTTGTGCATCGACGATCGTGGGAGCCGCCGCATCGATTGCGGCACGGAAATCCGCCTTGAAGCGGGCCGCATCAGCAATCCTAGGAAACTCGTAGAAAGACAGCGCGGCCGGCCCGAGACCGAGCGAGCTATTCAACAGGCGCTTGAGCACTTGCCCGCCGCTCAAGTCCCCCATGTAGCGAACGTAGGCATGGGCGATCAATCGTTCGCCATCATCCGACGCAGCCGACGCCACGCAGTTCGAATAGTTCATTGCCGACGGCAGCAGAACGACTGAACGTTCCCAATCTGGCCCGGCCAAGGCCAGGAGGTCACGCTCCATTGCCGGCACGCGGTAAAGATCTCTCCAGGGTACCGCTGCGAAGATCGGCGAGTCCCGATGTCGCTCCAGTCCACGTTCCAGTTCTTGATAGGCCTGCAGGAGATTGCGTAGGAATAGCGTGTAGCCGCTGGCGCTTCCGCGCCCGTGAAAGATCTCGGATATATAGCCCGACTGTTCGGCGTGAGCATGAAGCGCGTGAGTCCGCTTTCGCATTCTTGCCACGATGCTCAGTGACTTGTCAGACAGCGCGGTCGAACGTCGATGCGTCGAATTCATCTCGTGCCACGCCACAGTAGGGGTGCGTGTCCGTCGCTAACATACCCTCAACAAGATGCCAACTCTGCTCAGGATGGCCGGCCTACCTGCTCGGCGATGCCGGACCGGCAAGCTCTGGATTGTCTTTCAGCATGCTGACTCCGAAGAGTGGCTTGGACACACCCTGATGGCATGTTGCGCAACTCACCTTCGGGCCGTCCCCCAAAGGACCCAGACGATCCACCGGGAACTGACTCTGCAACGGCGTCAGGAAGTTGGCGTTGAGATCGCGGACCATCTGGATGCCGTGGTATGCGATGGCGCGTTGGGGCGGGCTCTGGTCCCACGACGTAAACGAGCGGGTATTGTGACAATAGGTGCAATTCACGCCTAGGCCGTCCGACATGTTCACCATCAGCGCATAAGTCATTTCGGTCTGCTTGATGGTGTGGGGGTTCGGGCCCGGAAAAGCCGACGTCGAAACCACACGCGTGCTGCCGGGTGCGGTTAGATACGTCGTCATCGGATCGAAAGGCAGTGAGGTGTGGCCATTAGATGCAACCGGCTGGTTCTGCCCAGCCGGATTGCCGGCGTTAGCTGCATGAGGTCGCCCCGGATTTGTGGACCATATGTTGGCGGGGATCGGCTCGCCACGATGGCAAGTGAAGCAGGTCACCCCCGTGTCGGCCACGTGGGGCTTCCACGCGGCATTGATGGTCCTCGTCATCTGGAGCATGCGCCGGGCAACGACCTTCGTGAACAACTTGTCCGACGAAAGATCCTCGCCCTCCGCGTGGCAGTAGGCACAGCCTTTATCTGGCGCCACCCACTCTGTAATGGAGAGCATCACGCGGTTAAATTGGTCGACGCTCAGGTCCGTGAGCACCTGCACGTTCTTGTACTCGGCTGTCGCTCGCGGACCGGTAGCGGGCGCAGGATCCTGAGCCGGCGGGATCTGGACGGACGCGCGCAGCAGGCGCGCGTCGCGTGCAGTGTCGACCTCAACCATGCCGAGGCCACGATAGCCGTTCTGCGCAGCCACGATAGGAGGATGCTGAAAGGTAAGAGCGAGCGCGACGCCGAGCCCGGAGAGAATCGCCAGTGCGAAGCCGCCTTGGAAGTTCATCGCGTCACTCCTGGTGCAAGCGCCGGGTCGGCGACGGGAGGGAACACCTCGGGGTATGAGGGCGCGACGCCGTGCTGGACGGCCCACAAGTACCAATTGTCCACGGCGGTCCCGGTGAGAAGGATGCCGATACCGCCCGTCAAAGGACAAAGGACGGCGAACCACCAAGCCCAGCGGTGAACCGACTCCATCGTAGCGTTGAACCCCATCGTCCAGCGCCAGAACAGGGCCGCGCGCTCGGCAGCGGTTCCGCGATCCACCACCTGCTCGATCTCGCGCTCGCCGCCAAAGCGGCTGACGGCGAGGATCGTCGCACCATGCATCGCAAAAAGGAGCGTCGATCCATACAGGAATGCAATCGAAAGCATGTGGAACGGGTTGTAGAAGAGATTGCCGTAGCGAATGGAGAACGCTGCTGTCCAGTCGAGGTGAGGGAATATGCCGAACGGCACCGCCTCGCCCCAGTTGCCCATCAGTAGCGGCCGGATAAAGCCTAGGACGAGATATAGCCAAATTGCAGACGCAAACGCCCAGGCGACGTGAGTGCCCATGCGCAGCGCGCGGGCACGTCTGTACATCCGCACCCACCACAAGAGGATGGAGAGTGTCAGGAAGAAGCCCGCCATCAGCCACCATCCGCCTTCGTTCAGCGGAGGAATGCTCAGTCCGTACGCCGGTGCTGGCGGCTCGAGTGCCAGCCAGAAGAGCTGGCGAACGAATTGGATCGGGTCCCAGTTGACCGATGCCCACATGTTGAGGCCGATGATCTCAATGGCAATGAAGCCGCACATCAACGACGCCACGCCGGTCCATCCGAGGTAGATCGGCCCGACTTGCGCATCGCCGATACGACCGAACAGATGCACAAAGGTAGCGTTGCCCTGACGGCCCCAGCCGCCAGGAGACAGCGGCACGCCGGGGTAAGCTGGCGCGCGGACCTGAATGCGCGTGAAGATATTTTGGTATTCGGCCATGACACTATCCTCGCGTTATCGCCAAATCGGCAAATCGAGCCACCACGTCCACCATTCGGGCCAGCCCCGAGTCCAGAACGGTCCGCTGAGGATGATGCAGATCGCGCTCCAGAAGGCTGCCGAGAGTGCGAGGAAGAGCCCCAGCCGATGAATGCCGAGCGTCCCAATCGAATAGCCGATCGTATCGCGGAAGAACGTATTCTCGTGCTCAGGCGACTTGATTGACTCGCCCCTGCCGGGATTGACTGCGGATAGTACGAGCGAACCGTGTAGCGCCAGCGCCAACGTAGTCGTGAAGAAGAAGCTCACGGCAATCATGTGCGCAGGGTTGTAGTGAAAATGCAGGTACTGGTAGCCGGTGTTCGACACCCAATCGAGGTGGCTGATGATCCCGTAAGGAAAGCCAAATCCCCAGGCGCCGAGCAGTACCGGACGGACCACGACCAGAGAAAAATAAGCAAAGATCGCTACGCCGAAGGCGAAGGGCACATGATAGCCGATGCCCAGTTTGCGGCAGATCTCGACCTCGCGCAGCGCCCACGACACGAAGGCGCCAAGGGCGCAAATGGTAATGAGCTGCCACAGGCCACCTGCCTGTAGAGGTGCAAGGGCGAGCCCATAACTTATGTCAGGCGGCGCAATGTTGATCTGCCAGGGATTCCAAGTTGGCCCAAGGGCCGCGCCCCAGGCGATAAGCGAGATCCCGACGAAGGAGAAAAAGATCGTCGTGATGCCGAAGAAACCGACGTAGAAGGGCCCAGCCCAAAAATCGAACAGGTCGCCGCCGATCAGCGTCCCGCCGCGAACCCGGTACTTCCGTTCAAAGCTCAGCATCGCCATCGTCGGTGCTCCCGAATATCCGGCCGCAAAAGCCGGTTCTCCTCACGGCATGAGAGGTATCGAACGAGGCCCGGTTGCAACCGAGCCTCGTCCGTCGTGGTCGAACGGCATTCCTATTTCGGGGCTGCCGGCGCCATTTGAGAGACGCCCGCCTTGGCGCGCGGACCGTCGAGCCAGTTGAATCGATCGGTGCTGAGCAGGATGAAATGAATCACCAGTGCCAGAGCGAACAGGAAGGTGAAGAGTGCGATCAGCGTGCGCCGCGGATCGAATAGAAGCCAAAGACGCCACATATCACCCTCCGATCATGTGATGTAGGTAAGTAGTGAAGCGACGGCGGTACCAGTGCCGTCGATCAGCGAGCTGTAGCCTTTGGCCGGTGGCAACCAAGGTCGCCACATCCAAGCAAGAATGTGCGCGATGATTGCGATCACCGTGAAGGCGATGAAGCTGCTCATGAATATTCCATGGAACTCCCTCGCCTCATTTGGCGTCAGCCCTGAAAGGGAGCCGCCTTCTCTATCCATTTCTGCCATCTAGCTTTTCTCCGAGTGATTGGCCTTGCGGCCGTTACCGCGCCCGACCCGCGCGGCTGGGATTGCGTAACAGGAGATCACGGGATGGATCATGCTGCTCGTCCCTCCGTGACGCCGGCACCAGCAACGGCAACACACGCCACGGTGACACGCTCTTGGCCAACCTTGCGCGCTTCACGCTCGGCGGCGTCGCGTATCCGCTTGGCTGCAGAAATCCGCACCAAAACAGGATGGTCCTCGAGCATCTCGTCGAGGCGGCGCTTGGCGTCGTCATCCCACGCCAGCTCGCGATGCAAGCGGCTGGGCGTGGCTTCGACCCTATCAAGCGCGCTGGCGAGCGGCAGGATATTGAACAGCGCATCGAATAGCGCGTTGCAGACCTCCTGGATGAGGTAGGTCGCGCCGGAGTATCCCATGAATGGCGTGCCGGTATGACGCCTCACGATCGCCCCGGGGAACGAAGCAGGGATGAAGATTGCCCGCCCGCCGGTCTCAGCCAGGTACATCCGCTCGTTGAAGCTACCGAACAGAATGAGAGGAGGCTTCTCGCGGATGGCCTGGCGGACGGCCTCGTTGTCCGGCTTAATGCCTGGCCGACGGGCCACCGAAAAGGTGCACGGCAATCCCATCTCGTTCTCAAGGAAGTGCCGCACCCCGCGCGCATAGGTCTCGTTAGCGACAATTGCGAAGCTCGCCGTGGCAAAGAAGTCCTGCGTCACCGAGCGCCACAGATCCCATACCGCTTTGATCGTCGTATGCTTCTCTCGCGCAATGAACGGTTCTGGGTCGAGGCCGAGGATGTGTCCAAGCTTGCGGAGGAATTTCGTCGTCGAGTGGAGTCCGATCGGCGCCTGCAGATAGGGTCGCTCCATTGCCTCGCAGAGCATGCGGCCAAACTCGCGATACATACAGACATTGGCTTCGGCGTCGGCGAGCTTCATAACATCGGCCAAATGGCTTCCCAGCGGGAAGACCATGTTGACCTCGGCACCGATGCCTTCGATCAGCCGCCGGACTTCGCCGAGATCGGAGTAGGTGTTGAAATGCCCGTAGATCGGACCAACAATATTGACCTTTGGCTTCTTGCCCTCGCCACGCGCCTTGAGCTTCGGTACGCGCTTTGGCCCGTACTCCTTCCACAACCAGTACATCGCTCGGTCTGCACTCTGCCACTGGTCTTCGTCGATGGTGCGGGGCAGGAAGCGCTGAATCCCCGTGCCTTCGGGTGTCACCCCGCCGCCAATCATTTCGGCGATCGATCCGGTCACCACGACACTCGGAAGACCGGAATCGAGGGTCTTGTGTGCCCGTCGCATCGCCTTCTCGGTGCCGTGTTGGCCGAGCTCGTCCTCAGACAAGCCCGTGACAACGATCGGCAGCTCATGGGGTGGCAGCGCGTCGGTGTAGTGCAGCACTGCAGTGACCGGAAGGTTCTCACAACCTACCGGCCCGTCGATGATCACCTGCAGCCCCTTGATGGCGGTGAACACGTAGACGGCACCCCAGTATCCGCCAGCACGGTCGTGGTCGAGGATCAGCACTACACTGGCTCCTCAGCTTTTTTCTTCTGGACTTTGAGGCGCTGCTGGAAGCGGGCTCGGAAGTCTGGCCGATCACGTGGAACTTCCTCCCAGATGCCTGCCGCGACGTCCGTACCAACCCCGGCAAAGAACGCGTTCATTTCATCCATCCGCGACTTGCCCGTCGCTGCCGCGTTGATGACCTGCGCGAGCGAACCCGCGCCGGCCGGCCCCATCAGGGGTCGGGCCGAAATGAGGTTTGTGAAGTAGAGCGCGGGCGTCGCCATCTCCTTGGCCTTCTGCACCACCGGAGTTGTGCCGACGGCGACGTCCGGCTTGAATTCTACCATCGCCGCGATGTCCTGCTCGAGCGAGGCTCGGAACTGGACGTACGTGCCCTTGGCCTCGAGCCACTCGCGATCATTGTCCGATAGCTTGGTGCGGGGACAAGCCGTGCCGACATAGGGGACGTCGGCGCCGCTCTCGACCAGTAGCCTTGCGACCAACAGTTCAGAACCTTCGTAGCCTGAAAGCGTGACCCGCGCGCGGACCGGCATCTTCGAGAGCGCGCCACGAATTGCCACGAGCACGCTGTTTTTTGTCGCATCGATCTTCGTGCGCGCGACGCCGCAGGCCTCGCCAACCGCTTCAAGCCAAGCCGCCGTACCGTCGTACCCGATCGGCGCCGAGGGCAAGATCTTCCGACCAGCCGCTTCGAACTCGCGGAAGCTCGCGGTATAGTGCGGATGAATTGCCGCCACGGCGGCACAGTCGAGCGCGGCATAGAGCTCACGCCATTCCCGCGTCGGAACGACCGGCCCGGCCGCAAGGCCCATCGGCTCGAGCATCATGCCAATACCGATCGGGTCCCCCGGGAACATCTCGCCGACCAGGGTGATGGTGGGCTTCTCGCAACGCGGCGTGGTCGGGGCTTGGACGGGCCCCTGCTCGGCTTCCGACCGGGCGTATTTCAGCATCGCCGCCGCGAGCACATCCTTCGCCTCCGCGTGCGTCGGAACGCCAAAGCCCGGAACATCGATACCGATGATGCGAACGCCGTTGATCTCCTTGGGCAACAGCTGAAGCGGTACACCTGACGCCGTCGGCACGCAGAGATTGGTGATGACGATTGCGTCGTACAGCTCGGGATCGGCGAGCTTGAATACAGCGTCACGGATGTCCTCGAAAAGCTTGCCCGTGACCAGGGTTTCCGAATTGAACGGCACGTAGCCCACCGAGCGGCGCGCACCGTAAAAATGCGAAGTGAAGGTGAGACCGTAGACGCAACACGCCGATCCGGAGAGTACGGTGGCCGTGCGGCGCATTCTCAACCCGACGCGCAGCGAGCCGAATGCTGGACACATGCTCTGCGGCTGGTCGTGCGGTCCGGTGGGATAGTCCACGGCATACCGCGCAAGGGTTTCGCTTTTGCCGGCGGCAGCTGCCGCGCTCTGCATCCGAGCCTTCCCCGCGTGACAGTCTGCACCGTCGGCCGCCACCGACGCCACGGCGACAGCCGGCGACGCAGACGATCCGTCATAGACGATTTCCGCCGATGTTCGGGGGTCGTTAGCGAGGGAAGGAGAATGCGCTGTCACGTTAGTTCCGGCCCTTGGCGGTAGCTCACACGGTGTCGTAGACGACTTCGAGCGACGGTTTTTCAATGACAGTGCCGCCACACATATCCTCGGCGGTGGCCGGCTGTAAGATCACGTTTCGGCCCACGGCCTCACCCTTGAACAGACCAAGCAAGCCGTCCTGCGTCAGTGGCTTGGGTCGCATCGGAGGTGCGTGCGCGACATTCTTCGCAAGCTCCTCGAAGAGCGGTGCCCATTGCGTTCCGGGCCGGCCAATGATCTCGTAGTTGGCACTCTTGCGGCGAATATCGTCGTGTGCCGGCACCGACGCCAGGACAGGTATTCCGGCAAGTTCGGCAAAGGCGCTGGCCTCGCCTGTCCCGTCGTCCTTATTCACCACCATACCGGCAACACCAACATTGCCGCCGAGTTTGCGGAAGTATTCGACGGCCGAGCACACATTGTTGGCGACATAAAGTGACTGAAGGTCGTTCGAACCAACAACGATCACCTTCTGGCACATGTCTCTCGCGATCGGCAGGCCGAAGCCGCCGCATACTACATCGCCCAGAAAGTCGAGCAGGACATAGTCGAAACCCCAGTCATGGAAGCCGAGCTTCTCGAGGAGTTCGAAGCCGTGGATGATGCCACGGCCACCACATCCACGGCCGACTTCCGGCCCGCCGAGCTCCATGGCGAACACACCGTCGCGCTTGAAGCAGACGTCGCCGATTTTCACTTCCTCGCCGGCGCTCTTCTTGCGCGACGACGTCTCGATAATAGTCGGGCAGGCCCGGCCGCCGAATAATAGCGAAGTGGTATCGCTCTTCGGATCGCAGCCGATCAGCAGGACCCGTTTGCCCTGCTGCGCCATCATGTAGGACAAATTGGCGAGCGTGAAGCTCTTGCCGATACCGCCCTTGCCGTAGATCGCGATGACTTGAGTCGCGCTCGTCGGTGCGACGGTGGATACCGGCTCGGGCTCAACTGCCGCCTCGGCGCGCAGATGATCCAGGAGATTAGCGGTTGGCTGGGCATTCATGTGCATTCCCTCCAATCGAGGATCATCTTGAGACATCCCGGATCGCCAAAGGCAGTCCTGTAAGCCGAGTCTGCCTCGCTCGCCGAACTGCGGTGAGTGATCAGTCCGTCCAGCGACAAACGGCCGGCCTCGATTAGGGCTTTGACGGCGTGCAAATCAGATGGCTCCCATTCGGCGGCGACGCGCAGACGTGCCTCGCGCATGAAGGCGCCGGGAAAATCAAAGCCAATACGTTCGCTGTAAAAGCCCGCGAGCACGATCTCGCCGCCCCGAGCCAAGCGACCAACCAAGCTATCGATAATCGAAGAATCTCCGCTAACGTCGCAGATCACGCGATAGTCGCGACGAGGGTCCAAATCCGGATCGATCACGTCGTAACCGACAGACCCAGTTCGACGATCGGGATTGCGTTCCCAGACGGTGGGCGGCGGCGCGCCTGCTGCTAACGCCAACCGCGCCAGCAGCCGACCGAGCACACCGTGTCCTACAATCAGATCCGGCGGCGCAGCGCCGCCTCGTGAGGTGACGTGATAGGCGGTGGCTGCAAGAGCCATCAGCACGCCCTTCTCACCCAAGGCTTCGTCGATGGCCACAGCCTTGTCTGCCGGCACGACCAAACGGGAGGCGGCGCCGCCGAACAGGCCGCGAATCTCACCGAAGCAACGAGCGCCGGGAACGAACACACGCTCGCCAAATCGGCGCCCGGCAGAAGCCACACGGCCCACGGACTCGTAACCTGGAACCAGCGGATAGCCCATGCCGGGAAACGCCGGCATGCGGCCCGTCCACAACAAGCGCTCCGTGCCGGTGCTGATGGCGCTCCACTCGACGTCAACCACCACGTCGTCATCCCCTGGCGGAGGTAACGTGAGACGACTGAGCACCAAGTGTTCAGGCCTTTCGACGACGACAGCGAGCGTCTGCATTTCGTGGCCAGTGGAAATTGACTGTAGTGTAATATCAACTTGACACTTATACATGTCAATATGAACTAACACCGATCCATCAAAGTCGCCTCGAGACGATCAGTCTCGTCAACATGGGCTGACGGGTGGAGCGGCGCTGGATAGCTCCAAACCCGGCCATTTTCAGCAATTCAACGATCTCGCCGGGCCGCAGAGGGCGGCCACTCCCCATTGCTAGCAGGTAGAACCCGAAATATGCTGGTCCGACGGGGTCGGTCCCCTTGTCGTCGGACATCGGTTCGCCAACCAGAAGAGTGCCTCCGGGCTGCAAGGCCCTGTGGACTGCCCGCAGGATATCCATCGCCGTGCGGTCATCGTGGTCGTGCAGTACCCGAAGCAAGCAAGCGACATCGGCATCCCCCGGGAGGGCGTCGCGACGGAAATCGCCACCAATCGCCTCAGCCCGATCAGCGATGCCGCAAGCGGCGAACCGCTCCGCCGCTCGCGCCGCCACGGCCGGTAGATCGAATAGTAACAACCGAAGCTTTGGTGCCCGAGCGGCAACGGACGCGAGAAAACCGCCTTCGCCCCCGCCGACGTCCAAGAGACAGCGATGGCGTGCGAACGAGTATGCGTCGATGATATCGTCCGCCAGCATGGCTTGAGACAGAGACATGAGGGAACTGTAGGCTGCAACCTCCGCAGCGGATGCATCATCCGCCCTATTGCTACGAGCGTAGGACCAGAATTGGCCGATCGAGGTCGTGTGAATTTCGCCGCGTAATAGCGCGACCGGATCCTGCAGGTCGGCGTAGAGCAACGCATGATGCTCGACCATGGCACCGATATCGGGATTTCCCACGATCGCCGCGCCCAGCGCACCGAGGCCGAAGCGTGATGCACCGCGGCTCTCCACAAGGCGCAACGAAGCCGCTGCCGCAAGCAAGCACCGCGTCGCGGCGATTGTCAGCGATAGACGACCTGCCAATGTTTCGGCCGTTTGCGGCCCGTCACGCAGGATATGAAATAGGCGCAGCCGGACGCAGGAGAACATGACCTGCGAGTAAACAAAACCTGCGCAGATATCGAATAGGTCGTGCGCGCGTCGCCTGGCAATGGGCCGCGTTACCGCAAATCCGGCGGCCCAGCGTTGGAAGCGACGACTAGCCAGAAGGTCATCGCGTATCGCACACCAGCGGTCGCGCCACCACGAACCACGAGAATCAGCGATCAGCGAGACTTCGGAACCATCTGTCGCGGAAGTCGGTTCAAGCTGCACGCTGCGCCAGCTTGGAGGGCACGAGTCGCTTCGCCTCAAGCATTATCAGGGACCGTAGCTCGGCGGCGCCGCGGCAGGGCGGGATTGATGCGATGGCACCGCCGACGAGTTGCTCGAGGCGCTGGAGGGCACCATTCAACCCTAGCTCTTGCACGGCACTAGGCCTGCCGAGGGCGGAGTCGCGTCCAGAAGGCTTACCGAGCTCGGCCGATGTGGCAGTCGCATCCCGGATGTCATCGGCCACCTGAAACGCCTCGCCAATCTTTTCGCCTAGAGCACGCCACCGCGCCGGATCCGAGTCGGCGGCGGCCGCCCCTGCCATCGTAGACGCAGCGAACAAGGCGCCGGTCTTGAGCCGATGATAATTGCAGAGGTCGACGATGGGTTCACATTCCCACGCCTGGCCGGCAACAATCCCCCTAGGCGTACCAACACCGGCGCTGATGCTGAGCAGGAGGCTGGCGAGGTTGCGTGGCACCGGCGAGGCCCGCGCCAAGGTCTGGAACGCAAGCACAATGAGTGCGTCGCCGGTCAAGACAGCTAAACTCTCGCCGAAGGCCCGATGAACAGAAGGCAGGCCGCGCCTGATATCGGCGTCATCGAAGCAAGGGAGATCGTCGTGGACGAGCGAGGCACAGTGAAGAAGCTCAATGGCGGCCGCGGCGGCCGTCGAACTCGTCGGCTCATCGTCACCGCAGGCGATAGCCACCGCAAGGCAAAGTCGGGGGCGGATGCGAGCACCCCGAGGAAAGACGGCGTGACGCATGGCGGCAATGAGCTTGGGCGGACAGCCTGGTCTTTCCGCCTGCCCGATAGCATTCGTTAAGGCGTGCTCGATCCGGGTGGTGGTGTCCATCAGGCCCCTCCAGCGCAATCGGACTGTCAAGTATGTTTGTCAATCCGATCTGTAACGTACTATAGACACTCCAAGAGGAAACTCAATCGCCTTTGCGGGGAACACAGAACGTGGGAACCGGTCGCGTTGTGGTGGTCGGCGCCGGGATGGGCGGTCTCGTGGCAGCGCTGCTGCTCGCCCGCCAGGGTCTCGCCGTCACGGTAGTCGAACGCGCCGCATGTCCCGGCGGCAAGCTGCGGCAGGTCGCAATCGGCGACGCTCGCATCGACGCCGGGCCGACCGTCTTCACCATGCGTGGCGTGTTCGATGAGATCTTTGCCCTTGCCGGTGCATCGCTCGAGAGTCACGTCAAGCTCAGGCCGCTGGAAGTCCTCGCCCGTCACGCCTGGAGCGGCGGCCAGCCGTTGGACCTTTTTGCCGACATCGAGCGTTCCGTGGACGCGATCGGCAGATTTGCCGGCTCGTCGGACGCAGTGCGCTATCGGACCTTCTGCGCACGCGCGCGGCAGAGCTTTGACGTCCTCGAGAGGGCATTCATCCGCACTTCAAGACCAAACCTGCCCGGCCTGATGCGGAACGCCGGCCTTAGCGGTATCGGCTCCCTGTGGCGCGCCGGCCCGTTCTCAACATTATGGAACGCGCTCGGAGAGCACTTCCATGACAGCCGGCTGCGTCAACTGTTTGGCCGATACGCCACTTACGGCGGCGCGTCGCCATTCTCAGCTTCGGCCACGTTGATGGTCATCGCCCATGTCGAGCGCTCCGGCATATGGACTGTCGAGGGCGGCATGTATCGGATTGCGCAGGCCATCGAGTTGTTGGCGTCGTTGCAGGGCGTTGCATTCCGCTACGGCGCCGAGGCGCGCGAAGTTCTCGTGAAGAACGGCCGTGCCACGGGTGTGGGTCTGGCAGGCGGCGAGCGACTTGCTGCCGACGCCGTCGTTCTCAATGCCGACGCTGCGGCAGTTGCGAGTGGCCTGCTTGGCAAGGCCATCGCCGGAACAATTCCCGCGCAACCCCGCAGCAACCGCTCGTTATCGGCGATTACCTGGGCAATGATCGCCAGGACCGATGGCTTTCCACTGTTGCACCATTCGGTGTTCTTTTCGGGAAACTATCGGGCCGAGTTCGACAACATCTTCCGGCACCAGCGACTACCGGTCGAGCCGACAGTCTACGTCTGTGCACAAGACCGGACCGACCGCGACGATGTCGCCCTCAGCGGCGACGAGCGGCTGTTGTGTCTCGTCAATGCACCGCCAACCGGTGACATGCATTCTCTCCCGACATCGGAGATCGACGCATGCGAAGAGCGAACATTCCACCTGCTGCGCCGGGCGGGCCTCAATGTGTACCGCCGCAGCGAGACGACGGTGCGCACGACACCGACCGACTTCGATCGGCTTTTTCCAGCGACTGGAGGAGCATTGTATGGCCAAGCCCAGCACGGATGGATGGCATCGTTCCGCCGGCCGGGCGCGAGGACGCGGATGCCGGGATTGTATCTAACGGGAGGGAGCACGCATCCCGGCCCGGGTCTGCCGATGGTAGCGCTATCGGGGAAGCAGGCAGCGGCTTCGCTTCTTTCGGACCTCGCTTCGATCGCCGGGTCGAGCGTGACGGCTACGCATGGTGGTATGTCGACGCGTTGAGCGACGACGGGCAGTGCGGACTCGTCGTCATCGCTTTCATCGGCAGCGTGTTTTCCCCCTACTATGCCAGTGCGCGTCGCCGGCGGGTCAGCGACCCGCTCGACCACTGCGCATTAAATGTCGCGCTATACCGCAAGAACGGCAACCGCTGGGCGATGACCGAGCGACGGCGCAGCGCGGTTCATCGCACGAAGGATTCACTCGCGATCGGCCCCAGTCTTCTGTCATGGAACGGGCAGGAGCTTTCTATCTCGATCGCGGAAACCACGGTTCCCTTTCCCACGGCGCTGCGTGGGCAGATTCGTGTTACTCCGAAGGCCCTCGCCGATCGGACGTTTGCACTCGACCTCCATGGCAAGCACCACTGGCAGCCTGTTGCCCCCTCGGCGCGTGTCGAGGTCGAGTTGGTGAGCCCGGGGCTGAGTTGGTCCGGAAACGGGTATGTCGACAGCAACGACGGTGCCCTGCCACTCGAAGCGAGTTTCTCGAGATGGGCCTGGTCGCGCGCTCCGAAAGGCCCCGATACGGCCGTGCTGTATGACGTGGTCCGCCGAGACGGCAATCCGCTATCGCTGGCACTTCGTTTTGACCGCCACGGCGGGGTACACGAATTCGAGATGCCGCCCGAGGCGCAGATGCCGTCCACGAAGTGGCGGATCAGACGTAGCACGAGGGCCGATGGCGGCCATAGCGCAACGATCATCCGTACGCTCGAGGATGCGCCGTTTTATGCGCGCTCCTTGATCGCCACACGATTGCTCGGCGAGTCTACGGTCGCGGTGCACGAGTCGCTGTCGCTTGATCGTTTCAGGACACACTGGGTACAGGCCCTACTCCCCTTCCGCATGCCACGTGTATGGCGGTAATCACACGCTGCGACCTCACATGCTGTCCCGCTTCTGCTCTTCGCCTGCGGCGCGCTTATCTTCTTCGTTGCGACGCTTGTCGAGCCGCAGCGTGTAGAGTTCGAGACATCCCCACGCCAATGCAAACGTGAGCACGACGAACATCTCGATGAGACCGAGCCAGCCGAACTCCACGATGACATCCCCATTCCCGGTCCGACACTACCGTCGATCGGCTACCTATGCGGACACGGAGTGCGGCGGACGGGCCCAGCCAGACCGGTATTGCTGCCGCCTCTCAAGGCGGTCGAACAGGTCGATCAGCCAAATCAATCGGGACCCCATGCCTTGCTCCATGGTCGGGGTCGGTGCAGCGACCACCGCATCGATCAGATGCCGTGCTTCGGCAAGTGGAGGGGCATCCGCCGAATGTACCGGGAGAAAATGGTCGATCATGGAGCTGCCGAGCAGCACCAGCTTGCGGGATAGCGGCACGAAGGCGCGACCCGAAACCGAGTCCAGTCCGCGGTGCCTTATTTCGTCTCCAATCGCCGCATAGAGGGTCCGCGCCGCCTTCACGCCGGGACGACACCGGAGCGGAAGCCGGACAATGCCGGCGTCGGCTTGGCGATACAACACATCCGCCGTCTGAAGCACACGGGACACGACCGAACCGATCGCCTCATCGAAGACAGGATTCTCGAGCCAAGCGTCGGGGTCGACACCAACTTCCCGCAACCACAGACGCGGCAGATATAGACGACCAGCCCTGGCATCTTCGCCGACATCCCGAGCGACATTCGTGAGCTGCATGGCGATACCGAGATCCGCAGCGCGCGCGAGAATGGGCGGGGCTTGCCGCCCCATCAGAAGCGCCATCATCACTCCAACCGATCCGGCGACGCGGCTGGCATAGGCGAGTAGGTCGGACTCCGAGTCATACTGGCGCCCGGACGCATCCCACGCGAACCCCTCCAGCAGGGCTAGTAGGAGGTCCCGGGGAATACCGTACTGCCTGACGACCAGCATCAGCATCCGATCGACGGGAGATAGCCCAGGCCGTCCGTCGTAAATGCGACCAAGTCGTTCAGTGAGGCTTGCGTGACCTGCCGCAGGGTCGTCGCCCAAGTCGATCTCGTCGTCGGCTTCTCGGCAGAACGCGTAAAGCGAACACGCTGCGTCACTTACTTTTGGCGGCAGAAGCATGGAGGCGGCCAAGAAAGTACGCGAGCCATGCCGAAGAGTGGCACGGCAGGCCGCTAGGTCGGCGCGGGCATCGATGTCAGGCGAAGGCACGCGCATCGGGCACCACTGAATCGAGAACTCGGGCGGACGACAGCACGCCGGGCACTCCGGCCCCCGGGTGCGTACCTGCCCCGACGAGATAAAGATTCTCGATGTCCTCGCTGCGATTGTGCGGCCGGAACCAGGCGCTCTGCGTGAGCACCGGCTCAAGACCGAACCCTGCTCCGCGGAACGACAGCAGTCGATCCTGGAAATCCTGCGGAGTCATGACACGCGACGTGACAATCTCCTGCTCGAGATCAGGCAGCACATTTTCCGAGAGGCGTCGGGCGATAGCGCGTCGGTAGCTCTCGGCCGTCTTGCTCCAGTCGGTGCCGCTGCCGAGATGGGGGACCGGCGACAGTACGTAGAAGGCATCGCATCCGTCCGGCGCGAGGGAGGGATCGGTCGCGGTTGGCCGATGAAGATATAGGCTGAAATCCGACGCAAGCTTGTGATGGTCGAAGATGTCCTTCAACAGCTCGCGGTAACGCGGCCCCAGTACGATCGTATGATGCGCCACATCGGGATAGCGGCGCTTGGTGCCAAAGTACCAGACGAACAAGCTCATCGAGTAGCGCGCCTTGTCGATTCGCCGATCGGTCCAGCGGCGTCGCGCCGTCCTCGGCAGCAGGTAGCGGTAAGTCCAAGCCGAGCATGCGTTCGACACCACGATGTCGGCGTCGATGACCTCGCCCGACGACAGACGCACGCCGGTCGCCCGCCTATCGCTTACCGTGATCGATTTCACCTCGGACCGGTAGCGGACATCGCCGCCCTGCCCGTCGATCAGCCGAACCATGCCATCGACGAGGCGGCCTGTCCCGCCCATGGCGAAATGCACCCCCCAGCGCCGTTCCAGAAAGGCAATCAGCGCGTAGATCGAGCTCGCCGCAAAGGGATTGCCGCCGATCAACAATGGATGGAAGCTCATCACGACACGGAGCCGCGGATCGGCGATGAATTTGGAAACCAGTCCGTAAACGGACCGGTAGCTTTGCAACCGCAACATCTCGGGCACGATTCCCGCCATGTCACGCCACGAATCAAAGCCGACATGGCCAAGCTGCTCGAAGCCCACTCGGAATATTTCCTCGCTGGCCTGCATGAAGCGTTCGTATCCGGCGACATCCGCCGGCGAAAAGCGCGCCACCTCGGCCCGCATCGCAGCAGCATCGCCGGTGTAATCGAAGACCTCGCCGCTATCGAAGCGGATGCGGTAGAATGGCGACACCGGGCGTAAGTCGACGTCGTCGGCCAATGTCTGGCCGCACAGCGCCCACAGTTCCTCAAATAGGAATGGTGCGGTGACGATCGTCGGACCGGCATCGAAGGTGAAGCCGTCCTGGCGAAACACATACGCTCGACCACCCGCCGCATCTAGCTTCTCGAGCACCGTTACGCGATAGCCGCGCGCGCCGAGGCGGACCGCGGCGGCCAGGCCCCCGAAACCGCTGCCGATCACGACAGCATGAGGCGCAGACGTCGTACCGTTGTCGCCGCAAGCTTTGGCCGTAGGGAGTGTCACTTTCATCTGACAGTCATATGTAAATATAACTAGACAGATCATACAAGCTGTATTTGTTTCAGCGCAGTTCTAGCCGGCGGTGAGGATTCCGGTTGCGATGGCAGCGCTGGTGACGAGGTCGGCGAATAAGTGAGGCCGCTCCTCGTGGCCAAGATGACCGAGCTTGCGCAGATATGTCACCTCTGCACCCGGCACCGCGTCGCGCACACGGAATGCCTCGGTAGCTGGAATAGCACCGTCTTCACCGCACGCCACGAGAACGAGACGTTGGCCAAGGCGCGGCAGATCCCGTTCCAGGGACGCGAGATCCCAATTCGCCATCATGCCTAGGGCCCCGGCGAGATGGGCCGGGCTGCGCAGTAACCTGCGGTAGAGGTCGCGCCCCGTCGCATCGACCGAAGACCCCGTATTGCGGATTAGGCGATCAACGGCGGAGGGGCTGTTCGCGCCCATCGCAAAGAGCCGGGGGACCAGCGGATTGAGCGCCAGCAGCTTGGCCAGCGGCGCGTAGAACGGACCGGCCAGGCCGCGAAACGGTAGCAGCGCTCCGTTCAGGCAAACGATGCGGACCGGATCGATGTGGCCATCGAGGGCCATGCGAGCGAGCACCGCCGCGCCGGCTGAATGACCAACCACCAGGCTTGGCGTCAGTTCCAGCGTCTGGAGAAGATCGCCAACTGCCGTCGCCATACCCGATAAGGAGAGCCGCTTGGCATCGAGGGGGTTGGTGAAGCCGTGGCCTGGCAGATCAGGCGCGATTGTCGTGAACCTGCTGGCCAGCAAAGGTGCAAGATCACGCCAGGTGTGTGTCGCCGCTCCCGTACCATGCAAGAGAAGCAGCACCGGCCCCTTACCCAGTCGCTGCAAGTGCCACCGTAACCCGGAAGAAACCACAAACTGACTGGCCTCTCGGTTCGGCCAGTCAGCGCCATCGCGCTCCCAAGAGAGCACGTCGCTCACGGTTGCCGGGCCAAGAACACGTCGTACGCCGCGATGAAGCCATCCGGCCTCTCGAAATGCGGTAAGGCACCAGTCGGAAACACCTGTCGCAACCAGTTGGGCCTTTGATCGACCGTCGCGGCGTGGGTGTAGTCGACGAAGTCTCCCCGCATGCCATGAACAAGCCACACTGGCAGTTGCACGCAGTCATAGATGCTGCCGATGTCGCCACTGAACAGAAAACCGCTAACGAAGAAATACGGCGCGTGACGCGCACCGGGTTCGCGGGCCGTGGCAAAATCATAATCGGCAAGACCTTCGTCGATATTCACCGAACCCCAAGTCCTGCGCAGAAAATAGCGTATGCTCGGGCGCGTCGTGAGTAGCCAGTAAAGCGGGCGATTCCAAAGAGGAAACCTTAGGAAACGCAGCATCCCCGGCATGCCCCGCGTTGTACCCGGCGGATCGTAGCGCGGGCCCTTCCGACTGAAGCCGGTTGGGCTGATAAGGGCGAGGGTCCTGAAGGCCTGCGGCGTCTCAACCGCGGCGCGCGCCAAGAACTCCGACGACAGCGACAGAGCCAGAGCATCAACCGTCACGCCGCCATGTCGCCGAGCTATCTCTTCGACGATCGCATGAATCGCGTCCGTCATCCGGCGCGGCGTGTATTCAACGTCGCGGCGATCGGAGAAGCCGAAACCCGGTAGTTCAAGTGCGTAGACTTGGCGTGTTTGGCGATAGTGATCGTAGATCGGCTTTATCTCGTAGGCCGAGCCAGCCGCGTTGATGCTGTGAATCAGCAGAAGCGGCCGCGTCGCAGCCACAACATCAGGCCCGGCGACATAGTAGCTGAGTTGGCCTGCCGCGGTCGGAAGATTCCGCCGCTCTCCGGAGAGTGCCGGTCGTAGAGCAGGGCGCAGGGGCTTCATCACACGGTTCGCGCGCTCTTTACTGACGCTCGGATTGCATTGGAGAGCTCTTTCGAGCCGGCGTAGGGCAGGGGCAAATACAGAGCACCCATGTCCTTCGCGAGCTGCTCGGCTGCGGGTCGTGGACGCGGCGAGCTATCGACGACGAGCGATCTCAGCCCGGCCAACCGAAAGACGCGAGCGGCGGCAATCGCCTCCCGCTCGGCCTGGGCCGCTCCCGGTGTACCATCACGGGTCATGTTCGCCTTCCCGTCAGTTAGAAGAACGATCACAGGCGACCGCCCCTTTCGCAGGATCGAGCCCGCCAAGATGCCTGCCATGTCGATCGCCGAGGCCAGCGGGGTGCCGCCGCCGCCAGGCAATCCGGCAAGGCATCGCTTGGCGCGTACCAGAGATCGGGTCGGTGGTAGCACTATCTCGGAGCGGCGACCGCGAAAGGCGATAAGTGCGACCTCGTCACGTCGTACGTAGCACTCGGCCAGCAGCAGTTCGACCGCACCCTTGGCTTCAGCCAGCCTGTTGGCCGCCGACGAGCCCGACGCATCGACCACAAAGATCGTCGTGGTTGCGGCACGCTGCTTGAAGCGGGTGACGCGAAAATCGTCACGCCTTATCTCGAGGCGGGAAGGTCCCACAGCGCCGCCGCGCAGCACCTGCCAGGGTGCTGCCGCGCGCAGGGTCTCAATGACATTGATCCGGAATCTTCTACCCGGATCGCTTCGACGAATGCCCACAGGTCTGCCGCCCCGCATCGATCCAGAAACCGCACCCGCCTTGCCAAGTGTCGATTTGCGCGCCGGGGCCAGGCGCGACGATTGGAGGTTGGCCAGGATTTGCGCCGGCATCGATGCACGGGCAGCAGCGAGGATCATGTCGACAAGCGGTTGCTCGATTTCTGGCGATTCGTCGCGGCCCTCATCGTGACCCGACCGCGTTGGCTCGCTGGACTGATCGGTACGCTCATCCTGTTGCTGTGGCGGCGCCGCGTTCGGCGGCAGCCGCGTCGCACGCGGCAACAGCACGAGGCGGCTCGCTATGACCGCATCAATGTCGCCAACATGGCCGCGGCCGTGCAGCGCGGCGCTGGCACGCGCCACCTGAAGCGCGAGAAATGGAGCGCGGAGGGACGCGACCCCCAGCGCCATGGCCGCCTCGCAGAGCGCCTCGACGATCTTCTCGCTACACACGACGCCCGCCAACCGGCGTCGCGCCCGCGAGATTTCGACAGCATCGGGCAAGGCGTCCAGCACTTCATCAGTCGCGCTGTGTGGAAGGTTGACGTGAAAGGCCAGTCGATCCTGCAGCGCGGCGGCAACGCCCTCATCGTCCATCACGCCTTCGTCAAAGGCGATGAGGCCAATCCGCGCCGCCGGACGGGCAGTAATCCCATCCCGCTCCAGCACCACGCAGGCAAGATCGAGGGTTGTCGCAAAGTGCGTGACAGCCGACGGCGCCAGCCGCTCGGCCATCGGCACGACAACCAGCCCGCCATCGGCCTCCGCCAGAAGGCCGCGCTCGACGATAGGCCGCCTCGCCTGAAGCGTGGCTGCAAGATCGAGGCCTCCGAGTAGGCGATCGTCGGTAACATTGGCTGGAACGCGACGGACCGGCGCATCCGGCGGCAGCATCGCTTGCAGGTACGCCAGCCATTCGTCCCGGGCTGGCCCCCAAGAGGACCGCAACACCACGCCGCCAGAACCGGCGGGATCGATGGCAAACAGCGCCGCCGCAAGTGCATCCGACCTCTCTGGCACGGATAGCTTTGGCACCGTCATGTGCCGAAAACCTCTCCGAGCGCCCTCTCGACTCGCACGCTCGAACCGGCCTCATCGAGGGGATCCCGCCTCAACCTGTGGCGCAGCGCCGATGGCGCAATCCTGCGCAAATGATGGTGGTCAACAGAAAGATCGCCGTCGAGTGCCGCCACGGCGCGGGCAGCGCGCACTAGAGTCAACTCACCCCGTGAACCATCGATCCCGAGTTGCATGCACAGTCGGGCTGCTGTCTCGATCGCCGCGTCCGGGCAATCGACATTCGGCAGCCGGCGCCGGCCCGCGATAATGCGCTTGCGCAGCTTTGCAGTTTCCTTGTGCCACGTCGCTTGGAACGCCTCCGGATTACGTTCGAAGTCGTCTCGCCGGCGCACCACGCTCACTCGCGTTGCAAGATCTTCCGGGGACTTGACCTCAACCGACAGCCCGAAGCGATCGAGAAGCTGTGGGCGAAGCTCGCCTTCCTCCGGGTTGCCGGTACCGACAAGAACGAACCGGGCCGGATGGCGTACGCTGAGCCCTTCCCGTTCGACCACGTTCTCACCGGACGCCGCAACATCGAGCAGCAGATCGACGAGATGGTCCTCGAGCAGGTTCACCTCGTCGATGTAAAGAAAGCCTCTATGTGCACGGGCAAGTAGCCCCGGTTCGAAAGCCTTTATGCCCTGGGTCAGCGCCCTTTCCAGATCGAGGGCGCCCACGACCCTGTCCTCGGTGGCGCCTAGGGGCAGGTCGACCACCGGCACCGGGACCATCCTGGCTTTCAACTTGCCGCTCGCCGATCGCTTCCGACAGTCGGGGCACAGCTTTGCCAGATCATCAGGGTCGCAGCCATAGCTACAGCCCTCGACGATCCGCATGGGCGGTAACAAGGCGGCAAGCGCCCGGACCGCTGTCGACTTGCCGGTGCCGCGGTCGCCAAAAACCATCACACCGCCAATCGTCGGATCGACAGCCGCAGCCAGCAGGGCGAGCTTCATCTCCTCCTGGCCGACAATGGCAGCGAACGGAAAAACGGACCGCATTGCCGTCGGCTCGGTCACGGTACCGCCCATGGCCCCACGGGATCGCTCGCTTGTGATGATTGCTTCATCGTATACCGTCTCCGGATGGTGCGTCGAACCTTAACAGTCGCGGCGTTGATGGCAATCGTGCTGGCGCTGTTGCAGCTCACGTCGAGCACAACGGGTCTCAACATTGTCCGCACGTATATTGGCGCGATTCCTGTGACCGTGTACCAGCCGCAGGCGACGAAACCGGCGCCGACAGTAATCATTTGCCATGGCTTCGCTGGCTCACAGCAAATGATGCAGCCTTTTGCGGTCACGCTCGCCCGCAATGGCTACACGGCGGTGACATTCGACTTTCCTGGCCATGCACGAAACACAGCGCCGTTGCGCGGCGGAATGGTCGATCCAGACGCGAGCGGGCAGGCTCTGCTTGCTGCTCTCGATCAGGTAGTATCGTTCGTTGGAGATCTGCACGGCGGTGATGGTCGCGTCGCACTACTCGGCCATTCGATGGCTTCCGACATAGTCGTACGCTATGCTCAGGCTCACCCGTCCATCATGGCAACCATCGCGGTTTCGCTGTTTTCACGCGATGTAACCGCTTCCAGTCCGCGCAACCTTCTGATCATTGATGGGGCGCTCGAGCCCGCGTTCCTGCTCGATGAGGCCTATCGCCTCGTCAACATGGTCGCTGGCGGGTCGGCCCGAGAACGCACAACCTATGGCAGCTTCGCCGATGGAACCGCACGGCGTCTGGCATTGGCCGACGGCGCCGAACATATTGGCGTCCTTTACAATCGAGACAGCATGGCCGAGGCGCTTGCGTGGCTGAACGAAGCATCCGGCAGGTCCGATGACGAATTCCTGGATCGCCGCGGACCCTGGCTGGGCTTGCTCTTTCTCGGCATCGTCGTATTGGCCTGGCCGCTGTCGTTTCTGCTTCCGCAAGTATCCGCCACGCCGCTTGGCACCACGCCGACGTGGCCGCGGCTACTCGCCGTCGCACTGATTCCGGCGGTGCTCACGCCACTGATCCTGTGGAAGCTGCCGATAGCGTTCCTGCCCATTCTTCTCGGTGATTACCTCGCCGCCCACTTTGGGACATATGGACTGCTGACCTTCGCCGCCCACCGGTTCTTCGCCCGCGAACGATCTTCCGGCAGCACAGCCGCTGTCGACTACGGCAAGTTTACCGTCGCCGCGCTGGCGTCAGCCACCTACTGCCTTGCCGCCATCGCCGTTCCGACGGACTGGTTCGTGACCAGCTATTGGCCGACTCCCGCACGCCTTCCACTTGTTTTCGGCATGCTCTGCGGCGCCCTGCCATACTTCGCCTCGGACGAATACGTGACCCGTGGGGCTCACCCCCGACGAGGGGCGTACATCGTCACCAAGGTGTGCTTCCTGGCGTCGCTGCTGATAGCGGTCGGTCTCAACGTCCATAAGCTTTTTTTCCTCATCATTATCGTGCCGGCAATCCTGATTTGCTTCGTTATATATGGCCTGTTCAGCACTTGGATCTATCGGCGAACGAACCATCCGTTGGTCGGCGCGCTGGCAACGGCGCTCGCCATCGCCTGGGGCGTAGCGGTGACCTTCCCTACCGTCGATCAGTGACCGATGGCTATCCATCCAGAGCTAGTTGCGCCACCGCCGGGCGAGATCGGCGAGGTGGGCGATCAACGCTGCCAGAAGCCAGACCGCAATCTGGCTCCACGACCCGCCGGTAAGGGCAGCCCGTAGTGCGAGCAGGAGAAAGGCGCCGGCGAGCAGCATGCCGACTAGGTCCCTTATGGCGATGCCACGGCGCGTTCGCCAACGATAAGCAGCGAGTACCAAGGCCTCGATCAGCATGAGCGCGAGAATCATGTCGACGGCGCTGCCGTCAGCGAAGAAGTAATTCACGCTAGATGCATCTTCTGCGGATCTATTTGCGCCGCTCCATCAGCCGCCAAATCATCGGCGTGAAGATGAGCTGCAAAGCGAGGTCCATCTTGCCACCGGGACACACGATTGTGTTGGGGCGCGACATGAAAGAATCGTGCAGCATGGAAAGCAGGTAGGGAAAATCGATGCCGCGAGGGTTCGCGAACCGGATCACAAGCAGGCTTTCGTCCGGAGTCGGCACGTGGCGCGAGATGAACGGGTTGGAGGTGTCGACCACAGGCACGCGCTGGAAATTGATATGGGTTCGCGAAAACTGGGGCACTATGTAGTGCACATAGTCGTGCATGCGCCGCAGGATTGTGTCTGTTACGCCTTCGGTAGTGTAGCCGCGCACGGCCTTGTCGCGGTGCAGCTTTTGAATCCATTCGAGATTGATCACCGGGACCACGCCGATACGCAAGTCTACATGGCGACCGACATCGGTCCCACCGTCCACAACCGCGCCGTGCAGCCCTTCGTAGAACAGTATATCAGTGCCGGCCGGCAGATCCTCCCATGGCGTGAAAGTGCCGGCGGGCTGTCCGTATGGTGCCGCTTCCGCGTCGTCATGCAGATATTTCCGTTTGCGTCCACTGCCCGTCTCACCGTAGCTGCGGAACAGACCTTCGAGCTCGGCGAAGAGATTGGCTTGTGGTCCGAAATGGCTGAAATGCTCGTCTCCGTCGGAACGCGACGCATCCATCTTGCGTTTCATCTCGGCCCTGTCGTACCGGTGGAAACTGTCCCCTTCCACAAACGCGGCCTCGACGTTCTCGCGTCGAAAGATCTGTTCGAAGATGCGCATCACCGACGTCGTGCCGGCGCCTGAAGAACCGGTGACGGCGATGATGGGGTGGCGTACCGACATGACTTGCCAGCGCTCAGACCGACGACCTGAACAAGCCGCGTTCGGCGAACAGTGGCGCGTCGTAGGAGCCGGCGAAATGTCCGCTGTGGTAGGCCTCGAGACGCTCGACCTCCTCGACCGAGCCAAAGATCAGTGCCGGCCGAGAAGACGACGCCGTCTGCCTGATGTCGAAGATCCGGGTCGTCCCGGTACTGGCCCGGCCGCCGGCCTTTTCAATGACGAATGAGATGGGATTGGCTTCTTGCATGAGCCAGTCCCGACGCAGTTCTTCAGTCTTTCCATCGTTACCTGGGCATACAAAAATGCCGCCTCGCATGAGAATACGATGGGCTTCGACGACTATCGATCCCTGCCACTGGGCGTTGAAGTCCTTGCCGCGAGGCCCTGCCTTGCCGGCGAGGCATTCCTCGACGTAACGGCGGATGGGCGGATTCCAGAAGCGCATCCGGGAGGCGTCAATTGCGATTCTGTCCGTCGCAGCCGGAATACGCAAATCGGTGTGTGTCAGGACGAACTCGTCTTTCTGCCGATCCAGAGCAAACGCTTGAACCCCCTCTTCGAGCGCCAAGACGAGCACGAGTGAAGCCCCATGGATCGCATAGCCGGAACAAACATGTGCGCGGCCGGCCCGCCGCACACCATCCTCGGGGAGAAGCTGCGTACCGACCTCGGAGCGCAAAATGGAAAATATGGTGCCTCCCGGTGCATTGACCTCGACGTTGGGCGGGCTGTCGACCGGAAGAAGCACGGCCCGATAGCGACCCCGGTAGAGATGGCACGCATTCGATCGGCGATCATTACCTCCTCCAGAGCGCAATCGCGCGATCCAGACGCGTCGTCGATCGTCTGAAAGACGATCATCAATTCCGACAATAGCACTTCGGTGCCGTCCGCTTGGTTTGCCTGCTGGCGTACCTTGCGCACTGGCGGTGCGCAATGGCGCATCGCCCAAACGACGCGCAATCGCCTTGCAGGCGGCTGCGAGGTCGTGCAACAGCGCCCGCAGTTGCAACGACGATGCAGCATCTTCAAACGTTGCCTGATCGAGGAATTGCCCAAGGGTCTTCCGACCGGCCACTACGAACTCCTCCCCCACTCGCCTTATTGCTTCTTCAAGGGAGCGCAGCCCCTTTGGCGTCGCAATGCGTCGCCGCGGCGCCCCACCGATTCACGACGTCCCTGCGCGCGAGGCGCTAGCGTCGTCGAGGCCAAACCAGCGGCCACCGCCGAGACGCACTAGATCGCCGACCCCTACGATGGCGGTCGGATCACCCAGCGTCGAAAGGACCAGGTCGGCGCGCGAGAAATCTTGTCCCGCGGTCCATTGACTGGGCGTCGCAACGACGAAAATGCCCGCGGCATGCGCCGCCGCCACCCCGTTGGCCGAATCTTCGAACGCCACGCAGGCCTCTGCCGGGACCCGCAACATACTCATCAGTAATTGATAGACATCTGGAGCCGGCTTCTTGCGTGCCACCATGTCGGCGCCGGCAATCGCAGCGATCTCGAAGCGTGTCGACGATCCGAAGACAGCCGCAACCAACGTAGAGACGTTGGTCCAGGCGGATGTCGACACGAAGCCGATCTTGATCCCGGCCGCCGACGCTCCCTCGAGCAACCGAACTACACCGGGCCGAGGCTGCACTGACCGTTCTTCTAGTCGCATGCCAAACTCATAAGTCTTGGTGTGATGAATGTGGGGGATAAGTTGGCGGAGTCGCGCCTTTTCGTCGGCTGGCACGTCGAGACGTTCAATGTAAACCGCCAGCCGATCACGCCCCCCGGAAATTGCCAAAAGTTCCGCGTAAAGTGCTGGACTCCACTCCCAATCGAGGTTGGAGCGAAGGAAAGCGTAGTTGAAAGACTGCCGATGCAGTTCCTCGGTGTCGGCGATCGTGCCATCGACATCGAATAGAAGTGCCTGAAGCTTCGTCATTTTGGGTTTTCCTCGGACAATTGAGCCCTACGAGAAGCTGCCCAGCCGGACTGGAACACGCGGCTGCTGAGGAAATCCTCGGGCGATATGGTGGAGAGGGATGTCGGCGACAGCAGAGTATCGCGATGCTCGAACAGGCGATTTGCATGCCGCAGTCGCGCCCTATCGAGCGCGTTGCGGATCGATCGCGCGTTGGAAAAGTTTGGCTGGCAGCGACGTTGCGCGATGTACTCGCGCAAGACGGGCACGGCTTCCTCGCTTAGCACATACCGCATCCGCGTCAGCATGAGGCCGGCGATTTGGAACAGCTCTTCATCGGAATAGTCTGGGAAATCGATGTGGTGAGCCACCCGTGAAGCCATGCCCGGATTGGACTCAAAGAACGCTGCCATGCGGTCTTTGTAGCCCGCGAAGATGACCACAAGGTCGGCCCGCTGGGTCTCCATGACCTGGAGCAGGATCTCGACCACTTCTTGGCCGTAATCCCGCTCGTTCTCCGGCCGGTGCAGGTGATATGCCTCGTCGATGAATAGTACGCCACCGATCGCACGCTTGATGACATCCTTGGTCTTGGGCGCAGTGTGCCCGATGAACTGCCCCACCAGGTCGTCACGCGTCACGGCCACGAGCTGCCCCTTCCGCACGTAACCCAGGCCGTGCAGGATAACCGCCATGCGCGCCGCAACGGTCGTCTTGCCGGTGCCCGGGTTACCTGTGAAGCTCATGTGCAGCGGTGGAGCTTCGGCCTCTAAGCCGATCGATTGCCGGAGCTTTTCGACCAGAAGCAATGCGGCAATCTCGCGAATCCGCCGCTTTACGGGGGACAACCCGATGAGGTCGCGATCGAGCGCCTCCAGCACGCCTGGAACATTGGACTCGCGATAGAGGCGATCGAGATCAAGCTTGGAACCGTCATCAATGGTTTCTCGGATGGCGAGACGGGCGATTGGTTCAAGTTTCAGGCCAAGAAAGGTCAGCGCGTCTTGATGGACTGCTGGGCTCAGCGGATCGACTCCAAAATGTCCGGCATGTTGGTGGTCTACGATTCCGCGGGTCAGGAACTCGCTCGCCGCCGCAACGACAATCGACGCGATC
>CAZHQA010000023.1:0-31318 GCA_964533955.1 uncultured Reyranella sp. | reverse complement strand
CCGTGACGCTGGTCGAGCGGGCGAAGATAGATCGGCTGGCCGCCTTCTATGCGGCCTCCATCGCGTATCGCTGAGGGCTGGTCGGAGATCGAAGCAGATTCTCGAGTCAGCGCCTCCCGCGAAACGCGTGCTCGGCCGGGTCTTCAAGGGTGGCCGCGGGGCTTCGACAGATGTCAGCTCTGGCGGTCGACCTGATGCAGGATACCGGCGTATTGGTAGGGCTGCTGCGCTACGCCGCTGCTGTCGGGCGAGGCGTAGTGCGCGCCGGCGGAGTTTCCGTTGTCCCGCGCCACCGACCACATGGCGAGCAGCGCCAGCCTGGGATCGGTCTTGGCATAGTTCACCAGGGACTGGGCGTCGGCCAGGGTGAAGACCTCCGAGGCGATGTCGTTGACGCCGATCATCGGCGTGACGCCGACCTTGGCATTGAGGCCGAGCGTGTCGAGCTGCTTCTCCGTCGCGATCACCGCGGCGATCGCGTTCTGTCCCATCTGGCCGTTGTTGTCGACCGACTGTCCGTAATCCATCGTCATGATGTTGACCACGTCGATGCGCACGCCGGCGTTCTTGGCGCTTTGCAACACGGCCAGGCCGCTGGCGTCGAGGCCGGTCGGCAGCACGGGCAGGGTGAACGAGACCCTCAGGGCAGGATTGGCCGCTTCGAGTCCGACGATCGCCTGGTTGCGCAGACTGAGCGAGTGCTGGTCGAGCTCGGCAGCACCCTCGATGTCGAAGTCGATCGAGGTGACGTGATAGCGATCGATCACCGATTGGTATTCGGCCTGCAGCGCGGTGGCATTGGGCGCGGTCAGTGCCGCCTCCTGGCCGGCCGCGCCGCCGAAGGAAATCGTGATGTTGCCGCCCCGCGCCTGAATCGCCTGGACCTCCTGCAGGATGGTGCTGCCGTTGGCCAGCGTATCGTCGGTGATCGACCCGACGCCCTGCCAGCCGATGCCCTTGTTCGAGCCCAGCATGAAGGCCAGGGTGAAGTTCTGGATGCCTGACGCCTGCGAGATGGCGACGAGGTCGGCATCCTGCGACATCGCCATGTCGATGTAGGGCGAGAACATGCGCGTCGCTGGCGCATCGTCGTCGATGATGGTCGCGGTTCCCGTCGCGCGGGTCAGCGTCGCACCGACAGGGTTGGTCAGCACGACCGTGAAATGCTCGTTGGCTTCGCTCAGGGCATCGGGCGTGATCGGAATGGAGATCGTCTTGCTCTGCTCGCCGGCTGCGAAAGTGACCGAGCCGCTGGTCGCCGTGAAGTCGCTGCTGCCCGCATCGCCGGGGACGGTGTGGAAATCCACCGTCACGGTGCCGGTCGCGGGCTTGGAAAGCGTGAGCTGGAAGACGGCCGCATTGCTCCCGGGCGGGATTGAGCTGCTGTCGAAGCTGAACTCGATCGGCTTGAGATAGTCGAGCTTGGCCTGGCTCACCGTGCTCCAGTCGTTGGCCAGGATGCCGCCGGTGTCGCCGGAATCGGGATTCCACGACCAGAACGTCCAGCTCGGCCCGTGCTGGCCGGCGGCGATGTCCTTGGTCCCGTCGTTGTTGAAGTCGCCGCCCAGGTAGGCCGTGATCGCTTTCAGCCAGGGCGCGTCCTTGGGATCGCTGAGATTGCTGCCGAACTCGCCGAGATAAACCGGTGCGATGTTCTGCTGGTAGATATAGCCCCACATCTGGTCGAACTTGGCCGGCAGGTTGCCCGGAAAATCGGGGCCCTGGAACCAGGGCTGGGCATAGACCGAGTCGGGATAGTCGTGCGGCGAGTAGACGAGCTTGTTGGCCACGTTGAGGTTGATGGGGTGATCCTTCACGCCCATCAGGTTGCCGCCCCACCAGTAGCTCTGGCCCTGGTAGGTGCCGATCCCCTCGACGAAGACCAGCCAGTTGGGATTGACCGCGCCGATGGCGTTGCCTGCTGCCGTGGCCGCTGCCGCCCAGTCGTTGGGGCCGCCGTCACCCCAGGTGCCGTTGTAGGGCTCGTTGTGCAGATCGGCGCCGATCACCTGCGGGTCGTCGGCGTAGCGTTGGGCCAGCATCTGCCAGTCCGAGACCCATTGGGCCTGACTGTGGTTGGCGTCGTACCACAGCCCGTTCGGCGAGGTGCCGGCGCCCGAGTCGCTGCGATGATGGTCGAGGATGATCTTCAGTCCGATCTGGCCGGCGTAATCGACGATCTTGTCCATGATCTGAAGCGCCGACAGGCCGACGAGGTCGGGGTTCTTGGAGAAGTCGATGCCATTGGGCGCCGCAGTCGTGTGCAGCGTGTCGCTCGAGAAGGGCAGCCGGATGGTGTTGAACCCAAGGCTCACCATCTGGTTCATCATGTCCTTGTAGCCGCGCGTCCACAGGCCGTGCGGAACGAGATTGGACGATTCGAAACCGAACCAGTTCACGCCGGCGATCTGCACCGAATGGCCGGCCGCATCGACGATCTGGTTGCCCGAGGTGCTGAGCCATCCGGCTGTCGCCCCGACGCCTGGCGTGCCTTCGATGACCGAGGTGTCGGAGATGCTGAGTCCGGGCAGCTGAGGCGATGTCCCATCGTCGTTGACGATGGTGCCGGTGGCCGTGCCGTGAGAGATGGTGGCTCCGCTGGGCGACGAAAGTCCGAGCGTCAGCGTCTCGTTGCTCTCGATCGCGGTATCGCCGATGACCCTCACGTTCACGACCTTGGTCGTTTCACCGGCGGCGAAGGTGAGCGTGCCGGACTTCGCGACGTAGTCGGAGCCCGCCGTGGCCGTGCCGTCGGCGGTCGCGTACTTCACCGTTACAGGCCCGGTTGCTGCCTGAGAGAGCTTGATCGTGAACGACAGGTTGGTCTTGCCGGCATTGCCTTCGGCGACGCTGGCGTCGGCGATCGAGAGCGTCGGAGCGGCCTGGCCATCGTCATTGACGATGGTCCCGGTCGCGCTGGCGTGCGCGATCGTGGCGCCCGACGCGGCGGAAAGCGCCACGGTCAGGGTCTCATCGGCCTCCGCGACGGTGTCGCCGATCACCGGCACGAGGATGGTCTTGGACGTCTCGCCGGCGGCGAAAACTAGCGTGCCGGACCTCGCGCTGTAGTCGGAGCCCGCCTTGGCCGTGCCGTCCGCGGTCGCATAGCCGACCGTGACGGGTCCGCTCGCCGCTTGCGAAAGCGTGACCGTGAAAGTGAGCTTGGGCTTGCCGGAATTTTGCTCGGCGATGCTCGCATTGGCGATCGAAAGGGTCGGCAAGGGCGGCGGCGAAGTAACGGCGCCATCGAGCACGAGCCCGGACAGCGCGGTACCGCCCGTACCGACCGCGGCCTGGAAGCCGAGGCTCGCCTGGCCGCCGGCGGCGACGTCGGCATTCCAGTCGGCGTTGCCGATGACGTAGTGATCGCCGATATGGCTGACGATCTCGGCGCCCCAGATGTTGGTGATGTCGAAGCCGGCGTCGAACTCGATGGTCCAGCCGTGCAGGCCCTGGTTGCCGCCGGGCACCGTCATGTCGGCGACGAAGCCGGAGCCCCAGTTGCTGGTCACTGCGTAGTTGATACCCGCCATGACTGCCGCTCCTCCGCACCCGATGCGTCAAGACATCGCGGCGGTATGCCATTCCGATATTCGTCTGGCAGCAACGGGCAGGTCGGCACTCGTTGAAGCCGGCAGGAAAATCGATGAAGCGGCAAAACGGCCGGGGATGGATGAAGGCCTGCGTGCTTGCGCCCACGCGGCAAATGGCTTTTGCTCCGCACCGGGGAGATTCGCCTGTCCGTTCATTCACCTGTCAAGCTGCCGACGCGGCCGCTGATCCTGTGGCGCAGGCTGCCGTTGTTCTGGCAGGCGCAGCTGCTCGGCTGGGCGGTCTTCGGCCTGGTCGATCTGATCAGCCAGCGGTTGATCTTCCACGATTTTTCGGTGGCGACGGCGCGCACGGCATTGATGGTGGTGTGCCTGGTCGCGATCTCGACCGGCCTGCGATCGGTCTATACCTCGCCCTGGCTCGCCAATCGGCTGAGCCTGCATGCCGGCGCCTGGATGGTCTTGCTCTCGATTGCCGGAGGCACCGTCGCGGCGAGCGTGGTGTTCGCTGCGCGCGAGTTGGGCGGCTGGGTGATTCCCGGCCGCGATTCGGTCGATGACTTTTTCCTGCCGCTGATCAACTGCACATTCGCCCTGGCCGGCTGGAGCCTCGGGTACTTCTGGATCCACGCCAAGCAGGCCGAGCAGGCGGAGCATCGGCACGCCATGCGGGCCGAGGCCGAGGCGCTGCGGGCCGAGCTCGAGGAGCTGCGCCTGCAGCTGGACCCGCATTTCCTGTTCAACGCGCTGAACGGCGTCGCCGAGGAAATCCCCGATCATCCGGCGGCGGCGCTCGCCATGCTGCGCGACCTCACTGCCTACCTCCGGCATTCGCTCGACGGCATCAACCAGACCGTGGTCACGGTCGAAGCCGAGCTCGCCGGACTCTCCGCCTATCTGCGGGTGCAGCAGGCCCGCTTCGGCGATCGCCTGCGTATTGCGCTGCGGGCCGAGCCGGCGGCGCGCGAGCGGCGGATCGCGAGTTTCCTGCTGCAGCCCCTGGTCGAAAATGCGGTCAAGCACGGCCGGCGCGACAAGGGCCTTGCCATTGCCGTCGACATTCGCCTGAGCGGCGAGGCACTCGACGTCATGATCGAGAACACGGGCACGCTCGAGGCCGCGGCCAAGGCGCGGCGGCGCCGGCCCGGTATCGGTCTGGAGAATGTGCGGCGCCGGCTGGCGCTGCACTATCCGGGCCGTCACCGGTTCACGCTGCAGGAGAAGGGCGGGCCCGAGCCGACGGTGGTCGTCACGCTGGCGCTTGAAGGCGAGCCATGCGGATCCTGATCGTCGATGACGAGCATCTGGCGCGCCAGGCGATGCGCCGGCTGCTCGCCGATCATCCCGAGGTCGAGATCGTGGGCGAGGCCGAGACGATCGAGCAGGCAATTGCCGCCATCGGCCAGTTCGCGCCGCAACTCGTCTTCCTCGACATCGAGCTCGGTGGCAGCGACGGCTTCGAGCTCCTGGCGCGGCTCGAGCGACCGCCAATGGTGATTTTCGTGACCGCTTATGCCGAACATGCCGTTGAAGCCTTTGAAGTGAACGCCGTCGATTATCTATTGAAGCCGGTGCTGCCCGAGCGCCTGGCGGAATCGTTGGGGCGCGCCGAGCGGCAGCTTCGCGTTGCACCCGCCGTGGATGGACCGCGTGTCATTGCGCTCCGAACGCCCAAGCAGACCGTGCTCGTGCCGCCGGGAGAGATCGCCGCACTGCGCGCCGACGGCGACTTCACGCGCGTGCTGCTGGCCGACCGGCCGGCGGTGATGATCTGGCGCACGCTCAGCCATTTCGAGGAACTGCTGCCGTCACCGCCGTTCCTGCGGCTCGGCCGCTCGCTGATCATCAACCGCGACCGTCTGCGCAAGATCGAGGCGTCTTCGCGCGACAGCGTGAACGTCACGTTGGAAGGGGTGGCCGGGCCGATGCTGCTGGGACGCGCCGCGGCGGCGCGGCTGCGCGAGGCCGTGGCGGACAGGACCTAGGATGACGCCGAGTGCCCCGGAAGAACAGGTCGAGGGCGGGCTGCTTGTGCTGGCGGCGCTGGCGCTGGTCGTGGGAGCGGCGGCGGGGCTGATCGGGGCGGTCTTCAGGATCGTGCTCGAGCGAGCCGATCAGCTGCGCGACCGGCTGATCGCCTGGGCACACGGCGAGGCGTTGCTCGGCTTTGCGCTCGTCGTCGCGATCGGCGCCGCGGCCGCGCTGGTGGCGACCTGGCTGGTGCGCCGCTTCTCGCCCCATGCCTCGGGCAGCGGCATCCCGCATGTCGAAGCGGTGCTGCGCCGCGAAGCCGAGCCCGCAGGGTACATTCTGCTCCCGGTAAAGTTTGTCGGTGGTGTGCTGGCGATCGGCTCGGGCATGGCCCTTGGCCGCGAAGGCCCGAGCGTGCAGATGGGAGCAAGCATCGCGCGCTTCGTGGGCGATATCTGCCGCCGATCGTGGCCCGACTGTCGGGTGCTGATGGCGGCGGGCGCCGGCGCCGGCCTCGCCACGGCCTTCAATTCGCCAATCGCCGGCGCGGTGTTCGTGCTCGAAGAACTGGTGCAGCGCTTCGAGCATCGCATCGCCATCGCGGCCCTCGCGGCGTCGACGACGGCGATCGCCGTGGCCCGTGCGTTGCTGGGCTCCGCGCCGGATTTTGCCGTCGAGCCGCTGGGCCAGGTCGTGCCGCTGGGCCAGCCGCTGTTCCTGGTGCTGGGCGCGGTCGCCGGCCTGCTTGCCGTGGGCTACAACCGCCTCCTGCTGGGCAGCATCGCGCTGGTCGAGCGGTTCGACCGGGTGCCGGCGGAAGTGCGGGCCGGATTGATCGGCGCGGCGGTGGCCGTGGTGGCGTGGTTTGCCCCGGGACTGGTGGGCGGCGGCGATCTCATCACCCAGCAGACCCTATCGGCCAGCGTCGCCATCGCTTTCGTGCCGGTCGCTTTCCTGGTGCGGGCGCTGCTCGGCTCGGCGTCCTATGCCGCCGGAACGCCTGGCGGCCTGTTCGCCCCCATGCTGGTTCTGGGTGCACAACTCGGCCTGTTGTTCGGTGCCGGGTCGGCCGCGCTTTTCCCTGGCCTCGGCATTCCGCCGCAGGCCTTCGCCGTGGTCGGCATGGCTGCGTTCTTCACCGGCGTGGTGCGCGCCCCTCTTACCGGCATCGTCCTGATCGTCGAGATGACGGCGGCCTTCGCCATGCTGCTGCCCATGGTCGGTGCCTGCTTTGCCGCCATGCTGGTGCCGACCCTGCTGCGCGACGTGCCGATCTATGAAGCCTTGCGCCGCCGCTCGCCGCCGAAGAAGACCTAGATTGTCTATTTCGTTAATCGTATAAAATTGTTGAAACGATTATCGTTTAATGGCATAATGCCCGGCAGATGGGGACCCGAAAACGCTGGGCCTTAGACCGCCGGACAAGCCCGGGCCGGACGACGAAGTCGGCGGGGCGGGGGGGGGCCTGAATTCCTGGACTGAGGGAGCAGAAATGCCGATATCGCCTCGATCCGACCGGTCCAGCGGCGCTGGACGGTTTTGGACGGGCCGGTGCGAAGCGACCGGCCGCGAGTTGGCGCGGTCAGCGCTCCTGTGCTTTCTTGCCGGAAACAGGCCCCGTTATTTCCCTGCCACGACGTGCGGACTCAAGATGTGGCGGAGCTGATGGGGACCCCCCGTGTTTTTCCATTTTTATAAGCGTTACCGAGGGGTAACTACCGCTAACTCTAGTGGCGGATCGTCACTCCTTGCCGCCGCGCGGGTGGTCAATGATAGGCTGCAAGTCCGACAGATTTTCGAAGCGAGTCATGAGCGCTTCTTCTTTCGGGCAAGCCGCCCGACCGGTTCTGCGCCGATGAGAACGGCCGCAATCACGCACGGTTCCTTGCCGCGCACGCTCCAGGAATGGTTGGTGCCGCGCTGGATCAGCACGTCGCCCGCCTTCAGGAGCTTCTCGCCCTTGTCCATGATGGCCCAGATCTCGCCCTTCAGCACGATGATGTAGTCGACGGTGGCCGTGGCGTGCATCATCGCGTCGCCGGAGGCACGGTCGGGCGCTCCGTGCGCGCCGATCGAGGCGAAGGCCTTGCCGGCGTCGGCCGTCTTGCGCCAGGCCTTGTCGGGCGGGAACTCGACGATGCGCAGGATGGTGCCGCTGGCCGGCGGCTCGAGCTTGATCTTGCCGGATGCGGCGTCCTTCTTGCCCCTGTTGGAGGCAGGCGAAGACGAGGTGCGCCACAGGTCGGTCAGGGCGACGCCCGGCATCGACGCCATCTCGAGCACGTTCGGCGCCTTGCGGTCCTCGAGGAAGATCGACTTGCCGTTGCCGTCATGGCCGGTGACGACGCGGCGAATGCGGTGAACCATTGTCAGTCTCCCTCGTGCGATTTTCACGTCCTTCGGCTGAGCAGGATGGCGCCGGAGGCGTGGACTTCGCCGACCCAGCCCGGCAGCACCAGCGTCGTGGCGTCGAGCTGGGAAACGATGGCCGGCCCCGCAATCGTGTCGCCGGCGCCGAGCGTGGCGCGCTCGTAGAGCGGCACTTGCGTCACTCCGCCGGCGAGATGGACGGGAAAATGTGCGCGCGGCCTGGCACCCGAGCCTTTCGCCAGCATCGGCCGCGGCGGATCGGGCATGTGGCCGGTCGCTTCGACCCGCAAGGTTACCAGTTCGATGGGCGCATCCAGGACGAAGCCGTAGAGCCCCTTGTGCGCCGCCGTGAAGGCCGCCTCGATGCCGTCCTTGCTGTCGACCCACGGCACCGCGACCTCGCCGCCCTGGCCGTGATAGCGCAGCATGGCGACCCTGCTCTGTTGCCGGTCGGCCGGTGCCACCTTCTCGGCGATCAGCCAGTCGTCGGCGGACTGCGTCAGCTCGGCGAAAATCTCGCGGGTCACTTCGATGTCGACGGCACCCGCCTTGGGCAAGGTGCGGCTGAAGTCGGACTTGAGGTCGGCGGCCAGGAGGCCATCGGCACAGAGCACGCCGGGCGCCGGCGGCACCAGGACCCGGGTGATGCCGAGCAGCGCCGCCAGCGAGCAACCGTGCAGCGGGCCAGCGCCGCCGAACGCCACCAGGGTGAAATCGCGCGGATCGTGTCCGCGCTCGACCGACACGATGCGAACCGCGCCGACCATGTTGTGCTCCAGGATCGACAGGATGCCGCGCGCTGCGTCGGCGAGGCCCAGTCCGAGTGGCGTCGCCACCTCGCGGTCGATGATGCCGGCCGCCGCCTCGACGTCGAGCGCCATGCGGCCGCCCAGCAGCTTGGCAGGGAGATGGCCCAGCACGACGTGGGCGTCGGTGACGGTCGCACGCTGGCCGCCGCGGCCGTAGGCCGCCGGCCCGGGCTCGGCGCCGGCGCTCAGCGGGCCGACGGTGAGGGTGCCGGCCTCGACCTTGGCGATCGAGCCGCCGCCGGCGCCGATCGTCACCATGTCGACCATCGGCAAGGGCAGCGGCCATTCGCCGACATGGCCCTGCTGCGTGAGTGCGATTCGCCCGTCCTTGATCAGGCAGATGTCGGCACTGGTGCCGCCGATATCGACGGTGATCACATCCTTGATGCCGCACGCGGCGGCGACGTCGCGCGCGCCGACGACGCCGGCGGCGGGACCGGACAAGGCGGTGAGGGCGGGCGCGCGGCGGATGGTGGCGCCGCCCGCCACGCCGCCGTTGGACTGCATCAGCAAAAGCGGCGCGTTCACCTTTTCGTCGTCGAGCCGGTCTTCCAGCCGCGAGACGTAGGTCGACACGCCCGGCATCACCACGGCATTGAACACCGTGGCCAGCGAGCGCTCGTATTCCCGCACCACCGGCAGGACGTCGGACGAGGCGGTCACCGCCACGCCCGGCAGCTTGGCGCGCAGGATGTCGGCAACTTTGCGCTCGTGGCCCGGGTTGGCGAAGGAATGCAGCAGGCAGATCGCAACCGCTTCGACGCCGAGCTTGCGGCAGGCGGCGGCGGCTTCCTCGACGCTCGCCTCGTCGAGCGGCTCGATCACCACGCCGCCGGCGCCGATCCGCTCCTTGACCTCGAACACGCGGGACGCCGGCACGGGCCGCGCCGGCTTCACCCAGGCCAGGTAATTGGCGCGGCGCGGGATGTCCTGGCGGCCGATGGTCAGTACATGGCGGAAGCCCCGGGTGGTAACCAGCGCCGCCTTTGCACCCTTGCCCTCCAGGATCATGTTGGTGGCAACAGTCGTGCCGTGCAGCACCCGCTTGAGTGACGGTGCGGCGTGGCCCGCTTCTTCCAGCGCGAGTCGGATGCCGGTCAGGAACGCCTGCGACGGATCGCTCGGCACGGACGGCGTCTTGGCGCGCCAGATGCGGCCGCTCAAGGCGTCGTGCAGGGCGATGTCGGTGAAGGTGCCGCCGATATCGACGGCAACGGCGAGGGACGTGTCCGCGGTCATTGTCATCCTGAGCGAAGCGAAGGATCTAGCATTTCAACAGGGCCATTGATCGATCTGTCGGGTCCTTCGCTTCGCTCGGGACGACGAGGGCGCTCAGGACGACAGTGAATCGACGTAGCCGTGGCGGTGGAAGGCTTTGACGTCGGGACGCTTGATGCGCAGCTTGCGCGTGAGGTCGGGATCGACGGTGTCGCCGCCGATGGCGACGCCATAGAGCTCCTGCGCCGCGTGGACGGTGACGAAGCCGCCCAGCACGTCGTCGAGCACGCTCTCGGCCGGCCGGTCGAACGGATGGCCGTAGCCGCCGCCTCCGCCGGTCTCGATGCGCAGCACGTCGCCGTGTTTCACCATGTTGCCGTCGCTGAGCGGCTGCAGGATGCGCTCGTGGTTGGTGCCGGGATTGACGACGGCCCGGCCGGTGCCGCCCGCCATGCCGCCGGCCATGCCCCAGGGTGGATTTTTCACGCTGTCGATGCGCACCGCCAGCATCGCCTCTTCGGCCAGGATGTCGTATTCGCGCACGATGCCGCAGCCGCCGCGCCAGCGGCCCGCGCCGCAGGAATCGGTGAGGATGCCGTAGGTCCTGAGGCGCACCGGGTAGCCGGTCTCGAGGAACTCGACCGGATAGTTCTCCTGGGCCACGAAGTACACTGCATCGGTGCCATCGGAAGTGGGACGCGCGCCCCAGCCGACGCCGATGCCGTCGGACATCAGGAACGGCTCGATGTTCCCGTCGAGGGTGCGGTAGGTGCCGCGCAGGAAAGAGATCACGTAGGCCGAGTGCGCGGCGGGTGCCGTGCCGCCGGCCACGTTGATCAGCCCGTTCACTGCCGCAAGGAAGCGCATCAGGGTGAGGCCACGCATGCCGAGCGGCGCGGGAAACCTCGGCCACAGCAGCGAGCCTTCGCGCAGCTTCACCTCGTCGAGCGCCTGCGGTCCGCCGGCGTTGCAGACCTGCGCCGGATCGCCGCCGAGATAGAACATCGACAGCGCCGTGCCCGGCACGTCGGGATTGAGCAGCAGGTTCACCGGCCCGGGCGACTGGTCGTCGGTCGCCGTGGCGTCGAATATGAACTTGTCGTCGCCGTCTTTGGTCTTCTCGCGCGTGAGCGCGAGCCGCAGATGGAACGGACCGTTGCCGTGGCCGTCCGAATCGATGGCGTCGGTGAACTTGTGCGTGCCGTAGTCGAACGTCTCGGCCAGCCTGGTGCGCACCAGCTTGCGCGTACGGGCGACGAGCTGGCCGAGCGCGTCGGCCACCACGTCGGTGCCGAAGCGCGCGACGATCTCCTCGATCCGCTTCGTGCCCAGCGCCGCCGACGCCATGAGAGCGCGCATGTCGCCCATGTTCTGCTCGGGAAAGCGCGAATTGCGGAAGAAGATCTTGAGCGTCGCTTCGTTGGTCGTGCCGGCATCGATCAGCTTGGTCGGCGGCACGATGATGCCTTCCTGGAAGATGTCCGACGTGTCGGGGCTGATCGAGCCGGCGCGCATGCCGCCGATGTCGGAGAAATGCGCCCAGCCCATGACGAAGCCGCAGCGTTGGCCGTCATGGAACACCGGCGCCACCAGCACCTGGTCGTTGGAATGGGAGATCGCGCCGCGCGAGCCGTAGCAGTCGTTGTACCAGTAGAGGTCGCCCGGCTTCATGGTGTCGGGTGCGAAGTCGCGGAATACCGGCCCGCAGATGTCGCCGAACACCGGCAGGTTGGAACCCACGGCCATGACGCCGTTTGCGTCGAACACCGCGGTATAGAAGTCCTTCTTCTCGCGGATGAAGGCGGAGATGGCGGTGCGCTCGATCAGCGCCTCCATCTCGGCCTGCGCCGCGCGGATTGCGCCGCGCACGATCTCGAGGGTGACGGGATCGCAGACCGGGTTCGTCGAACCCTTAGTCGAGAGGGGCATTCGTACGGTCCTTCATGAGCGCAAGCGTAACGGTACTGACGATCGCGGCGAGGATGAGGAAGTAGGCCGGGGACACCGGACTGCCGGTCTGCTTGATCAGGTATTCGGCGATGAAAGGCGCGAGGCCGCCAAACAGCGTCACCGACATGCCGTAGCCGATCGACAGCGCGGTGAATCGCACCTTGGTCGGGAACAACTCGGCCAGGATGGCGCACAGCGGTCCCGCGTACATCGCGAGCAGGAAGGCGGAAACCGACTGCACGATCACGAGGTGGGTGCCGTCGGGCTTCCCGGCCAGGAACACGAAGGCCGGATAGGAGAGCAGCCCGTAGAAGACCGCCGAGCAGAGCAGGATCGGCTTGCGTCCGGTCCTGTCGGACAGCCAGCCCATGACCGGCGTGAAGACCGTCAGCACGATGGCCGCGACGGTGGCCGACGTGTAGGCGGTGCCGCCGGCGATGCCGAGCTTGCTGGTGGCGAGGGTCGGCAGATAGATGTTGTAGGTGTAGTTGCCGACCGTGCCGATCGCCGACAGGCCGAAGGCGGCGAGTACCGGCAATCGATGGGTCGACAGCGATTCCACGAACGGATTGCGAGCGACCTCCTTGTTCGCGACGGTGCGGCTGTAGGCGGGGCTCTCGGCGACCCTGGCGCGCAGGTAGAGGCCGACCGGCGCCAGGACGAAGCCGATCAGGAACGGGATGCGCCAGCCCCACTCGATCATCTGCTGCTTGGTCAGCCAGCCGTTCAGCACTGCGGCGGTGACGGTACCGGCGATCAGCGCCAGGCCGACGCTGAATTGCTGCACGCTGCCGATCAGGCCGCGCTTGCCCGGTGGCGCGAACTCGACGAGGAAGGTCGCCGACCCGCCCCACTCGCCGCCGGTCGAGAAACCCTGCACCAGCCGGCACAGCAGCAGCAGCAGCGGCGCGGCGATGCCGATCGAGCCGTAGGAGGGGATCAGGCCGGTCAGCGCGGTGGCTGCCGCCATCAGGCCGACCGTCACGACCAGCGCGTTCTTGCGGCCATGCCGGTCGCCATAGGCCCCGATCACGATGGCGCCGATCGGGCGCATGAAGAAGCCCACGCCATAGATCGCGAAGGACTTGAGCAGGTTCGCCGTGTCGTCACCGGCCGGAAAGAAGTTTGCCGCGATCTGGGCGGCGAACAGGCCGTATATGAGAAAGTCGTAGAGCTCGACGAAGTTGCCGACGGCGCTCGAGATGATGGCGCGGCGGCGTGTTCCGGTATCGAGATCGACCGCAACTCCGGCAACACCCATGGCTGCTTGCGACATTGTCGTTCCCCCCGACGTTCCTCGATCAGTGTGACACGAAGTCGAGGTGGCAAGCCACGCGATGACCGCTCGCAAGCGTGCGCAACGCCGGCGTTTCGTTCGCACAGCGAGCCATGGCGTGCGGGCAGCGGTCGCGGAAGGCGCAGCCCGAGGGCGGGTCGCGGGCGTCGGGCACGTTGCCCTTGATCGGCAGTGGCGCACGCGACTGGTCGGCATCGGGCACCGGCACCGCCGCAACCAGCGCGCGGGTATAGGGATGGCTCGGCCGGCGCACGATCTCGTCGGTCGGGCCGTCCTCGACGATGCGGCCGAGATACATCACCAGCGTGCGCTCGCAGAGATACTTCACCAGGGCGAGATCGTGGCTGATGTAGACGGCGCTCAGGCCCATCGCGTCGCGCACTTCACGCATCAAGGTCAGGATGCCGGCGCGCACGCTGACATCGAGCATCGATACCGGCTCGTCGGCCACCAGGAAGCGCGGCGTCAGCACCAGCGCCCGCGCCAGCACGACACGTTGCAGCTGCCCGCCCGACAGCTGATGCGGGTACTTGTCCAGGTAGCGCTCGAGGTCCGGCAGATGGACACGACGAAACGCGCTGGCGACGCGTTCCATGTGCTCGGCCTTGTCGATGCCGGCATTGAGCAGCGGTTCGGCCACGGCGCGGTAGATCGTGAAGCGCGGATTGAGCGCGTCGAACGGGTTCTGGAACACGAGCTGTGCCTGGCGGCGGAAATCGCGCAGCGCCGATCCGGCGAGACCGGACAGCGTCTGGCCGGCGAAGGCGATCGTGCCCGCGGTCGGCTCGGCGAGCTTCAGCATCAGCCGGCCGAGCGTGGTCTTGCCGCAGCCCGATTCGCCCACGATGGCGATGGCGTCGCCGGCGCCGATGTCGAAGCTCACGCCCTCGAGCGCGCGCACGACGGGACGCTCGCCTCGCGCGATCTCGCCGAACGAGCGCGTGACGGGAAAATGCTTCACGACGCCGCTCAGCTCGACCAGGGCCCGTCCGTTGGCGGCACCGTTGCTCACGCAAGCTGCTCCACACGCCATGTCACGGGGTCCAATGCGGCGGTGCGGAGTCGATCGGCCTCGGCGTCGCGCCGACACGCCGAAAAATGGCCGTTGATCCGCGGCAGCGGGAAATCCGTGCGGCAGGCGGCCTCGGCGAATGGGCAGCGCGGCGCGAATCGGCAGCCCAATGGCGGCGCGGCAAGGTCGGGCGGGCTGCCATGGATGGGCACCAGCGCCATGGCATCCGACATCAGGTCGGGAAAGGCGTTGCGCAGGCCCATCGTGTAGGGATGCCGCGGTCGCGCCAGCACCTCGCGCACCGGGCCGCTTTCGATCACCTGGCCGGCATACATGACCACCACTTCGTCGCACAGGTAGGCGACGACGCTGATGTCGTGCGTGACCATGACGATGGAAAGGCTGAGCCGCTGCTGCAGGGCACGCAGCGTATCGAGGATCTGGCGCTGCACGATCACGTCGAGCGCCGTCACCGGCTCGTCGGCCAGCAGCAGGCTTGGCTCCAGGGCGAGGGCCATGGCGATGGCGGCGCGCTGGCGCATGCCGCCGGAGAACTGGTGCGGATAGTCGGCCAGGCGACGCTCGTTCAGGCCGACCAGCTCGAACAGCTCGGCGGCGCGCCTGGTGGCCGCGGCGCGCCTGGCGCCACCCCGCTTGGTCAGCACTTCGACGATCTGGGCGCCGACGGTGTAGACCGGGTCGAGCGAGCTCATGGCGCTCTGCGGCACATAGGCGATGTCGCGCCAGCGCAGCTTCTTGGTCGAGCTCTCGTCGATCTCCTGGCCCTTGAACACCAGACGTCCGCCGGCGCGATAGCCGTTCTCGGCCAGCACCCCCATGATCGCCCGTACCGCCGTGGTCTTGCCGCAGCCCGACTCGCCCACCAGGCCGACGATCCGGCCCTCCGGCACGTCGAACGACGCGCCGTCGACGGCGCGTACCGCACCGTCGCGCGTGCGGTAGTGGATCCTCAGGTCGTCGACCTCGAGGATCATCGTCCGCGCAGCCGGGGCATGAAGACTTCCTCGTAGCCGCGGCTGATGAAGAAGCCGGCGACGACGATGAGAATGATGCAGACGCCGGGCGGGACGAACCAGGCGTACTGTCCACGCGACAACGCCTGCGAGGAGAATGCGTCCTGAAGCATCATGCCCCAGGACACGTTGTCGGGATCGCCGAAGCCCAGGAAGCTCACGCTCGCCTCGGTGATGATCGCCCAGCCGATGGCGATGGCGGCATAGACGAACGAAAGCGGCAGTATGTTGGGCGCAATGTGCACGAACAGGATCCGCCAGGCGCTGGCGCCCGTCACCCTGGCCGCCTCGACATAGGTGCGCTCGCGCAGCGTCAGGACCTGGCTTCGGATGATGCGCGCCGAGTTGGGCCACAGCAGTACCGCGACGGCGAACACGATGTTGGAGGTGCTGGCGCCCAGGAAGCCGGTGAGCACGATGACGAACGGCAGGAAGGGCAGGCTGAGCGCCATGTCGGCGATGCGCATGAGCATGGAGTCGACGGTTCCGCCGAAATAGCCCGCCACCAGGCCGACGAACGTGCCGACGATGGCGACGATGATCGCCGCCGAAAGGCCGACGGCGAGGGCGCTGCGGGTGCCGTAGACGAGCTGGGAGTAGACGTCGCGGCCCAGATTGGTGGTGCCCAGCGGGAAGCCTGCGCCGGGCGGCAAGTTGGCCGCGACTTTGCCCGCCGGGGTGAACAGGATTTCCATCGGATCGGCGGACGCCAGCTGGTCGGCGAACAGCGCGACCGCGGCGAAGAGAACGTAGATCAGGACACCTGCGAAGGCGAACGGGTCGCGCAGCGGCATCGCTGCCATGCGCTTGAGCACCGGTCGGACGGACCAGCTCGGCCGGGCGGGCAGCGGATCAGCCCTTTCGGCCATGGCTCACCCGGGGATCCAGGAACACGTAGAGCAGGTCGGCCACGAAGTTCATGATCGCGAGCACCGCGGCGATCATCAGGAACGCACCCTGCGCCAGCGGGTAGTCGTGCACCGAAACCGCCTGCACCAGCATGCGGCCGATGCCCGGCCAGCTGAACACCGTCTCGATCACGACATTGCCGCCCATCGACAGGCCGACTCCGAGCGCAAAGGCGGTGACGACGGGCAGCAGCGCATTGCGCGCGGCATGGCTGATCACGATGCGCCATTCGGAGAATCCCTTCATGCGCGCCATGGTGACGAATTCCTCGTGCATCACCTCCAGCATGTTGGAGCGCATCAGGAGCAGCGGCAGGCCCTGCAGGTAGAGGGCCAGAGTGATCACCGGCAGGGCGAGATGCTGCACGAAGTCGAGCGAGAAAATGCGCTGCCAGTTGTTGGTGTAGGACAGGCCCGGGCTGCTGGCGCCGCCGGACGGGAACCAGCCGAGATTGAAGGAGAGCAGGGCGAGCAGCACCATGCCGATCCAGAATTCAGGCGCCGCACGCGTCGCCAGGGCAGCAGGGACGGCGACGCGCTCGATCCAGCTGCCGCGCTTCCAGGCGAGCCAGGCGCCGGCCAGGACGCCGAAGATGTAGGCGATGATCAGCGAGGTCAGGGTCAGGATGAGCGAATTGGGCAGCACCTCGAGCAGGATCGTGGTCACCGGCCGGCGCTGGAAGAACGACAGGCCCATCTGCCCGGTGAACAGGTTGCCGAGATAGATGAAGTATTGCTGCCACATCGGCCGATCGAGGCCGAACTGCTCGAGCATCGCCTGCTGCTGGTCGGCGTTCAGGTTCTCGTTGATGAAGGCGGCCAGCGGCGTGCCCGGCATCAGCCGGAACATGAAGAACAGGATCGTCGTGACCGCAAGCAGGGCCAAGGCGTTGTGGGCGAACCGCTCGAGAATGAGTCTCATGCAGTCATCCCCCTCCCCCGTCTTCGGGGAAGGTGTCGCGGTAATCCGCGACGGAGGGGGTCATAGTCCCCCTCATGATTGCGCCGACATCTCTCCCGAAGACGGGGGAGGGGAGGCTCGATGGCGCAGGTCGCCATCATCATTCCGTCGTCAGCTTTTCCTGCTTGCCAGCCGGGTAGTACAGCTTGCCGCCGACCAGCCGATAGCCCGCGTCCTGCAGGATCTTCTTGCCCACCGCGACGCCGGTCTTGAGGTTGTCGACCGACGGATCGTGCCAGAAAGGCAGCACGGGCGAGACATGGCTGTTGGCCGGCACGGCAAAATCCTGCCACGCCGCCGAGACCATGAGGCGGCGGTCGATGCAGAGCGAGAGCGCGCGGCGGAAGGCCACGTCGTCGAACGGCGGCCGGCGGTTGTTGAAGGCCACGAACTCGAAGCCGACGTCGGTCTCGGTGGTGACCACGATGTCGGGATTCTCCTTGGCGAACTTGACCAGCACCTCGGGGTCGCCGCCGAAGAAGCCGAGAAAATTCAGCTCGCCGCGCTTCAGCATGCCGAGCGTCGCCTCGGCGTTGGGCACGATGCGCATGATCCAGCGCGCCACCTTGGGTGCCCGGAAATGGTCGCCGAAGCGCTCGAGCACGATCTCCTCGTTGGGTGCCCAGCGCACGATCTTGAACGGGCCCGAACCGGTGCGGTTGATCTCCTTGATCTGCTCGGCGTTCTCCGGCTTGCCCTCGAGATCCTTCAGCACCGGCTCCCACACGTGCTTGGGGATCAGGTTGATCTTGCTGAGCGAGGCGGTGAAGAACGTGGCGTTGGGGTTCCTGAGCTTCATTGTGAGGCCCATGTCGCCGACCTTTTCCATCGACGCGATCTCGGTGACGAACGGCTTGTACATCGGCGCCTTGTCGCCGGCCGGGGCGGTGAAGGAGAAGATCACGTCATCGATCGTGAGCGGCTTGCCGTCGTGCCACGTCATGCCGGGGCGCAGCTTGATGTCGACGGTCGTGTCGTCCCTCCAGGCCACGCTCTCGGCTGCCCAGGGCTGGGGCTGGCCGTCGGGACCGATGCGCATCAGCCGGTCCCAGATCAGGTCGGTGACCCAGCTGTCGACGGCGCCGCCAATATAGAGCGGGTTGGTGGCGTTGATCTGCTCGTTGCTGTTGATGATCAGGTCCTTCTGCGCACCGATCGGCTCGATGGCGACGAAGGTCCAGATGTTGCGGATGCCGATGCCTGTCTGGTTGACGACCGTGCTCTCCTTGAAGACCGCCTTGTTGAAGGCCATCGGGTATTTCGGATGCACCAGGAAGGCGTAGGGCTGGTCGCGGTCGATGATCTTCTGCGCCTCGAAGATGGTCTTGCGCCGCTCTTCCCGGTCGAGCTGGCCGCGCTGCTTCTCGGCCAGTTTGTCGTACTGCGGATTCCTGTAGCCGATGAAGTCGTAGCCCTTGTCGGCGTAGCTCGAATGGAAAAGCGAGTAGACGAACTCGTCGGGATCGGAGCGCTCGGGCCGGCCGACCATGCGCCACATCGTGGCGTCCCACTTGTCGCGGCTGTACCAGATCAACGCCGTTTGCGCCTGGCGCTGCAGCGGCTTGACCTCGATGTCGAGGCCGAGCTGGCGCCATTGCTGGGCGATCAGCTGCGAGGCCTGGTAGGCCTGCGGCAGCACCGCCTGCGGCCAGGTGTAGAGATTGATCTTGCGCACCTTCTCGGAAGCATTTTGTGCAAGAGCCCTCGGTGCGACGGCCAGGGCGGCGGCCGTGCCGATCAGTGCCCGCCTTTTCATGAAGCCTCCTTCTGCCGGGCCGTGGTGTACCGGTTTTCCGGTATCTTGAGCCCGAGATTTTCCCTGAGTGTCCTGCCTTCATACTCTTTGCGGAATACGCCGCGCTCCTGCAGCAACGGCACGACCTGCGAGCAGAAATCCTCGAACGGCTTGGGGTAGTGGTTGCACACCACGTTGAAGCCGTCCGCCGCCTCCTCCTTCAGCCACTTCTCCATCTCGTCGGCCATGTACTCCGCCGTGCCGACGATCACCCTGTGGCCGGTGCCGGCGGCGGTGTGCCGCGCGATCTGGCGCAGGGTCATGTTGTTCTCGCGAGCCGTCTTCACGACCAGCGCCTGGCGCGCCTTGGCGGCATTGGAGGGCGGCAGGTCGGGCAGGGGACCGTCGAGCGGATACTTGGTGAGGTCGAGGCCGCCCGAGATGTGGCCCAGCGAGAGCAGCGCGACGTCGTCCGGCATCAACGACTGCAGGAACTCGTAGTTTGCCCGGGCATCGTCCATCGTCTTGCCGAGCACCGGCGTCAGGCCGGGCATGATCTTGATGTCTTCGGGTGCGCGGCCGTATTTGGCGGCGCGCTTCTTGATGTCGGCGTAGAACGCCTTGGCCTCGTCGATCCTCGTCTGCGCCGTGAACACCACGTCGGCGGTGCGGGCGGCGAGCTCGCGGCCGGCCTCGGAGGAACCGGCCTGGGCGATCACCGGCCAGCCCTGCGGCGAGCGCGTGATGTTGAGCGGACCCTTGACCTTGAAGTGCTTGCCGACATGGTCGAGGAAATGAACCTTGTCGCGGTCCATGTAGAGGCCGCTCGCCTTGTCGCGCAGCAGCCCGCCCTCCTCCCACGAGTCCCACAGGCCGGTGACGACCTCGTAGAACTCCTCGGCGCGCTCGTAGCGCTCGGCATGGGCCATGTGCTGGTCGAAGCCGAAATTCTCCGACTCGTCCTCGATCTGCGAGGTCACCAGGTTCCAGCCGGCGCGGCCGTCGCTGATGTGGTCGATCGACATGAAGCGGCGAGCGATGTTGTACGGCTCGTTGTAGGTCGTGGTCGCCGTCGCCACGAGGCCGATGCGCTCGGTCACCATGGCGAGAGCGGCCAAGGTCGCCGTCGGCTCGAGCTTCACCGTGCGCGAGAGCTTGGACCGCGCCCGCTCGCCGCGCGCCAATTGCCGGCTGCCCGACACGCCGACCGTGTCCTGGAAGAAGATGCAGTCGAACCTGGCCGCCTCGGCGACCTGGGTGATGTGGGCGTAGCCCTGGAAATCCATGTCGTAGGTCGGCTGGGCGTCGGGATGGCGCCAGCCGGCGAGATGATTGCCCGGCACGCTGAAGAAGCCGCCCAGTCGGAGCAGGCGCTTAGTCATTGGACGCCGCCGCGGCCGGGACCTGGATACTCGTGGCGTTCTTGGCGAACCGGTTCTTGGGGATCGGCACGCCGAGATTGCCGCGGAAGGTCGTGCTCTCGTACTCGGTGCGGAACAGGCCGCGCCGCTGCAGCTCGGGGATCACCAGGTCGACCCATTCCTCGAGCGGCTTGGGATAGTGCTGAAACAGGAGGTTGAAGCCGTCGCAGGCGCCGGCCTCGAGCCATTCTTGCAGATTGTCGGCGATCGATTTCGGCGTGCCCCAGAGCACGCGATGGCTCTGGCTCATGGCCAGCACGCGGCCGATCTGGCGGATCGTCATGCCGCGCTGGCCCATGGCGATGATCCGCTCCTGGCGCGCGCGGGCGGCGTTGCTGGGCTTGAGCGGCGGCAGCGGGCCGTCGGGATCCATCGAATGGATGTCGACGCCGCCCGCGAGCCGCGCCACGCCGGCGATGCCGACGCCGTCATCGACCAGATCGCGCAACTCCTCGTACTTCTCCCGCGCCTCCGTCTCGGTACGGCCGACGATCGGCATGATACCCGGGAAGATGCGGATGTCTTCCGGGCCGCGCCCGTACTTGTCCAGCCGCCCCCGCATGTCGTCACAGAAGGCGCGGCTCTCCTTGATCACGTCCTGGGCGGTGAACACCATGTCGGCGGTGCGCGCCGCCAGTTCCATGCCGACGTCGGACGAACCGGCCTGCGCGATCACCGGCCGGCCCTGCGGCGAGCGCGCCACGTTGAGCGGCCCGCGCACGTTGAAGTGCTTACCGTGGTGATTGAGGATGTGCATCTTGTCGTAGTCGAACCACTGGCCGCTTGCCTTGTCGCGCAGGAAGGCGTCGTCCTCCCAGCTGTCCCACAGGCCGACCACCACGTCGTGGAACTCCGACGCGCGGTCGTAGCGGATGCCGTGTTCGAAATGCTGTTCGCGGCCGAAATTCACCGCCTCGTCCTCGGCCTGCGAGGTCACGAGATTCCAGCCGGCGCGGCCGCCACTGATATGGTCGATGGTGAGGAAGCGCCGCGCGACGTTGTAAGGCTCATTGTAGGAGGTCGTGCAGGTCGACACCAACCCGATGCGGCTGGTGATCGCGCCCAGGGCAGCGATGGCGCTGACTGGCTCGATATGGGCCTGCCGGCCGTTTTTCTCGCGGAACACCTTGCCGCCATAGACCGCGGTGCTGCCCGGGATGGCGACCGAATCCTGGAAGAACATGCAGTCGAGCTTGCCGCGCTCGGCGGTGCGCGCCATGTCGGCCAGCAGCTTCATCGAGAGATCGGTCTCGCAGACGGCATCGGGATGACGCCAGCCGGTCGGATGGCAACCGGGGACGCTGAAGAAGGCGCCGAAGCGCAACTGGCGCTTGGCTTTCGTCATGGGCACACCGTCATGCGAATTGCCGATAAATCATGCACTTAGTGTGCCAAGGAATCGGTCGGCTTCGCTAGCCCTTGGTCCTCGCTTCGCGTTGCGCAATCGCCAGATCAGGCCGGTCGGTAGTGAAGACGTCGACCTCCAGATCGAGCAGGCGGGCGATCGCGGCCGCGTCGTTGCAAGCCCAGCCACCGATGCCAAGCCCGGCCTTGCGTACGGTGGCAACCACGGATTCAGTCAGCATGTTCTGGCGCAGACCGATTATCGGCACACCTGCGGCCTTGGTGGCGGCGATGATCCGCTCGAGGCCGAGATCGACTTGGAGCTGCGGCAGCACCAGCCAGACATGGCTCATCGGCCGGCCGTGCGCGGCTGCCGCGACGACGGTGTCGAGCTGGAAGCTGGTCACGACGCTGCGTTCCAGCACGCCCGCCTGGCCGAGTGCTCCCATCACTTTTGCAGGATGGCCAGGATAGGGTTCGCGATCAGGCCCGCATTTGATTTCGAGGCGCAACACGATCGGCGTGGGGCGGAAGATCTCGATAACCTCGTCGAGCAACAGCATGCGCTGGCCGCCAGTGCCTTTCAGCGTCAGTCGGGACAGCTCGCCCCAGTCGCGCGCCGCGACGGGTCCGCTGCCGTCGGTCGTGCGGTCGAGCGTGTCGTCGTGGATGACCACCAGCTTGCCGTCGCGTGTCGGGTGGACGTCGAACTCGACCTGCTCGACCGGCAGCCTGGCGGTGTTCTCGAAGGCGATGCGGCTGTTCTCGGGCCACAACAGCGAGCCGCCGCGATGCGAGGCGATATCGGTCATCGAAGCGTCGGGTCGAGCCGGTCGCGCAGCCAGTCGCCGACGATGCTGATGGACAGGGTGGAGAGCACGATCACCGCCGCCGGACATAGCATGATCCAGGGCGCGCGGGTGAGATACTCGCGGCCGTAGCCCACCATGTTGCCCAGCGAACTGAGCGGCGGCTGCACGCCGAGGCCGAGGAACGACAACCCGCTCTCCAGCAGGATGGTCTCCGGGAAGGTGATGGTCATGGAGACGATCAGGGTCGAGGCGATGTTGGGCAGCACGTGCAGGCCGTAGACGCGCAGGTTCGAGGCGCCGAGCTGGCGGACCGCGGCGGCATAGCCCTGCTCGTTGGCCGACAGGGTGAGGCCGCGCGCGATGCGGGCATAGCGTTCCCAGGAGTTCAGCCCCATCAGCACCACGAACAGGAGCAGGCTGTTGCCGAAGAAGGCAAGGACGGCGAGCGCGATGATCAGGAACGGCATGCTTGCCTGGAAGTCGATCATCATCAGGACGACGGCCTCGACGCGCCGGCGGAAGTGCGCGGCGACGAAGCCCATGACGGTACCGAAGGCGGCCGCGAGCAGCGTGCCGACAAGGGCGATCAGGAAGCTCAGCCGAATCGACATGATGAGGCGCGAAAGCACGTCGCGGCCGAGCTCGTCGCTGCCCAGCGGATGAGCCCAGCCGCCGCCCATGAAGACCGGCGGCGACAGCCGAGCGCGCAGATCGAGTGCCGTGAAGGAATAGGGGGCGAGCAAGTCGGCGCCGAGCGCGACCACGACCATCAGTGTGATCCAGGCCAGTGCGACCAGCGTGAGCGGCGGCCATGCTTCGAGGAAGCGCGACAGGGCGCCGCGCGACGGGGGCTGGCGCGGCACGGGCTCAGTGGCTGCCGACATTGGCCCTGGTCCGCAGGCGTGGATCGATCCATCCATAGACGAAGTCGACGACGATGTTGGCCGTCACCATCGTGGCGGCGACCAGCAGCAGGATCACCTGGACGACGGCGAGGTCGCGGTTGGCGACCGACGACACGAGCAGCCGGCCGATGCCGGGCCAGGCGAACACGCTCTCGACCACCACCGCGCCCGCGATCAGGGTGCCGACCATGAAGCCGACGATGGTGGTCGTGGGGATGGCGGCATTGGGCAGGGCATGCTCGGTGACGACGCGTCGCCACGTCAGGCCCTTGGCCGAGGCGGCGCGGATGTAGGGCTGGCCCAGCACCTCGAGCATGGCCGAGCGGGTGAAGCGCGCCAGGATGGCGGCCCCTGCGATGCCGAGTGTCACGATCGGCAGCACCGCGCTCGCGGCGCTGTCGCTGCCGGCCGACGGCAGCCAGCCCAGCTTGACCGCGAAGATCAGCACCAGCACGAGGGCCAGCACGAAGCTCGGCACGGTGAAGCCCGCGACCGACAGCATCATTGTGAGACGGTCGGCCAGCGAGTTGCGATGCAGGGCGGCGTAGATCCCGGCCGGAATGCCGATGGCGAGCTTGAGCACGAAGGCCGGCACGGTGATCGCCAGGGTCGCGGGCACGCGCTCCAGCACCAGCTGCAGGGCGGGCCGGCCGTCGCGCATCGAGTTGCCGAGATCGCCGCCCAGCGCATGGACGATGTAGTTGAGGTACTGGACCCAGAGCGGCCGGTCGAGTCCCCAGGCCGTGCGGAACGCCTTGATCGCCTCCGGCGGCGCGTCGGCCGACAGGATCATCATTGCCGGATCGCCCGAGGCATGCAGGACGAAGAAGGCGAAGGTGATGACCAGGAAGATGGTGAAGAGGGCGCGCAGCAGGCGCCCGGCGAGATAGCGCAGCATCAGGCGGCCAGGCTGTTGGGCAGCTCTTCGGCGAGATGACATGCGGCCTGCCGGCCGTCGCCGAGGAGGCGCAGCGCCGGCGTCTCCAGGCGGCAGCGCTCGACCGCGAAGGGACAGCGCGGATGGAAGGCGCATCCGCCCGGCCGGTCGACCGGGTTGGGTGGTTCGCCCGCGAGCACCAGCCGTCGGCGGCCGCCGCGGCGGGCCACCGGGATCGCCGACACCAGCGCGCGCGTGTAGGGATGCGCCGGCGCCGCGAACAGCCGGTCGGGATCGCCTTGCTCGACGATGCGGCCGAGATACATCACCGCCACCTCGTGGCTGACCTGGCGCACCATGCGCAAGTCGTGGCTGATAAAGAGGTAGGCCAGCCCCAGGCGCTGCTGCAGGTCGAGCAACAGGTTCACGACCTGCGCCTGAATCGATACGTCGAGGGCCGAGATCGGCTCGTCGCACACCAGGAGCTGCGGATCGAGAATCAGCGCGCGGGCCAGCACGATGCGCTGGCGCTGCCCGCCCGACAGCTCGTGCGGGAACCGATCGAAGTGATGCGAGGCCAGCCCCACGGCGTCCAGCATGGCGAGCGCCTTGGCGCGATAGTCGCGCGGCTCGCCGACGCCATGGATGGCGAGCGGCTCCATGACCTGCCGGCCGACGCTCAGCCGCCGGTCGAGCGCGCCCAGCGGATCCTGGTAGACCATCTGCATGCGCCTGCGCATGGCGCGCCATTCCAGCGAGCCGGCCGGCGGCAAGACCTCGCCCGAGACGGTGACGGTGCCGCTGGTCAGCGGCACCAGTCCCAGGACCAGCTTGGCGGTGGTGGTCTTGCCACAGCCCGATTCGCCGACCAGCCCGAGCGTACGGCCGGCCTCGAGCCGGAACGACACGCCGTCGACGGCATGCAGTGTCGCCACCTTGGCGAACGGCCAGCTGCCGCGCCGCACCTGGTACTTGCGCACCAGATCGGCTGCGTCGAGCAGCGCCGTCATGCGCGCGCCTCGCCCGCGCGGATGCAGGCCACGCGATGACCGCGCACCAGTTCGGCCGCGACCGGCGGTGCGCGGCCGCAGTCGGCGATGGCGCGCTCGCAGCGCGGTGCGAAGCTGCAGCCGGGCGGCAGGTTGGCGGGCTCGGGCACGACCCCGGCGATGGCCCGCAGCCGACGGCGCGGCCCCTCGAGCTCGGGCAGCGCCGCGAGCAGGCCTTGCGTGTAGGGATGGGTCGGTGCGCCGAAGATCGTGTCCGAAGGCGCATCCTCGACGATGCGGCCCGCATACATGACGCAGACGCGGTCGGTGTTCTCCGCCACCACGCCGAGGTCGTGGCTGATCAGGACCAGCGCCATGCCGCCGTCGCGGCGTATCTCGCTCAGCAGCTCGAGGATCTGCGCCTGTATGGTGGCGTCGAGCGCCGTCGTCGGCTCGTCGGCGATCAGGAGGTCGGGCTGGCCGGCCAGCGCCATGGCGATCATCACGCGCTGGTTCATGCCGCCCGACAGCTCGTGCGGGTAGTCGCCGAGGCGCCGTCCTGCATCGGCGATGTGGACGCGGTCGAGCAGGCGGCGCGCCTCGGCATCGACGGCCGCGCCCGCCAGGCCGCGGTGCAGTCGGATCGCCTCGCCGAGCTGGCGGCCGACTCGATGCACCGGGTTGAGGGAACTCGAGGGGTCCTGGAAGATCATGGCGATGCGCCGGCCGCGCACATGCTCGAGCTCGGCGACCGGTGCACCCACGAGATTGCGGCCGTCCAGCCGGACCTCGCCCGCGACGCGGGCCGACTTGCCGAGCAGGCCCAGCGCGGCGAGCCAGGTGATGCTCTTGCCGCAGCCCGATTCGCCCACCAGGCCGACCGCCTCTCCCTTGCCGACGTCGAGGTCGATGCCGTGCAGGGCGCGGACGACTCGCTTGCCGGTATCGAAGTCGACGGTCAGTCCGCGGATGGAGACGAGAGCGTTCATCTACTTCCGGACCGCGAGCATCCCGCCCGCTCGAGCTCATGAGCGCGCAGGATGCGCGCGGTCCGCAAGAGCACGATCAGGATTTCCTCGGCCAGCGGAAATTGTCGGCGCGGAAGTCCATCTGGAAGGCCGGCGCGGCCTGCCATTCGATGTCCTTGCGCTTGGCGGTGAACGTCGCCGTCTGGTGCAGCACGGTGTAGGCGGGATCCTCGCGCTCGCAGATCTCGAGCATGCGCCTGAACATCGCCTTGCGCCGGGTCATGTCGGTTTCGGTCTCGAGCGTGGCGCACAACTTGTTCATCTCGTCATTGGCCCATTCCTTGGCCTGCTGCTGCTGGCCCTGCGGGCCGTGCTGGCCGACCAGCGAGCTCATCGGATCGTTGAACGTCGCGCTGTTCGACCAGTCGCGCAGCGCGCGCTTGCCGTCGTTCTCGAAGATCTGCTGCCAGTTCTCGCGCATCTGGATCTCGACGTTGAGGCCGGCGGCGCGCCACATCTCGACCTCGATCTGCGCCGTCGCCACCTGGTTGGTGTAGTAGTTGTTGAGCAGGCGGTAGGGGATCGGATCGCCCTTGTAGTTGGCGGCCTTGAGGAGGGCCTGCGCCTTCTTCGGGTCGTACGCCGGTACCGTCCAGCCCTCGATGAACATCGGGCCGTAGAATTCCCATTGCAGGCCGGGCGGGACGCGGGTGCGACCGGCCCACAGGCTGTCGACGATCGCCTGCCGGTCGATGGCGTGCGTCATCGCCTGGCGGATGCGCGGATCGGCGAACTGCGGATGATTCTTGTCGAACACCAGGATGCGGTGATTGGTGACCAGCCCGCCCTGGACCTCGAACCTGGGATTCTGCGCGATGGTCGCCACTTGGTCCGGCGGCACGTCGCAGATGAATTCGTATTGGCCGCTCAGCAGGCCGTTGATGCGGCTCGGCACCTCGGGCACGACGACGAAGCGGATCGACTTGATCGGCGGGCGGCCGCCCCAGTAGTCGTCGTGGGCGTCGAGGATCAGGCTCTCGTCCGGCTTGAACTCGCGCACCTTGTACGGACCTGTGGCGATCGGCTTGCGCGCCCACTCGACCCAGGTTTTGGCCTCCATGAAGCCGCGCTTGCTGATGATCTCGCTGCCGCCGCTGGCAATGCGGCCTTCGATCGTGACGTCGGGCACCCGGTTGACGAAGCGTACGGTGTACTTGTCGACCGCCTCGACCTTCTCGAGCGACGGCCAGACCCGCTTGGCGATGCCCAGCACCTCTGCCGGCAGCTTCTTGCCTTCGATGCTGTCGCGGGCCATCACCGTGGTGAACAGTGTCTTGTTGGAGCTGTTGTCGTAGTTCTCGCCGAACATGCGCTCAGGGCCGAAGGTGAAGACCACGTCCTCCGCGGTCATCTCGTCGCCGTTGTGGAACTTCACGCCCTTGCGCAGGCTGACTTCGACGGTGCGGTCGTCGAGGCGCTTCCAGCTCTCGGCCAGACCCGGGATCGGCTCGAGCTTGGACTTGAGGTTTCGGGCGATCAGGTTCTCAAAGATCCCCATCTGAACGCGCTCGCCGACATTGGAGCGCTCGCGCACGACCTCCAACGACGCGCTGGTGGCGACCTGCTGGACGGCGATGTTGATGGCCGGACGGTCATCCGCCTGACCGATGGCAAGGCGCGGCAGGACGAGGCCGCCGGCCGCAAGGCCGGCACCCGCCAGGAAACGGCGGCGTTCGACGTGATTCATGTTTCCTCCCATCCTCCCACGCGGAAAGCAGCGACTATGGGGGACGATTGTTACGGAATTGATCTGACGGCGGCGGGCCGAGCGGTGTCAAGCCGACCTCGGGCGGCACGGCGGCGAATGTGGCATCGTTCGTGCTGCCCGGATGGGCGGCGAGGGGGCGGCCAATGGAGTCATTTACGACACGTGCATTGTTGAAGGGCCTGCTCGCCCTGGCTACGGGCGCGCTTCCCGCTGGCCGCGCATCGGCGCAGGCTTGGCCGACGCGTCCGCTGCGCCTGGTGGTGCCGTTCTCGGCCGGCGCCGGCATCCTCGACATCATGGCGCGCCTGGTGAGTCAGCAGCTGAGTGCCGCGCTCGGCCAGCAGATCGTGGTCGACAACAAGCCCGGCGCCGGCGGCAATGTCGGCGCCGAGATCGTCGCCAAGGCTGCGCCCGACGGCTACACGCTGCTGATCGCTGGACCCGCCCTGGTCGTGAGCCCCTTCCTCTATGCCCGTCTCGACTTCGATCCGCTGACCGATTTCGCGGCCGTCACCATGATCAACTCCGCGCCGCTGCTGCTGGTCGTGCATCCGTCGCTGCCGTTCAGGTCGGTGGCGGACCTGGTCGCCTATGGCCGGGCGAATCCCGGCAAGCTGAACTATGGATCCGGCGGCGTCGGCGCCACGCCGTATCTCGCCGCCGAGCTCCTGAAATCGATGGCCGGGTTCGACGCGGTGCACGTGCCCTACAAGGGCGGCGCGCCGGCGCTGGCCGACCTGGTCGCGGGCCAGCTGTCCTTCATGATCGAGAATGTGCCGGGGACGCTGCCGTTCGTGAAGGACGGCAAGCTCCGCGCCCTGGCCATCACCAGCCGCGAGCGTTCGGCCCTGGTGCCCGACCTGCCGACCATGATCGAGGCGGGCGTGGCGGGCTACGAGATGATCGGCTGGAACGGCATCTTCGTGCCCAAGGGAACGCCTGCCGACGTCATCGAGCGCCTGCATGGCGCGCTGGCGACGATCCTGCGCGGCGCCGAACTGCGCGAGCAGTTCGCCAGGCTGGGCGCCGAGGCCGTCGGCAATGCGCCGGCCACCTTCGCTGCCTTCGTCCGGGAAGAATCGGCCCGCTGGGGCAAGATCATCCGCGACCGCGGCATCAAGCCCGAATGAACAGCACCACGACGAGCAGCCCCGCCGGCACCAGCAGCGGGTAGGGCAGGACCGGCACGAGCAGGGCGCCGGCCACCGCGCCGACCAGGTAGCCGACCCAGGTGAGTGCCAGCAGGCGCCGGTTGGCGATCGAGGTCGGCGGACGATTGTCGCCCGGCCACAGCCGGTCGAGCACCGCGTCGGCGCCGCGCGCCATCGTGCTGGTGATCACCACCGTGCTGACGGCGCTGCCGGCGAAATGGGTGATCGCCGAGGCCTGCACGCCCATGGCCAGCGCCACGATCAGCACCGCGGTCTCGGGTCCGGCCGGCAGGAAGCCGACGCCCGCCAGGATCGCCGCCTCGAGCAGCAGGCTCGCCGTCGGCGTGCGCGTCAGTCTCAGCAGCAGGCGCGCGATCATGGCGCCGGCGAAGAACGACACCAGCGGTGCGAGATGGCGCCAGCCGTCGAGCCAGTTGCCGTGGGCCAGCGCGATGCCGGCCAGCACCGTGTTGCCGGTCATGTTGGCGGCAAACACGCTACCCATGGTGATGTAGCCCACCGCATCGGCAATCCCGGCGACGAGCGTGAGGATGATCGCTTGCAGGTGCGGCGCACCAAGCAGGCGGCCCGGCACTTGGGTGTCCGTCACGTGGCCTTGTCGCCTGCCAGAACGCCAAAGACATCGATGCTTGGATTCGCGCCCATGGTGCGAGCACAATAGCGCCGTTCGCAATGAAAGGGGAAATGCCCGCGATGGCCGACCTGACAGACGAGATCTTCGCCGAGCTGCGCAAGATCGACACGCCCACCATCACCAACGTGGTGGCGACCTATCCGAAGAATCCCCTGTGCCTCGGGCTGTACAATCCCTGGACCGAGAACTGGTACACCGACACCTCGATCCGCTGCATGTATCCCGAGCTCGGGCCCATCGTCGGCTACGCCGTCACTTGCGTGTACGGCATGCCCGACCCGAACTATTCCGGGCGGCTCTCCTTCATGGACGTGGTCGATGCGCTCGACGCGATGAAGAAGCCGACGATCCTGGTGATCCAGCAGAAATGGCCGCCCGAGCTGATGAACAGGGCGGGCCTGGCCGGCGAGATGATGGTGAGCTCGATGATGGCCGTCGGATGCGTGGGCCTGCTGTCGAACGGCCCGTCGCGCGACGTCGATGCCATCCGCAAGCTCAAGTTCCAGTACCTGCTGGGCGGGGTCACGGCCGGCCATGGCGAGCAGGCCGTGCAGGCCGTCAACGTGCCGGTCTCCGTCGGCGGCATGGACGTGGCGCCGGGCGAGCTGATCCACATGGACGAGAACGGCGCCGTCAAGTTCCCGCCGCATCACGCGCCGGCGGTCGTCAAGAACGCCCGGGCGATGCTCGACGACGAAGCGCGGCGGCTGGTGTTGCTGCGCAAGGCCAAGACTGCCGCCGAGGTTCGGGCGGCGAATTCGGGCGGCGCCTATACGCAGAAGAAGGGGTGAGCCATGGCCGAACTGTCCAAGGATCTTCGCGAGGTGCTGGCCAGAGTCGGCACCTCGACCCTGACCGGCGTGCTCAACCGCCGTGGCTTGAAGAGCATGACCCTGTTCGACGTCTGGCCGCTTCGGCCCGAGCAGCCGCCCATGGTCGGCATCGCCTTCACCATGCGGTTCATCCCCTCGCGCGAGGACATGGATGGGCCTGCCTCGAAGAACCGCTCGATGGTGCAGCCGCAGGCGATGGAAGAGTGCCCGCCCGGCCACGTGCTGATGATCGATTCGCGTGGCGATTCGCGCGCCGCGTCGGCCGGTGACCTCTATATCGGCCGGCTCAAGGCGCGCGGCGCGGCGGGCGTCGTGACCGACGGCGGCTTCCGCGACACCAACGGCGTGTTCAAGACCGGCCTGCCGGCCTATCACCGCCGCCCGGCCTCGCCGCCCAGCCCGATCGTGCACCGCCCGATCGACCTGCAGCTGCCGATCGGCTGCGGCGGTGTCGCCGTCTATCCGGGCGACATCGTGGTCGGCGATCGGGACGCCGTCCTGGTGATTCCGCCCGACATCGTCGAGGCCGTCGCCGACGAGGCCCTGAAGGCGTACGAATACGAAGAGTGGGCCGAGCTCGAAGTCCGCAAGGGCCGCTCGCTCAAGGGCCTGTTTCCTGCTGCAGGCGAGCAGGCGAAGGCCGACTACGAAGCGTGGAAGAAAGCCGGCGGCAAGAAGTAGTCTTCCGGCACCGCGGGCCTCCGGCCCGCGGTCCGGCAAGATCAGAGGTTCGACATCACCTCGGCCTTGAATTTCTTCATCTCGGCCAGGATCTCCGG
>CAZHQA010000022.1:0-32314 GCA_964533955.1 uncultured Reyranella sp. | reverse complement strand
CGCGATCCCGCGACCAACCAGCCGTGGAACCTCCGATTCCCGGTCGTGACCATCGCCGACATGGTGCGCGCACAGGCGGCACTCATCGATCATCTCGGCATTGCCGACCTCTTCTGCGTGATCGGCGGCTCGATGGGCGGCATGCAGGTGCTCGAATGGGCCGCGAGCTATCCCAAGCGCGTGTTTGCCGCCGTGCCGATCGCCTGCGCGGCCCGCCATTCGGCGCAGAACATCGCGTTCCACGAGGTCGGCCGGCAGGCGATCATGGCCGATCCGGAATGGAAGGGCGGCGACTACCGGATCTCCGGCACGGCGCCCGAGCGCGGCCTCGCCGTGGCGCGCATGACTGCGCACATCACTTACCTCTCGGAGGCGGCCCTGCAGCGCAAGTTCGGGCGCAACCTGCAGAATCGCAGCGCGCTCGGCTTCGGCTTCGACGCCGACTTCCAGGTCGAGAGCTACCTGCGCCACCAGGGCTCGACCTTCGTCGACCGGTTCGACGCCAACAGCTACCTCTACATCACCCGCGCCATGGACTATTTCGATCTGGCCGATGCGCACGGCGGCGTGCTCGCCAAGGCCTTCACCGGAACCGCGACCCGCTTCTGCTCGATCTCCTTCACCAGCGACTGGCTGTTCCCGACACCGGAGAACCGCGCCATCGTGCATGCGCTCAATGCCGCCGCCGCCAACGTCTCCTTCGTCGAGATCGAGACCGACAAGGGCCACGACGCCTTCCTGCTCGACGAGCCCGAGATGTTCCGCACGCTGTCGGGCTTCCTGCAGGGCGCCGCTTCGGCGCGGGGGCTGACATGAGCGTCGCCTCGCCGATTCGCGTCGACCTGCAGCTGATCGCCGACATGGTCGAGCCGGGCGGCCGCGCCCTCGATGTCGGCTGCGGCGACGGCTCGCTTCTTGCCTACCTGGTCAACTTCAAGCGCGTCGATGCCCGCGGCATGGAGCTCAGCCAGGCCGGCGTCAATGCCTGCGTGGCGGGCGGGCTGTCAGTGATCCAGGGCGATGCCGATACCGATCTCGGCGCCTATCCCGACGACGCCTTCGACTACGTCATCCTGAGCCAGACCCTGCAGGCCACGCGCGATCCCCGCGAGGTGCTGCGCCAGATGCTGCGGGTCGGCAAGCGGGCGATCGTGTCGTTCCCCAACTTCGCCCACTGGCACGTGCGGCTGCGCCTGGTGTTCGGCGGGCGCATGCCCGAGACGCCGTCGCTGCCGCACAAGTGGTACGACACGCCGAACATCCATCTCTGCAGCATCGACGACTTCCGCGCGCTGTGCCGCGACATGGGCGTGATGATCGAGCGCTCGATCGTGCTCAACAGCCAGAGCCGGCCCATCCACATGCCGCCGATGCTCGCCAACCTGTTCGGCGAGCAAGCGGTCTTCATGCTGCGACGCTAGCTGCCCGAACTGCGCATGGGTCGTTCGTATTCGGCCTCGATCGCGTCCTCGCGCAGCTTGACGAAGCCGTGGCGGAGATAGAACCGGTCGGCCTTGCTGCCGGTCAGCACTTCGAGTCGGACCGGCTTGCCGCTCGCGTCGGCCTCGGCCAGCAGGACCTTGAGGATGGCGGTCCCCAGTCCAGAATTGTGGAAGCGCCGTTCGAGATAGAAGGAGTCGATCTTCAGGCACTCCGGCTCGTGGCGGAAGCCGACGCAGCCGATGCGCTCGCCGCCGAGCAGGATCAGCCGCATCCCAGGCTCATCGAAATGTTCGCGGAAGATGCGCCGCGCCCGGCTCGGCTTGTAGCGGAACACCCGCTCGAGGTGCTCGCGCATGACGTCGATGCGGAGCGCCAGCAGGGGCTCGAAATCGGCCTCGCTGGGCAGGCCGAAACGCCAATCCGCGTGCAAGCCGGGCGGCTCAGTCGATATGGCCGAAGGTCCGGCCCAGCCGGAAGGCCTGAGTCCATCGCCCGATCTCGAGCCAGCCCACGTCGGGATCGCGCGACAGCAGAACGCGGTCGACGCGGGCCACCAGGTTCTGCTCCGGCACGAAGCCCACGCCGCCCTCGCTCGCCGGCACCCGGCTGTCGAGGGAATCGTCGCGGTTGTCGCCCATCATGAAGTAATGACCCGCGGGCACGACATAGACACCGGTGTCGTCGTGGCGAGCGCTGTCGGAGATCTCGACGATCTCGTGCTCGTGCGTGATGCCGTCAGGCGAGGCGGGCAGCGTCTCGACATAGAGCTTGTCGCCGTTGAACATGCCGGCGGCCCGACGCGGCACCAGCTGGTCGTTGATGTAGAGCCGGCCCTGGCGCATCTGGATGCGATCGCCCGGCAGGCCGATCAGGCGCTTGACGAAGGTGGTCGAGGGATCGCGCGGCAGGCGGAAAACCACGACGTCGCCGCGCTCGGGCGAGCGTCCGAACAGGCGACCCTCGATGCCCGGCAGCTGGCCAAGCGGCAGGGAATATTTGCTGTAGCCATAAGCGTATTTGGCGCCCACCAGCTGGTCGCCGACCAGCAAGGTCGGCACCATCGACGGCGTCGGCACACTATAGGGCTCGGCGACCACGGTGCGGACGATCAGCACGAAGCCGACCGCGAGCACGATGGGTTGCGCTTGTTGCAACCAGCGCTTCAGCATGGGCCCATTCTAGGCCGCCGCCGCGATCTTCGCCACGCGCGGCTGGGCGACGGCGATCCAGTCCCTGGTGTCGAGTTCCATCGAGCGATCGAGCCGGCCGGCGTTGAAGAACAGCGTGTCGTGGGCGAGCAGGTCCTCGTCCACCACCACGCTCAGGCCGGGATTGAAGGCGAAAGGCGGGACCGCACCCATGGCGCAGCCGGTCAGCTCCTCGGCCGACTGCGGGCTGGCGAAGCCGCATTTACGGGCTTCGAACAGCCGGGCCACGGCGGCGAAATCGAGCTTGCGGTTGCCCGGCAGGATGGCGAGCACGTTGCGTCGTCCGCCGCCGCCGCCGCGCACGTCGAGCACCATGGCCTTGGCCGCCTGTTCGGGCCGGTTGCCGCGGATCACGCTGATCTTCTCCGAGCGGCCCTCCGGCTCGTGCTCGATGATCCGGAAGTTCGCCTTGGCCTCGGACAGCAGTGCGACCAGCCTGTCGAAGACGTCAGCCGCCACGGACGACCTTCTCGGACAGCAGCTTCAGGGCATCGTCCAGGCTCGGCACCTTGCCGTCAGCCGGCGCAATGCCAGCCTCGACGCTGCGCCGCAGGGTCTGCTCGGTCATCTCGGTCATCTTGGGCGGCACGCCGGTCTCGCGCAGCGTCTGTGCGACCAGACCCATCTCCTCCCAGCGCCGCCGGGCATGCACGACGTGGGTCTGCACCAGCGAGGCGAGGTGGTCGCGGAAATCGACCAGGTCGACGTCGGCCAGGCAGTCGAGCACTTCCTCGCGGATGCCCTGGCGCTCGGCGGTGACCAGCGCTTCGATGCCCAGCGCCTCCAACCCCTTCATCAGCACCGAGCGCACCATCTTGACCGACGAGGCGCTGCCGGGCCTTGGCCCGAGATACTTGGCGTCGAAGCCGTTGGCGTTCATCCAGGCGACGGCCGCCTCGGCCTCATCTCCCGCCACCAGCATCTTGGCCTTGATGCCATACTTGAAGAACCCGCCCATGACCGCGACGTCGACATAGCGGCCGCCGCCGCTCTCGATGGCGCTGCGGTCCTCGTCGGCCATCTTGCCCGTCACTGTGCAGAGATCGAGGAAGTGAGCGCCCTTCTTGAGCAGCGGCGCCGCCGCGCTGGCGGCTTCGAGCGCATGCTCTCCCTGCACGGCGCAGATCACCAGGTCAGCCTCGCTCAAGGCCTCGGTGTAGCTGTCGGCAATCGCCACCTCGAGTCGTCTCGCTTCCTTGCCCAGGGCCGTGCCGCGCGCGTCCTTGTCGAGCGCCGGATCGATGGCGATCAGCCGCCGCGGGGCATTGTCGCCGGGCTTTGACGGACCGCGCCAACCGGATTCGGCGGCCAATCCACGCGCGATGGCGGAGCCCGCCTCGCCGAAACCGAGAAGCGCGATGACGCGCGGAGAAATAGACATTGGGAAAGACTAGGACATATTCCGTCCGGCTCAAATCGGCCGGTCCCGCGCCCACGGCGCCACGCGATCAGGAGGCTGGCGCTTCGCCATCCTCTGCGTTGCGCGCCGCTTGCGTGTCGCGCGAGCTGGCGATGCGCAGCTTGGGCCGCACTACGGCAAGCTCGGCCTGGCCGTGGCGCTCGGCGATGCCGGCATAGAGCTGCTTGCCCGATTCGATGACGCTCACGCCGGCGAAGCGGCCGAGCCAGCGCTGGCCGAAGCGCTCGAGCGCCGGCGCCATGCGCATCATCAGTCGCGACCGGGTCGGCGGCATGTAGAGCGCGCGCGTCTGGCGCATCGGCGCGAACATGTTGGCGCGCAGCAGCTGGGACACCTGGCCCGGCGAATAGGGATGGCCCTGGTAGAACGGGGAGCGGTCCATCTGCGACCACAGGCCGGCGCGCGTCGGCACCACCGTGACCAGGCGCCCGCCGTCGGCCATCACCCGCCAGATTTCGCGCAGGAAGGGCCGGATCTGGTCGCTGCATTCGATGGCGTGGACCAGCAGCACGCGGTCGACCGAGCGGTCGGGCAGCGGCAGGTCCATCTCGTCGACCAGCGCGGTATGGTTCAGTCCCTCGCGTGGCCAGCGCGTCACGCCCTGCTGGGCCGGCATGAAGGCAAGCGTGCGGGCTGCCTCCTCGCGGAAGGGCCGCAGGAAGGGCGTGGCATAGCCCAGCCCCAGCACCGTCTCGCCGCGCACGCTGGGCCACACCTCGCGCAGGCGGGCGCGCAGCAGGCGCACGGTCATCTGGCCCTGGGTGCTGCCGTAGAATTCGTTGAGGTCGAGGACGTCCGTCCACATCTTGATATTCTAGCAGGAACCACGCCGCGCGGGCCATGGGCGCAAGCCCGTCGGCCCCCTTTGAGCCTGCAACCGAGCTTTGTTAGGGTCGCAGACATGAGCACAAGCCTTGAAATCATTCGCATTCCGGTCCTGAGCGACAACTACGTCTGGCTGATGCGCGAGCCGCAAAGTGGCTATGTCGGCGTGATCGACCCGGCGGTGGCCGGCCCGGTGCTGGCCGAGGCCGACAAGCGGCGCTGGAAAATCACCCATATCCTGAACACTCACCATCACGGCGACCATGTCGGCGGCAACCTCGAGATCAAGCAGGCCACCGGCTGCACCATCGTCGGCAACCGGCGCGACCGGGGCCGCATTCCGGGCATCGACGTAGAGGTCGACGACGGCGACCGCTACCGCTTCGGCGAGGCCGAGGCCGAAATCTTCTTCATCCCGGGCCACACATCCGGCCACATTGCCTATGCTTTCCGCGAGCAGCGGGCGCTGTTCTGCGGCGACACCATCTTTGCCCTGGGTTGCGGCAAGATGTTCGAGGGCACGCCGCAGCAGTTCTGGACGTCGCTCTCCCGCCTGCGCGCGCTGCCCGACGACGTGCGGGTCTATTGCGCCCACGAGTATACCCAGTCCAATGCCCGCTTCGCCGTGACTGTCGAGACCGACAATGCCCAGCTGATGGCGAGGCGCGCCTCGGTCGATGCCGCCCGGGCCCGTGGCGAAGCCACGGTGCCCTCGTTGCTCGGCGAAGAGAAGCAGACCAACCCCTTCCTGCGTGCCGACCTGCCGGGCGTGCAGAGCGCCGTCGGCATGCTGGGCCAGGACCCGGCCCTGGTTTTCGCCGAGGTCCGCCATCGCAAGGACGTGTTCCGCTAGGGCAGGGTCATCCTGCACCCCGGACTTCCACCGGGGACAGGCGCGGATTCCGGTTACGACAAGCGCATGGCCCGGCCGGGTTGAGCCATGCGTCCAGGCCGGCAGAATTGCGGGAAATTGACCCCCGGGGCCAAGGGGGGGGACCTTTACGCAATTCGGGCAGGTGGCTCCGGTATCCGTCCATCGGCCGGCGGCCATATTCCGCGGCGGGCACGACAGCAGGATAAAGCGAGAACGAATCGAGGGACCCGGTTGTCTTCTCGCGCGCAGCCGGATGTTTGAAGACCCTTGACCTAAATCAATGGCGCCGCATCGGGCGGTCGGCACGATGAGACTGTGACTTTGGTCACGCGAATACAGGGTTCTTACAATGAGGTTGAAGCCTATTGGATTTGCTCTTCGGCGCGCGACACGGCACACTAGGACAGCGGCGAGGGTTCGACCGAGTTGGATCGATCGCCCGCTCGCACAGGAGGGGGATATTTCAATGTTCGGCAAGATATTCGTTCTGATCGCGGCTGCCTGCGCGCTGGCTGCCTGCGAGTCTCAAAGCGGCGCGATGGTGACAGGACCCCTGTCGAAGACCGGCTCGGCCAATCCTGACCAGGCACCGGTTTCGTACATGGTGTTCTTCGCGCTGGGCAGCACCAAGCTCAGCGATCAGGACCAGCAGACGGTCGCGCAGGCGGCGCAGGTTTACAAGACCAAGGCCGGCGCGCGGGTCATGGTGACGGGCTATGCCGATACGGTCGGCTCGCCGTCGCTCAACATGGCGCTCTCGCAGCAGCGCGCCAACGTCGTCAAGGGTCTTCTGGTTAACGGCGGCGTTCCGGCGGATGCCATCTCGACGGCCGCCAGCGGCGATACCGGCCTCCTGGTCGAGACGGGCCCGCAGGCGAACATGCCGAAGAATCGGCGCGTCGTGATCGTGATCCAGCAGTAAGGGGAGAGATTTCTATGATGTACACCAATCGCCGTTCGGCGCTTAAGCTGCTGGGAGGCGCCGCGCTGACGGCCGGCGCCGTGCCGTCGCTCGTCACACCGGCCGCGGCCCAGCAAGACCTCTACGTCGCCTCGAAGTACCAGAACTTCAAGCGCGGCACGATCGAGAGCATGAACCCCGAGTCGCGCACCTTCACCGTGGTGTGGACGGACCTCGGCCGTTTCAAGCTCAAGGTGTCGGACCTGGTCGTGAAGACCGGCGGCGCCAGCGACGGCAACAGCTACGAGCAGCTGAAGCCTGGCCAGATCGTCGACGTGCAGTGGTACGACTACGTCGACTTCTTGATCGCTCCGATGTCGGCGGCGAGCATGGCTCAGGCGGCGGCGATGAAGGCCCAGGGAGCGCGCATCGAAGGCGTTCCCGGTTCCAAGCCGGTAATGCGGCTGTGGGAAATGGACGGCATGGTGACCCGGGTCGATCCGGCGAACAGCCAGTTCTACGTCATCTACAAGTCGGGCGGCGAACCCGACCGTCCGCAGCCCAACGCGGGCGAGGTCATCCAGTTGCCGCGCGTCGTGTCGGATGCGGGCAAGGCGGCGATGATGAGCCTGAAGCCGGGCGATGACGTCGTCACCGTGTGGAGCCAGCAGACGGCTCTGAACGTGAAGATCATCCGCTAGCCGACGGCCGACCAAGCCAGCGGACCGACGATAGGGACACGGCTCCGGGACCCGGCTTGGGTCCCGGAGTTTGTGGCCCGGCAGACTGCCATCTAGGTCCAGATCGCTAGCAACGGCCGAACCACGCCGGCGGACGGGCCTATGATAGGCGGCGGCTCCGGGACCCTTGCGGGTCCCGGAGTTCGTTTGTGAGCCTCTCTGCAATATCCTAGACGAGGCCGGGAATCAGGGCTAGGGGCCGGTCGGCGCGATACCTGCCGAAACTGCGGAAAACTCCCGCATTTGCCCCCGCCCCCGGCTAAGGCCCGTCCTCCAGTTCCGCCAGGCTGTCCTCGATATCGCCCAGGGTCTCCGTGAGCCTGGTGATCAGGGCGTCATTGCCGGTCGCGGCGGTGCCGCCAAACGGGGTACTCCCGACGCCGGCCAGCGGCGAGGGCAGGCCGCGCAGCCGGTCGATCTGCGCCTGGACGTTTTGGCGTGCCGCCAGCAACTGGCGGCGCAGGCTCTCCTTCGAGTCCTCCATGGTCCCATTGTATGGGTTCCAGGAAGCAAAAAGGCCGGCAAATCTGCGTCGTTTTCTGGCGCCGGCGCTCAATCCTGCCGCACCAAACACCCCCAAGCCGCCACCGCCAATGCCACTGCCATGGCCGCATAGAGCGGCCCCTGCGGCACGTTGAGGAACAGCCAAGGTGCCGACAGCGGGCCAACGGCGGCGCCGAAGTCGCGCCAGGTCGAGTAGCTCGCCTGGCTCGACATCACGCTCGCCTTGCCGCGGGCGATCACCAGCACCGGCACCAGCGTGTTGAACATGCCGCGCGTGGTCACGACCAGCAGGGCGCCCGCCACCTCGTGGCCGGCGGCGATCGCGGCGAAACCCAGGACGAGGGCGATGCCGTTCGCGATCGAGATCTTGTGCGCGCCGAAGCGGTCGCCGATCCATCCGGCGAGCGGTCCGGTGGTGATCTCGACCACCCAGCGCAGCGCCACCAGCATCGCCGTCGCCATCACCGGCGCCACGCCGGTGATCGAGTCCTTCATCAGGAAGGCCAGGGTGAGCAGGAACACGCCATCGCCGGCGAAGCCCATGGCGAACCCCCAGAGCTCGAGCCGGTGGGGGATCGGCAGCCTGAAGGGCTGCGCCGCCTTCGGCTCGCGCGGCAGGCGCGGCACGGCGAGGGCGGCGAGCAGCGAGAGCGAGGTGACGGCGCCGAAGATCACGAAGACCTGGCGCGGGCCGACGTTCAGGCAAAGCCAGGCGCCGCCGATCAGCGACAGGATTTGCACCGTGCCCATCAGGGCGCGGCTCGTGCCCATACGCTTGCCCGCGTTGGGCCGGTCGCTCACGGCATAGGCGATGGTCGCAAGATTGAGCGCGGCGAAGGAGACGCCCCACAGGCAGCGCGCGAAGACCTGCGGCGCGGCGCCCTCGCCGAGCCCATAGAGCGCGGTCGAGACGATCGAGCCCGCGGCTGCGGCGATCATCAGGGCGTGAGGGCCGATGCGGTCGCCCAGGTGGGCGATGGCGGAGTTGGCCAACAGCCGGATCCAGCGATTGAGCGACAGCAGCACGCCCACCATGGCGAGGCTGACGCCGAACTCCGCGTGATAGAGCGGCAGCACGACGTAGATCAGCGCATCGCCGATCAGGGCGATGGCCAGCACCAGCGCCGGCAGCGCCATGCCGACCGGAAGGTCCCTGGGCGTGCTGCTGCTGGTGGTCACGTCCTTGCTTACCGGCTCCTCAGCACAAGCGCCTCGCGCAGCGCGGCCGCGCAAATCGCCGTGCCGCGGCGCGCGCCGTGCAGCAGCATCGGCGAGCTGAGGAAGCCGTGCAGCATGCCGCCGAATTCGACCAGGTCGGCCACAGTGCCTTCCTTCTGCAGCCGCCAGGCGTAGGCACGACCCTCGTCGCGCAGCGGGTCGTAGCCTGCGGTCACGACCAGGGCCGGCGGCAGGTTGGCGAGCGACTTGGCACGCAAGGGCGAGACACGCCAGCCGTCGCGCGTGGCCTTGTCGGGCGTGTAGTGGTCGAAGAACCATTCCATGGTCGGCGCGTTGAGGCCGTAGCCGTCGTTGAACAGACGGTAGGATTCCGCGCGCGCCACACCGTCGGTCACCGGATAGGCCAGCATCTGCAGCTTGAGCTTCGGCCCCCCATTGTCGCGCGCCCACAGAGCGACCGCAGCGGCGAGGTTGCCGCCGGCACTGTCGCCGCCGATCGCGAGCTTGCTCGCATCGATGCCCAGGCTGGCGCCGTTGGCCGCCACCCATGTCAGGCCGGCCACCACGTCGTCGAAGGCGCCGGGAAAGCGCGCCTCGGGAGCCAGGCGATAGTCGATGGCGAACACCGCGATGCCGGCGCCGATCGCGAGCTGGGCGCACAGCACGTCGTGGCTGTCGAGATTGCCGAACACCCAGCCGCCGCCATGGGCGAACACCAGCGCCGGCAGCCGCGCTTCGGCCGCTGCGCTGTCGGGCCGATAGAGTCGCACCGGTATGGCGCCGGTCGGCCCGGGAATGGTCCGGTTGGTCACCGTCACGCCTTGCGGCAGCGGTCCCTGGGCGGGCGCGCGCGTCGAGAGGTACTGCTCGCGCGCGGCCGCGGCGGTGAGGCTGATCCAGGCCGGGCGATTGGCCGCGGCCATCAGGTTGAGAAGGTTTTGAGCTTCAGGGTCGAGTGCCATGGTCGGCACTTTACTTGTCGTGCCGAGCGAAGCGAAGGACCTAAGGCAACGCTTGTCGAGTTCGCTTTCGACGTGAGATCCGCCGCGGCACTCGGGGCGACAAAGAGGCAATTCCGCAATTTGGGCAGGCGATCGGGCCGCTAATCGCGTTAAGCTCGGTCATGACGTTCGATCCCGACGACGGCGCTGCTCGCGCTGCACGGCCGCCCTGGTGGCGCCGCGTCCTGTCGTGGAGGCCGAACCTCTCCGTTCGTCGGGCGAGCAGTGCCGTGCCGGCGCCATCGGGCCGGCGGCGGACCCTGGTGTGGACGGTGCGCATCGTGATCGCGGCGCTGATCCTCTACTATCCGGTGGGCGCGATCATCATCGAGAACATCGACGACGATCCGCAGTTCGCGCCGCGCGACACCGCGCCTGGCGAAAGCCGCGCCGTGTCGGTCGCATCCGATCTGGTGAATCGCGAGGTCGACGTCCACCAATGGACGCCGATGCAGCCCTTCTTCATGCCGGCCGGCATCCTGGACAACATGCCGAACTTTCAGCGTGGCATCATGGCGGCCCTCGGCCGCTTCTCGACGGAGCTGATGGACCAGCTCGGCCGCACCCGCGGCTCCAGCCAGACCGACCGCGACCTCGAGCAGGCGAGAGGCTTCCTGAACGAGCAACCCAACATCTGGATCTGGCAGCCGTCCGTGTCGCTTCTGCCGTCGGCCACCTCGGCGCAGAAGTACCGCGCCGGCCGCGACAAGCTGATCGCCTACAACAAGCGGTTGGCCTCGGGCCAGGCCGTGTTCGAGCGCCGCGCCGACAATCTGCAGGCGCTGCTCGACCGCATCGCCAACGACCACGGCTCGGATTCCGCCGTGATCGACCAGCAGATCATCGAGCAGGCCGGCAACCTGTTCGACCGGCACTGCGACGACATCTTCTATTTCAACAAGGGCAGGCTCTACGCCAACTATCTCCTGCTGCGCGAGCTCGGCCGCGACTTCGACGCCGTCATCAAGGAGAAAGGCCTCGCCAACGCCTGGAACGGCACGGTCGACACCTTCCGCATCGCCGCGGAGCTCGATCCCTGGGTGGTCTGGAACGGCTATCCGGACGGCTTCCTGATCCCCAATCATCTCGCGGCGCAGGGCTTCTACCTGCTGCGCGCGCGCACCCAGCTGCGCGAGATCAGCTCCATCCTTCTGAAATAGGCGGCGACGTGGAGATCTACCTTCCCATCGCCGAACAATCGATGAATGTGTTCGTGCTGCTCGGGCTGGGCGGCGCGGCAGGCCTGCTGGCCGGCATGTTCGGCGTGGGCGGCGGGTTCCTGGCGACGCCGCTGCTGATCTTCGTCGGCATCCCGCCCGCCGTCGCCGTGGCCAGCCAAGCCAACCAGGTGGTGGCCAACTCGGTGTCCTCGCTGCAGGTGCAGCTGCGGCGCGGCAACGTCGACATCCGCATGGGCCTGGTGCTGCTGCTCGGGGGCATGCTGGGCTCGGGCGCCGGCGTCTGGCTGTTCAACTACCTGAAGCGCATCGGCCAGATCGATTTCGTCATCGCCGTCACCTACGTCGTGATGCTCTCCGCCATTGGCCTGCTGATGCTGTACGAGAGCGCCACCACCTACGTGAAGCGCCGGCGCAATCCCACGGCGCCGCGCGGCAAGTTGCACACGCACTACCTGGTGCATCGCCTGCCGTTCAAGCTGCGCTTCTACAAGAGCAAGCTCTACATCAGCGCGCTGCTGCCGGTCGGGCTGGGATTCCTGATCGGCATCCTGTCGGCCATTCTGGGCGTGGGCGGCGGCTTCGTGCTGGTGCCGGCCATGATCTATCTGCTCGGCATGCCCACCACCGTGGTGATCGGCACTTCCAACTTCCAGATCCTGTTCGTGGCGGCCAACGTCACTTTCCTGCAGGCCGCGACCAACGGCACGGTCGACGTCGTGCTGGCCCTGCTGCTGATCGTCGGCGGCGTAGTCGGCGCGCCGATCGGCTCGCGCATTGCCGCCCGCCTGCCGGGCGTGGTGCTGCGGGGCCTGATGTCGGTGCTCGTGCTGGCCGTCGCGGCCGAGCTCCTGACGGAGCTGTTGCGCACGCCAGCCTCGTTTTATTCGCTGGCCAACCGCGAGGTGCCGCTGTGAGGCGCCCGCTCGCCCTGCTGTTGCCCGGTCTGGCGCTATGGCTCGCCGTTTGGCTCGGGCTGAGTGGCAGCGCAGAGGCCCAGCGCATTGAGCCGGCGCCGGGCTCGCTGCCAGCGCCCACGCTCGGCAGTTCGCCTGAGCCCGGCATGCCGCCGTCGGTTCCGGCGGCGCAGGCCATGCCCGACCTGATCATGGATCTGTCCGAGCCCAGGGTGAGGATCACCTCGGCCTTCCAGGGCGAGAAGCTGCTGTTGTTCGGCATGTTCGACCCGCCTGGTGAGATCGTGGTGGTGGTGGCCGGTCCGTCGGCGCGCGAGACGGTGCTGCGCAAGGAACGCGTGCTCGGCCTGTGGCTCAACACCGGCCGGCAGGCGTTCGAGGACGTGCCGGCCTACTACTTCATCGCCGCCAGCCAGCCCTTGCCGCGCCTGCTGGCGCGGAGTGCCGGCGGCGAGATCCTGTCGCTCGAGGACCGGCTGGCGTCGGTGCGGTCGGTCGGCAGCCGCGAGCAGAAGGAGCTGGTCCGCTTTCGCCAGGGCCTGGTCGAGGTGAAGCGCCGCGAGGGGCTGTATCCCGCCAATATCGGCCAGATCACGGTGCAGGCCGGGCGGCTGTTTCGGGCCGAGCTGCCCTTCCCGTCGCGCCTGCCGGAGGGTGTCTACGAGATCAGGGCCTATCTGTTGCGCGACGGCCGCATCGCCGGGGCGGTCTCCCGGCCGCTGCCGGTCGGCAAGGTCGGCTTCAGCGCCGAGCTGGCAGGCTGGGCGGCGCAGGACGGCGAGCTCTATGGGCTGGGCGCCATCGCCCTTGCCCTGCTGGCCGGCTGGCTCGGCGGCGCGCTGATGCGGCGCCTCTAGGACGACGTAGGGGAGGAAACCATGGCTGAGCCAGCGATCGAACGCCGCGAGCGAGTGTTCCTCGTGGTCGTCGACCAGAGCCCGGAGATGCCCAACGCGTTGCGCTATGCCTGCCGACGCGCCAAGCGCACGGGCGGCCGCGTGGCGCTGCTTTACGTGATGGCGCCGCCCGAGGGGCAGCAATGGGGCTCGGTGGTCGACCTGATGCGGCAGGAGGCCCGCCAGGAAGCAGAGGCGGTGGTCGCCCAACATGCCGAAACCGCCGCGAACCTGACCGGCCAGCCGCCATCCATCCATATCCGTGAAGGCAAGACTCGTGACGAGCTTCTGAAGCTGTTGGCCGAGGACCGTTCGATGTCGGTTCTGGTGCTGGGCGCTTCCTCGAAGGGCGAGGGGCCTGGACCGCTGGTGACGTCGTTCCTGGGCAAGGGCGGCACCCAGCTGCGCATTCCCCTGACCATCGTCCCCGGCGCCTTGAGCGATGCCGAGATCGACGCGATCGCCTGATGGAAGGGGCAGATCGTGCGACGATTTTACGTGCGACGCTCGGAGATCACTGTTTGCGTCAGGCAACATGTCTTGCCATTTGATTCAGAATTTTCTATTAATGTGTTGTAATTGAACTTTTATTAGATAATATTCCATAATATTTATTAAGAGTCGCCCAAGAATCATCTTGATCCGGCCACTCTCGGTTCCTAGGTCCGAGGGGTGAGAAACGGGGGCGGTGACGTCCCAGCCCCCAACCCTGAGCGGCGCCGGCCGGATTTGCCGGATCGTCCGAAGTAAGGAGACCGAGGTTTGTTCATCCAGACCGAGCAGACGCCCAATCCGTCGACCCTGAAGTTTCTCCCCGGCCGGGTGGTCATGGAGAAGGGCACGATGGACTTCGCCGGGTCCGACGTGGCCCAGACATCGCCCCTCGCCAAGCGGCTGTTTGCCGTCGAAGGTGTGGAGCGGGTGTTCTTCGGCGCCGATTTCGTGACCGTGACCAAGGCGGCGGACAGGGACTGGCAGGTCCTGAAGCCCTCGATCCTGGGCGGCATCATGGAGCACTACACATCCGGCGAGCCCCTGATCGTGGGCGACGGCCAGGCGCCAGAAGGCGCCGCCGCCGATGACGACGAGGTCGTCGCGCAGATCAAGGAACTGCTCGAAACGCGCGTTCGTCCGGCTGTGGCCCAGGACGGCGGCGACATCGTCTTCCAGGATTTTCGTGACGGCGTGGTCTACCTGCACATGCAGGGGTCATGCTCGGGCTGCCCCAGCTCGACGGCTACGCTCAAGATGGGCATCGAGAACCTACTCAAGCATTACGTGCCGGAAGTAGTGGAAGTGCAGGCGGCCCAGTAGTCCTTCGGCCGCCCCAGCGTTCAGTAGCGATTTGAGTCGTCGGTCCCACTGCGGGGACCGCGAACAGTTGGTCGTTCGTCTCGAACAACTGAAGGTAGGAGATGTTGTGTTCAATTCGCCCCGTGCTTGATCGCGGGCGCTTCTATGCATTTCCCGCTGTTTGGGCAGCGGTACTGGCGACGGGTCTGGGGGGGCGCGAACCGGTGCAGTCCATCGACGCCGCGTCGTTTCTGTCATTCAGCGCGCAGGCCGCTGTGCCCACGCAAGGGGCGTTCCTGTCGCTTGCCGCCGAGCCACCCAGCCTCACCTTCGTGCGCCACGACGTCGAGCCCGAGGAGGCCACGCAGGCCGGCGTGCGCGAGGCGAGCGGCAGCCATGGCCGTTTTGCAGCACCGGGCAACGCGGTACGCCGCCAGCCGCGCGCCATCAATCCGCGCACGGCCGACGAACTCGCCGGCTTCTTCCGCGAGGTTTCCTACACGCTGACCGATATCCGCTCGGGCGAGGCCGTACCGCCGATCAAGGTCGAGCGTGTGCCCGACGATCTCGTCACCAAGGAAGGCCCGACGCGGAAGCTCCTGTTCATCACCGCGCTGCTGCCGGTGATCCTCGAGGTCAATCAGCGCGTGCTGGCCGAGCGCGAGCAGCTGATTTTCCTGCGCAGCAAGCTCAGCACGCCGGCCGAACTGACGCCGACCGAGCGCCTGTGGCTCGAGCAACTCGCCAGCCGCTACGATACGCCGTCCGACAAGCTCGACGAGCTGTTGCGTCGCGTCGACATCGTGCCGCCGTCGATGGCGATTGCCCAGGGCGGCGTCGAATCGGGCTGGGGCACCTCGGTTGCCGCCCGCACCGCCAACTCGCTGTTCGGCATGGTGAGCGCCGGACGGCCACTTCCTTTCGTCAACGTCGGCGAGGCGGCCAATGCCTATGTGGCGAACCTCAACACCCATCCGGCCTATGCCGCCTTCCGGGTCGAGCGCGCCGCCATGCGCGGCCGCGGCGAGGCACTCGACGGCTATCGCCTGATCGGCACCCTGCTGCGCTACTCCGAGCTCGGTCAGCAGTATGTCGGCTTCATCCGCGGGGTGATGCGCGACGACAAGTTGACCGATTTCGACAAGGCCCGGCTGTCGAGCTACTGAACCTCGCTCAAAGCATCGGTCTCGGCAGGTCGGCGTCGCTGATCAGTGGGTAGCGTCGCGCGTCGAACAGCTGATAGTGCCACCATTCGTTGCGATAGAAATCCCAGCCGGCCGTGGTCATGAGACCCATCAGCAGCAGCCGGTTGCGCTGCGCCTCGGCCGCGACGTCGGTGCGGCCATGATGAGACAGCGGCGTGAAGGCATCGAAGGCAGTGCCCATGTCGAGCTCTGCTCCCCTGGCGTCGAGCAGGGTGAGATCGACCGCGGCGCCCCGCGAATGCGGCGAGCCGCGGCGCGGGTCGGCGAGAAATTCCGGATCGGGCCTGGCGTTCCAGAGTTTCCATTGCGCCTCGACCGGGCGCAGGGCGTCGAAGACGCGGAGGCGCAGCCCGAGCGGCCGGGCCAAGGCGATCGCTGCCGTGAGCTTGTCGGCGGCCTCGCGATGCAACCAGCATTCGGCGTTCCGGTAGACCGGCCGGCCCGTTAGATTGGCGTCGGTCGCATAGGCCAGCGTCACGTCGACGTCGAAGTCGGGCGGCGCGATCGCAACGAGATCGAGTTTCATGCCTTCACATAGCCCAGCCCGCGGCGCGAGCGCCACCAACCCATGACGGTGGTGCTGGCCTTCGATTGCGCGGTGACGGGCCTTGCCGTGGCGGTCGCGCGGGACGAGGCGCTGCTCGCCAGTCAAAGAGTCGAGGGCCGCGAGCAGGCGGCCATGCTGCTGCCCGCCATCGCCGGCACGCTCGAGCAGGCCGGCGTGGCGCGCCGCGAGGTGTCGCTGATCGCGGTGACGGTGGGGCCGGGCAGTTTCACCGGTGTGCGCGTGGGATTGGCCGCGGCACGCGGCCTCGCGCTGGCGCTCGGCGTGCCGCTCGCCGGCGTAACGACGACCGCGACCTTGCTGGAGCAGGCCGACGCTGCCAACCGTCTCGCGGTGGCGGCGATCGACACGCACCTCGGCGACTGGTTTTGCGCAATTCGCGAAGGTGAGCAGGCACCGTTCCTCGCCTCGACCGAGGCGCTCGCCGCGCGCATCGAGGGCAGGCCGTGCCGCGTCGTCGGCCCCCAGGCCGACGTGCTGGCGCCCAAGCTCGGCGATGCCGTCGCGCAACGCGCTTTGCCCGACGCGGCAATCATCGCCCGTCTCGCGCTGGCGGACGGCATCGAGTACTGGCGCGAGCGCAATCGGAACGAAGGCCTGCCGCGACCGCTTTACCTGCGCGGCGTCAATATCACCTTGCCCGACGGGGCGCGTCGCACGGTCGAGTGAATGACGGGCGATCTCATTCTGCGCCGCCTGGGCGCGCTGGACCTCGATCTCGCCGCGAGGTTGCATGGCGAGGCCTTTGCGCGGCTCGGCGAGCGAGCCTGGACCCGGCAGGACATGGCCGAGCTGCTGGCATCGCCTGGAGTGGCGGGCTGGGCAGCGCAGTCGGGCGAGGCCGCGATCGGCTTCGCCCTCTGCCGAGTCGCCGCCGACGAGGCGGAGCTGCTGACCATCGCCGTCCTGCCGGACCGCCGCCGCCACGGGACGGGGCGTTCGCTGCTCGACGCCGCAATCGCCCATGCCCGCGCCGCAGGGGCGGCCTCGCTGTTCCTCGAGGTCGCCGCCGACAACCCGGCGGCACTGGCGCTCTACCGTCAGGCGGCGTTTCAGGCGGTCGGCGAGCGCGAAGCCTACTATCGTCGCGGCGAGCGACCTGCTGCCGATGCCCTCGTGATGCGCCTCACTCTCACTTACGGCGGATAGTCACGATATGGTCATTGCCCTCGGGTATGATCCCCAAAATGCTGTGGCCCTCTCCGCGTGCTGCCCTCGGCACATTGCGCAACGGTTCCTCGCCGCGCAGCCTCACGGACAGGATTTCGCCGGGGCGCATGCGCTCCAGTTTGAGCTTGGTGCGCACGAAGGTCATGGGACAGACCTCTCCGGTGATGTCGATGGCGTCGTCGGGGGCCGGGTCGGGGGCGGTCATGTCCCCAACTATACCCCGCTGGGCAGTCAGTGTAGGGTGTCAGACGATGCCTGATCGCAAGTCCAAACTCGAAGTTTTGTGTGCCGAGAAGGGTCTCAAGATGACCGACCAGCGGCGCATTATCGCCCGCGTGTTGTCGGACTCTGCCGACCATCCCGACGTGGAAGCCCTGCACAAGCGGGCGACGCAGGTCGATCCGCACATTTCCATTGCTACCGTCTATCGCACGGTGCGGTTGTTCGAGGAGGCGGGCATTCTTGCCAAGCACGACTTTGGCGATGGCCGCGCGCGCTATGAAGAAACTCCCGACGAGCATCACGACCACCTGATCGACATCCAGTCGGGCAAGGTGGTCGAATTCCACAACGACGAGATCGAAGATCTGCAGCGGCGCATAGCTGAAAGGGCTGGATATCGCCTGGTCGGCCATCGCCTGGAACTTTATGGCGTACCTCTGGATGGGAAATCCGACCGCCAAAAATGAGTGGACGCAATCTTGCCCGCCCCGATAATGGGCGGATGATCGGGGCGGATCCCTTGCGGATGTCTCATGCGCATTGACCGTGCTGACAGCGAAGCCGAGCTTCTGGGCCCGCCGATTTCCAATCGGGAGATCGTCAAGGTCGTTGCCGGCGACTTCGAAGTTCGACTGGCCAACACGCGCGTCGAGATCGAGGCAGCGCAGGCGCTGCGCTATCGTATCTTCTACGACGAGATGCAAGCCAAGCCGACGCCCGAGATGGCGGCGATCGGGCGCGACTTCGACGCCTTCGACGAAGTGTGCGATCACCTGCTCGTGCTCGACCGCCGTCGCGGCGACGGACCGGAGAGCATCGTCGGCACCTATCGCCTGATCCGCCGCGCCGCGGCGGCGCAGATGGGACGTTTCTATTCGTCGGCCGAGTACGACATCCAGAAGATGGTCGACTATCCCGGCGAGGTGCTGGAGCTCGGACGCTCGTGCATCGCCAGGGACGCGCGCAACACCGCGACCATGCAGATGCTGTGGCGCGGCATTGCGCTCTACGCCTACCACTACGACATCCAGGTGATGTTCGGCTGCGCGAGCTTCCCGGGCACCGACCCCTCGCAGCACGCTCAGGCGATGAGCTATCTCCATCATCACCATCTCGCGCCGCCGGAGATCCGCGTGCGCGCGCTGGCGAGCCGCTACGTCAACATGGAGATGCTGGCGCGCGATGGCTACGACCCGCGCAAGGCGATGGCGCGCGTGCCGCCACTGATCAAGGGCTACCTCAGGCTGGGCGGCTATGTCGGCGACGGCGCGGTGATCGACCAGCAGTTCAACACCACGGACGTGTTCATCATCGTCAAGACCGAGCTGGTGACGGAGAAATACATCCGCCACTACGAACGCGGCAACGGCAAGGACTGATCGCTCCCAGCGACGATGTGGATCGGCTCCCCTTTGCGTGGCGCGTTTCGGCTGCTGAGCTACCTCACGCTCACGCTCGTTCTGCTGCCGGTCTATTTCCTGGCGATGGTGCTGCGCATCGGCCCGGTCGTGCGCTGGATGCCGGTCGTCTATCACCGCGTCGTCTGCTTTATCCTCGGCATCAAGGTTCAGGTGCGCGGCAAGCGCTCCGATGTGACGCCAACGCTGTTCGTCTGCAACCACGTCTCCTATCTCGACATCGAGGTGATGGGCAGCCTGGTGCCGACCAGCTTCGTCGCCAAGGCCGAAGTCGCGACCTGGCCGTTCTTCTCGACGCTGGCCAAGGCGCAACGCACCATCTTCATCGAGCGCCGCACCGGCAAGACCAGCGCGAGCCGCGACGAGATGCTGCGGCGGCTCAACACCGGCGACAACCTGATGCTGTTTCCCGAGGGCACCTCGAGCGACGGCACGCGCGTGTTGCCGTTCCGCAGCGCCCTGTTCGGCGTGGCCCAGCTGCGCCGCAACGACAGGCCGATCGTCGTGCAGCCGGTTGCCATCGCCTACACGCGGCTCGACGGAATTCCGCTCGGCCGCTACTGGCGGCCGCTGTTCGCATGGTTCGGCGATCTCGACCTGGTGCCGCACCTCTGGCAGATGGTGTGCCTGGGCGAGACCGAAGCCGTCGTCACCTTCTTCCCTCCGGTCGACATCGACCGGCTGGGCGACCGCAAGAAGCTGGCCGAATTCTGCTTTCGCCAGGTGTCCCTCGGCGTGCAGGCGGCCAATACCGGCCGCTACGAGCTGCTGCCACGGCTGGCCTAGCGCAGTCGTTGATGTTAGAACCCCGCCGTTCCAGCAACGGAGACCGATGACCCTCGTCCGCTCAGACGAGCAACGCAAGCGCGTGTTCATCCGCACCTACGGGTGCCAGATGAACGTCTACGACTCGGACCGCATGGCCGACGTCCTGCGGCCGCTCGGCTATGCACCGGCCGAGAGCGCCGCCGCGGCGGACCTCGTCCTGCTGAACACCTGCCATATCCGCGAGCACGCCTCGGAGAAGGTCTATTCCGAGCTGGGCCGGCTGCGCGACATGAAGCTCGAGCGCCGCGCGGCGGGTGGCGACCTCACCATCGCCGTGGCGGGCTGCGTCGCGCAGGCCGAGGGCGAGGAGATCGTCCGGCGCCAGCCTGCCGTCGATATCGTGGTCGGCCCGCAGGCCTACCATCGCCTGCCGCAGCTCCTGGCCGAGGCCGAGCGCAAGGCGGCGATCCGGCGGACCGGCAGGCGCCTGCCCGGAGCCGGCGTGCTCGATACGGAATTTCCGGCCGAGAGCAAGTTCGACCACCTGCCCGCCCCGCAGGGCGTGCGCGCCGGCTCGGCGTTCCTGTCGATCCAGGAGGGCTGCGACAAGTTCTGCACCTTCTGCGTCGTGCCCTATACGCGCGGCGCCGAATACTCGCGGCCGGCATCGGCGGTGCTGGCCGAGGCCCGCCGGCTCGCCGAGGCTGGCGCCCTCGAGATCACGCTGCTCGGTCAGAACGTCAACGCCTATCACGGCGAGGCGGCGCCGAGCTCGATCGGCGGTTCGACCTGGTCGCTGGCGCGGCTCATCCGGGCCTTGGCGGAGATCGAAGGTATCGCGCGTATTCGCTACACGACCTCCCATCCGCGCGACATGGATGACGATCTGATCGCCGCCCACGGCCAGGTGCCGCAGCTCATGCCCTACCTGCACCTGCCGGTTCAGTCCGGCTCCGACCGCATCCTCGAGGCGATGAATCGCCGGCACGGCCGCGATCTCTTCCGGCGCATCGTCGATCGCCTGCGCGAGGTGCGGCCCGATCTCGCGCTGTCGAGCGATTTCATCGTCGGCTTCCCGGGCGAGAGCGACGCCGACTTCGACGACACCATGCGGCTCGTGAGCGAGGTGGGCTTCGCCGCCGCATACTCCTTCAAGTACAGCCGCCGGCCGGGCACGCCGGGCTCGGCAATGTCCGATCAGTTGCCGGAAAACGTCAAGGCTGCCCGCCTTGCCGCGTTGCAGGCTTTGCTCGCCGAGCAGGCGCGCCAATTCAACCTGTCCAAGGTCGGCGCGATCGTTCCGGTGCTGTTTGCCGAACCGGGCCGCAAGCCCGGCCAGATCGTCGGCAAGACGCCGTGGCTGCAGTCGGTCTATGCCGGCGGGGCGGCGGGCCTGATCGGCCGCATCGTCGATGCCCGCCTGATCGACGGCCACGCCAACAGCCTGGCCGGCGAGATCGTCGTGCAGTCGGAGGCCGCGGCGTGAGCGATTCCGCCGCCAGCGCGACCGGCCGTCCAGCCGACGTGCGCCGCATGACATTCGACGACAATGCGCTGCTCGCCCTGCTCTACGGCAATCACGACCGCAACCTGGTGCGTATCGAGCAGCTCGCCAACGTGCAACTGAGCGCGCGCGGCAACCAGCTCGCGATCGCCGGCGCTTCGGACGATGCCGCCGTTGCGCGCAAGGCGATCGCCGGGCTCTACGAGCGGCTGAAGCGCGGCCTGTCGATCGAGCTGGCCGATGTCGATGCCGCGGTGCGCTTTGCCCGGACCGGCGGCGATGCCACGGACGAAGACTCCATACGCACCCGCCGGCGCACCGTACAGGTGCGGTCGCCCGGCCAGCGTGGCTATCTCGCCGCGCTGCGCGAGCGCGACATGGTGTTCGCGCTCGGTCCCGCCGGCAGCGGCAAGACCTACCTCGCGGTCGCCATGGGCGTGTCGCTGCTGCTTGCCGGCAAGGTCGAGCGCATCGTGCTGTCGAGACCGGCTGTCGAGGCGGGCGAACGGCTGGGCTTCCTGCCGGGTGACATGAAGGAGAAGATAGACCCCTACCTGCGCCCGCTCTACGACGCGCTGCACGACATGTTGCCGGCCGAGCAGATCGCCAACCGCCTCGAATCGAGCGAGATCGAAATCGCACCGCTCGCCTTCATGCGCGGTCGCACGCTCGCCCATTGCTACGTGATCCTCGACGAGGCGCAGAACACCACGCCCATGCAGATGCGCATGTTCCTGACCCGGCTGGGCGAGGGTTCTCGCATGGTGGTGACCGGCGATCCGAGCCAGACCGACCTGCCGGGCGGCCAGCGGTCGGGTTTGGCCGATGCGGTCGAGACCTTGAAGGACGTCGATGGCGTCCGCTTCGTTCGACTCACGGCCAGGGATGTCGTCCGCCACGACCTGGTCACCCGCATTGTCGAGGCCTATGACGCGCGCGACAAGAAGCTCAAGCCCGACGCGCGTTGACGTCGTCGTGCTCGACCCGGCATGGGCGAAGACCCTGCCGGGCGTCGAGCGACTGGTTCGCCGGGCCGCCCGCGCGGCGCTCGGTTCCCGCAAGCGCTCGCTCACCGTGGCCCTGGCCGACGACAGGCGCGTGCAGAGGCTCAACAAGCGCGATCGCCTGAAGGACAAGCCGACCAACGTGCTGTCCTATCCGTCGGGCGAGCGCCGGCTTCTGGGCGACGTCGTGCTGGCGCGGCAGACCGTGTGGCGCGAGGCGCGCCTGCAGAAGAAGACGCCGCAGGCGCATATCAGCCATCTCGTGGTGCACGGCACGCTGCATCTGTTGGGCTATGATCACGAGGACGATTCCGAGGCGGAGCGTATGGAAGCGCTGGAGCGGCGGATCCTGGCGAGACTTGGGATCGCCGATCCTTATGGGGGAGAAGACCAATGCGGGTAGGATTCATCGGCATCGGCACGATGGGCGTGGGCATCTCGGCCAACATCAAGAAAGCCGGTCACGAGATGATCGTTCACGACGCCCGACGGCAGGCGACCGAGAATATCTGTGCGGCCGGCGCCACATGGGCCGACACGCCCAAGGCAGTGGCGGCGCTCAGCGAGATCGTGTTCACCTCGCTGCCCGGGCCGCCGCAGTTCGAGGCGGTGGTGAAAGGCGACAGCGGCGTGCTTGCGGGCATCCAGCGTGGCCAGCCGCTGTTCGATCTCTCGACCAACTCGCCGAACCTGATCCGCGCACTGGAACCGGATTTCACGAAGCGTGGCGCCTTTCTGTTCGACAGCCCGGTAAGTGGCGGCCCGTCCGGGGCGGCGTCGGGCAAGATGGCGATCTGGGTCGGCGGCGACGAAGCCGTCTTCAAGCGCTATCGGCAGGTGCTCGATGCGGCGGGCGACCAGGTGGCATATATCGGCCCGATCGGCTCGGCGTCGGTCGCCAAGCTGGTCCACAATCTTTCCGGCTACATGATCCAGACGGCGCTCGCCGAGGCGTTCACAATGGGGGTCAAGGCCGGCGTCGATCCGCTCACGCTCTGGAAGGCTGTGCGCAACGGCGTCACCGGCCGGCGCCGGACCTTCGACGGGCTGGCCGATCACTTCCTGCCCAACGTTTATGATCCGCCACGCTTTGCCCTGAAGCTCGCCCACAAGGACGTCTCGTTGGCGACCCAGGTCGGCAAGGAGGTCGGTGTCCCGATGCGGCTTGCCAACCTCACGCTCGAGGAGATGACCGAGGCATTGGCGCGCGGCTGGGAGGGCCGCGATTCTCGTTCCTCGATGATCCTCCAGCAGGAGCGGGCCGGCCTCAACATCAAGGAAGACCCCGCCGATATCGCCGCAATCCTGCGCGCGGGCACGAACGTCTGAGGGCGGTCAGAGCATCTGCAGCGACTGCTTGCCCTTGGGCGGCGGGAAGGCCTTGTCGAGTTCGGCCAGGATCTGCGGCGAAAGTTCGATCTCGACCGCGCCCAGGTTCTCCTTCACGCGCTCGCGCGTCGACGACTTGGGGATCGTCACGATCCCGGGCTGGGCAAGGACCCAGGCCAACGCCAGTTGCGCCGGCGTGCATCCGACTTCGGCTGCCAGCTTCTTGAGCGTGCCCTTGCCCAGCAGGCCACCCTGGTCGAGCGGTGAGTAGGCCATCAGAGGGATCGAACGCTTGCGCATCCACGGCAGCAGGTCGAACTCCGGGCCGCGCCGCGACAGGCAATAGAGCACCTGGTTCGAGGCGGTCAGGCCGTCGTCGAGCCGCGCGGCGTCCTGCATATCATCGGTGTCGAAGTTGCTGACGCCGAAGTCTGCAATCTTGCCGCTCTTGCGCAAGCGGTGAAACGCCTCGAACGTCTCCTCGAGCCGGGCCCCGCCGCGCCAGTGCAGCAGGTAGAGATCGATGCGCTCGATCCCGAGCCGCTTGAGGCTGCGCTCGCAGGCGGCAATCGTCCCCGAGCGCGTGGCATTGTGTGGATAGACCTTGCTGACGATGAACGGGCGCCGCCGATGGCTGGCCAGCGCCTCGCCGACAATTTCCTCGGCGCCGCCGTCGCCGTACATCTCCGCAGTGTCGATCATCGGATAGCCGAGCTCGATTGCATACGTCACCGCCTCGAGCTCCTGGGCGCGCCGCCGGGCACTTTCGCCCATGCGCCAGGTGCCGATCCCGAAGACCGGCATCTCGCTGCCGGAGGGCATTTTGCAGGAACGCATCAGGAACTTCCGTGATTGAATCGCCGGGACGTTGCCTTATCTTAGCAGACATGCCGGACTCCACAGCGCGCGGACCGCAGCCGGGCCTTACGCCGGCCTCGGCGGGAGACCGTCAGCCCTCCGTTCCATCACCGTCCCCCGACGTCCCGTCCAACGGCGGGTTCCTGCGCGCCTTCATGCGCCGCCTGCGCCGACGCGAGAAGAACGAGGCGGTCCGTGAGGCGATCGAGGGCCTCATCGAGGAGACGCCCGAGAGCGATACGCCGATCAGCGACGACCAGCGCACGCTGCTCGCGAACATCCTGAAGCTCCGCGACAAGACCGTGCGCGACGTCATGGTGCCGCGCGTCGACATCGTCGGCATCGCCGCCGACACGCCGCTCGATGACGTCGTGCGCCTGATCCAGACCGAGGCGCATTCGCGCTACCCTGTCTACCGCGAGTCGCTCGACGACGTGATCGGGATGATGCACATCAAGGACGTGCTGTCCTACTGGGGCACGTCGAAGAAGTTCAACCTTCGCGACATATTGCGCCGGGTCGTGTTCGTGGCGCCGACCCTGCCGGTGCTCGACATGCTGCTCGACATGCGCCGCTCGCGCACGCACATGGCGCTGGTGATCGACGAGTACGGCGGCACCGACGGGCTGCTCACGATCGAGGACCTGGTCGAGGAGATCGTTGGCGAGATCGAGGACGAACACGACGTCGCCCAGACGCCGACCGTGTCGCGTCGCGCCGACGGGACCATAGACGTCAATGGCCGCACCCCGGTCGAATTGCTCGAGCAGGAAATCGGCAAGATGCTGTCGGAGGATGAGCGGCGCGAGATCGATACGGTGGGCGGCCTGATCTTCTCGCTGCTCGGCCGCATCCCCGAGCGCGGCGAGGTGGTGGCCCATCCGTCGGGCGTCGAGTTCGAGATCCTCGATGTCGATCCGCGGCGCATCCGTCGCCTGCGGGTTCGGCCGCCAGCCGTCTCGCAGTCCGCCGCCTGACCGCGCCTTCGCCGCAATGAGTTTCCAGGAGTGGAGTGCCCAGGGTTGGCGGGCATTGGGCGCAGGCGTCGTGGCCGGCGCTCTGGCGGCCTTGGCCATGCCGCCGCTCTACTGGCTGCCTCTAGGCGTGATTGGCGTGGTGGCCTTCGTCTGGCTTTGGGACGGCGCGCCGACGCCAGGCGGCGCGCTGCTGCGCGGCTGGGCCTGGGGCCTTGGGCACTTCGCCGTCGGCTCCTACTGGATGATCGAGGCCTTCTTCGTGCCGCCGGCCGATTTCGCCCTGCTTGGACCGCCCATGGTGCTGGGCTTTGCGGCGCTGTTGGGCTTCTTCCCGGCGATGGCTGCATGGGCCGCGAAAAAAATCGCGAATCTCTGGCCGCATCTGGGCATCGGCTGGCGCCGCTTGATCGTCCTGGCAATCGCCTGGACCGCGAGCGAATGGCTGCGCGGCCATATCTTTACCGGCTGCCCGTGGAATCCACTCGGTCATGTTTGGGCCTTCGCGACTCCGCTGCTGCAAGGTGCGGCGGTCGTCGGCGTCTACGGGCTCGGCACCTTGAGTTTTCTCGCGTTGGCCGCCCCGGCCGCCGGATGGCGGGCGGCGGGTGTGGCGCTGGTCGCGGTGGCGGCGGCGGGAGTAGCCGGCCGGTCCAGCATGAGTGCGGTGAACGAGAATTCCGGGGGTCCGGTGCTGCGGATCGTCCAGCCCAACGTCCCGCAGGCAGAAAAATGGCGTCCGGAGAACAGGGAGCGGGAACTGGGCAAGCTGCTCGATCTCAGCCGGCGCGATGGATTCGACAAACTCGCGGCGGTCGTCTGGCCGGAAACCGCCGTCCCCTTCGTGGTGCAACCAGGCTCAAGGATGCTGCCCGTGCTTGCCCAGGCGGCTCCGCCCGGCGGCTATCTGCTGGCCGGGGCAGCACGAGCCGGGCAGCAGGTTCAGGATGGTGTCTGGAATTCGCTGCTGGCGATCGATCACGCAGGCGCCGTCGTGGCGCGCTACGACAAGGTCCATCTCGTTCCGTTCGGCGAATACATTCCCTTCCACAAGCAGCTGGCGCCGCTCACCGGTTTGATTGGCCGTGGGTCTTTCGAGGTCGGGGATTCGTTCGTCACGCTGGCGCTGCCCGGCCTGCCGGCCTTCTCGCCGCTCATCTGCTATGAAGCGATCTTTCCGGCAGAGGTGCTCGGTCCAGGCGCGCGGCCGCAGTGGCTTTTGAACGTGACCAACGATGCTTGGTTCGGCGTCTCGAGCGGTCCTTACCAACACCTGACAAGTGCACGATTGCGTACAATCGAGGAGGGCCTGCCGATGATCCGTGCCGCCAACACCGGCGTATCGGCAGTGGTAGACGCCTATGGACGCGTGCTGGCCGCTCTCGACATGGAGCGCGAAGGAGTAATCGACCACGAACTTCCACCAGCACGGGCAGTCACCCCCTACGGCCGATGGCATGATTGGCTGCTACTTGTGCTTGTTTGCATTCTTGCTCTGCCAGCCATGATTCGGCTCAGGGCCCGCAAGACTTGAACGGGGGTTAGAATTCAAACCATTGAGGTTGAACTTGCTTTCCGGGAAACAGGGGCATATGTCATATGCATCCGTGACGTGAAGATATGCGTTTTTGCATCCGCAATGTTATGCAGCCGGCACAATTTCGACGTGTCTGTCACCTTATCTATGCAACGGCGTTAGTCCGAAGTTAGCGGCCAAGACCAAGAAGGATCAGGACACATGGCACGATCGCATCCGGTTGATGTTCACGTAGGAGCGCGCATGCGCCAGCGGCGCACGCTTCTTGGCATGAGCCAGGAGAAGCTGGGGACCGCGGTCGGCCTTACGTTTCAGCAGATCCAGAAGTACGAGCGCGGTTCCAACCGGATCGGCTCGAGCCGCCTCTTCGAATTCGCCAAAGTGCTTGATGTGCCGGTGTCCTATTTCTTTGACGAGATGCCGTCGAATGCGCTGGCCGGCCGGCCGATGTCGGGCCGGGGCCGCAAGGGCTTCGGCGAGGCGGCCACGCCGTTCGAGCAGGAGAAGGATCCGCTGATCAAGCGCGAGACCCTTGAATTGGTGCGCGCCTACTACAAGATCCGGGAGTCTCGGGTGCGCAAGCGCATCTTCGAGATGGTGAAGGCAGTTGGCGCGGCCAGCCATGCCGAGGTTCTGGGGGGACGAAAGGGCCGCTAAAAGGCCGCATCGGGCCTCTTGATTTCCCGTCGCAAGTAGAGTTTTTAACGGCGCGGTGTCGCATCGATCCTCGAGGCCGGCACCGCCGCGGACGGATTTGGACGACTTGCCACCGCGCAAACAAAGGCTAAGCCGGACGTTGGCGGCCCATCCGCCCTGCCCGGAAGTCCAGTGACTTTGTGGGAGGGCTACTGTGGCGCTTAAGGATTATCTCTTCACCAGCGAGTCGGTTTCCGAAGGCCATCCCGACAAGGTCTGCGATCAGATCTCGGATGCCATCCTCGACGCTTTCATCTCGAACGACGTCAAGCTCGGCATCGCCGACGAAAGCCACGTCAATACGCGACTCGGCTGCGAGACGCTCGCGACCACCAACAAGATCGTGGTCGCCGGGGAGGGGCGTGCGTCGGACCCCTACATGAAGAAATTCGGCAAGCAGACCATCGTCAACCGCGAGGCCATCACCGAGATCGCCCGCAACGTGGTACGCGACATCGGCTACGATCAGGATGGCTTTTCCTTCCATGGCGCCGACGTCGAAGTGCTGCTGCATGGCCAGTCGCCCGACATTGCGATGGGCGTCAACGCGAAGAAGATGAAGGGCAATCTCGGCGAGCAGGAAGGCGCCGGCGACCAGGGCCTGATGTTCGGCTTCGCCTGCCGCGACAGCGAGGAATACGAGAAGGGCTCGTACATGCCGGCCCCGATCTACTTCAGCCACAAGATACTCGAGGTCCTGAGCCAGGCCCGCCGCTCGGGCGAACTGCCCGACCTCCAGCCGGACGCCAAGAGCCAGGTCACGGTGCGCTACGTCAACGGCAAGGCTGTGGGCGCCAGCAAGGTCGTGGTCTCGACCCAGCATCGCGAAGCCAACGGTAAGGGCAAGAAATACAACTCCGGCATGGTCAAGGAAATGATCGCGGGGCACGTGGCGAAGTCGCTGCCAGAAGGCTGGATGCCCAAGAAGGCCGCCGACTTTTTCGTCAATCCAACCGGCAATTTCGTGGTCGGCGGTCCCGACGGCGACTGCGGGCTGACCGGCCGCAAGATCATCGTCGACACCTATGGCGGCTATGCCCCGCACGGCGGCGGCGCCTTCTCGGGCAAGGACCCCACCAAGGTCGACCGCTCGGCTGCCTATGCCGCGCGCTACCTTGCAAAGAACGTGGTGGCGGCAGGACTCGCCGACCGCTGCCTGATTCAGGTCGCCTATGCGATCGGCGTTGCCGATCCGATGTCGCTCTACGTCGATACCCAGGGCACCGGCAAGGTCGACGAACGCAAGCTCGAGAAGGTGCTGTCCGACATCTTCCCGTTGCGCCCGACGAACATCCGCCGGGGCCTGCATCTCAACAAGCCGATCTACCAGCGCACCGCGGCGTACGGCCATTTTGGCCGCAAGCCCGACCGCGATGGCGGCTTCTCGTGGGAGCGGCTCGACCTGGTCCCCGAGCTCAAGCGGCATTTTGGCGCCCGCTCCTGATACGATTGTTAGGAAACCCTTCTAAATTATTGATATAATTGGTAGTCTGACGGCAATAAGCATTGCCGGCGCAGACTGCCAATGGCCCCCCTCGAAGACAACTCAGGCCTCACCGGCTTGGCCGAGCCGCGCTCCGTCGATGTCCTGATGCGGGCGCTGCTCTACATCGCCCAGCAGGTCGGTCGGCCGGTGAGCGAGGCCGACGTACGTGGCGTCGCCGCATTGGCGGACGAGCCGTTGGACGAGCAAGGTTTCCTGACCGCGGGAGCGCGGCTCGGCCTGCAGGCGAATGCGGTCGATCTCGCGACGGCGCGACTTGACGATCTGCCGACGCCGTTTGCAGTCGTCGGCGGTGGGTTGCCGGCTCATGTAGTGGCGGCGGGCCGCGGCGGACAATGGACCGTGCTCGACGTCGTCGAAGGTCGCGTTGTCCGGATGGGTCCGACCGACGTCAGGGCGCTCGGCACCCGCGCCCTGGTGCTGCGCGAGAGGCTGGCCCGCGAGCGGGCGGCGGAGTGGTACGCGCCTCTCTGGGCGCGCGTGCGGCCGGTCGTCGCCCGGCTCGCGCTCGCGTCGTTGCTGATCAACCTGCTCGGACTCGCCACGCCGCTCTTCATGATGCTCGTGCTCAACCGCGTGGTCGGCCATGGCGCACCCCAGAGCGTGGCCCCCCTGATGGCCGTGCTCGCGGCGGCCATGCTGGGTGTCTATGCGCTCGATTTTTCCCTCAGGGTGGCGCGCGGGTGGTTGTCCGCCCGTGCCGGGGTGAGTCTCGACACGCTGATGAGCGCCGAAGTCGTCCACCATCTGGTACAGCTTCCCTATTGCCATTTCGAGCGTACGCCATCGGGTGTGATCGCCGAGCGCCTGCGCCAACTCGACGTGCTGCGTGGCTTCTTCACCGGGCAGATGCCGGTGCTGGCAATCGACCTGTTGTTCGTCGTGCTGTTCCTGGGGGCGGCCTTCGTCATCAGCATACCGCTCGGCCTGATCGCTGCCGCCGCGATCCCGGTGCTGATCGGCGTGTCGCTGGCGACCCACCGCGCGCAACGGCGGCTGGCTGACGACAACTTCCAGGCGCTCGCGGCCAAGAGCTCGACGCTCGGCGAGACGGTGGCCAACGCGGCCACCATCAAGGCGCTCGGGCTCGAGGCCGAAGTCGAGAAGCGCTGGCAGGCGCGGGCCGAGCAGGCGGCCTGGACCAACTTCCGCGCCAGCCATCTGGCCAACGTTGCCGCCAGCGCTTCGGGCATCCTGCAGCTTGTTGCGCTGCTGGCGCTGGTCGTCCTGGGCACCTACGAGGTCATCGACCATCGCCTCACGATCGGCGGTCTGATCGCCGCCAACATGCTGGCCGGCCGTGCGCTGCAGCCGATGCGGCAGCTGGTGGTGGCCTGGCATCAGCTCCAGGCGGTCGGTGCCGCCTTCAAGCGCATCGACGAACTGATGCGCGAGCCGGTCGAATGCCCGCCCGGTGAACTCGCGCCCATGCCGCCGCTGAGCGGCCAGATCTCGCTCGAGCGCGTCAGCTGGCGGGTCGACGACCAGGCGCCGATCGTCCTGCGGGAGGCCGAGCTCGAGATCGCGGCTGGCGAGATCATCGGCATCGTCGGTCCCTCCGGCTCGGGCAAGACCACGATCGCCAATCTGGTGCAGGGCCTGTTCCGGCCGACCGCCGGGCGGGTGATGGTCGACGGCACCGACATTGCCCACCTGTCGCCGGCCCAACTGCGCGCCCAGATCGGCTGCGTGCCGCAGGACATCCAGCTGTTCACCGGCTCGGTGCGCGAGAACATCGCCATGGGTGTTGCCGACAAGGATCCTGGGCGCGTTGTGGCGGTGGCCAAGTTCGTCGGCGCCCACAACTTCATCCAGCGCCTGCCGCAGGGCTACAACACGCGGCTCGGCGAGCGCGGTCAGGGCCTGTCGACCGGTCAGCGCCAGCTGATCTGCATCGCCCGCGCGCTGCTGCGCAATCCGCGCATCCTGATCCTCGACGAGGCGACGAGCGCGCTCGATCCGGCCACCGAAGAGGAGTTGCTGCGCCAGCTCAAGACCAACCGGCGGGGCCGCACCGTGATCATGATCACGCATCGCCTGGCGCCGCTCGCCATTGCCGATCGTGTGGCGCTGGTGATGGATGGGCGCATCGAGCGCACGGGTCCGCCGACCGATGTGATGGCCTACGCCCGTATCCGCATGGCCGAAGCGAGCCGCGGGCAGGCGACCGCGACCGCGATGGCAGCTTCCTGATATCCTGGCTCTAGCCGAAATCGATGAAGTCGGGATCCTCGAGGCGGCACAGACGTTCGGATGCGAGTCGCGCGCAGTCGATCAGCAGGGCCTTGCGTCGCGCCGCCGCCATCGGCCGCTTCGCCGGGTGGCGCAGAATCTCTCCGCCATAGGCATCGGCTACGATCAGGCCGACCTCCTCGGGGATCAGCGTCTGCGGGAAGCCGACGGGCACCGCGACGTAGAGCTGTTCACACCAATCGAGGTAGTCCGGCCATTTCTGGTCGACCCGCCAATCCTCGATCGAAGATTTGGTCTCGACGATGACGAGGTCGCCGCCGGGACCGACGGCGAAGATGTCGGCGCGACGGCCGTCGGGCAGCGGCATCTCGAGCAGCACCGAGTAGCCCGCGTGGCGCATCAGTCGGGAGGCGCCGCGGCAGACAGCGATCGTGACGTCGGGCCGGGCCTGGCGGGCGAGCCGAGGCGGCTGCACGGTCAGGGTCGTGCGGCGAGGCGCGGCGGCAGCTCGTCGGCCGGCCGCTCGGGCTGGGCGGAGAATTTCTGCGCGAGCGCCTCGGCGCGTTTGCGATCACGTTCGGAAAGCTGCTCGGCTGCCTTCTCGCGCACCGGACCGCTGTCTGGGTATCCCGCGCGCTCGGCGATCAACAGCCATTTGTAGCCTTCGATCGGGTCGGCCGTGCCCGCCATGCCGCCGATCAAACAGAGCCCGAGTGCATATTCGGCGTCGGGCAGGCCCTGCTGCGCGGCGCGCATGTACCAGCGCAGGGCTTGCGCCGGGTCGCGCGCCACGCCGGCGCCGGCAACGTAGGCGTTGGCGAGCTTGAACTGGGCCGAAGCCACTCCGGCCTGCGCAGCTGCCTCGTACCAACCGATTGCCACCTGCAGGACCTTGTCGATCGCGGCCTTGTCTCGCGTCGGCACCGTCCGCGCATAGAGATCGCCGAGAGCAAGTGCGGCCTCGGGCACGCCGTTGGATTGCGCATAG
>CAZHQA010000021.1:17953-32464 GCA_964533955.1 uncultured Reyranella sp. | reverse complement strand
GCTGGCGCCGCGCGCGCGCCTCGAGGCGGTCGCCGATGACGGGCAGATCGAGGCGTTCAGCGTACCGGACGCGCCGGCGTTCGCGCTCGCCCTGCAATGGCATCCTGAGCATCGGGTGCTGGAAAATCCGGTGTCGATGACATTGTTCAACGCCTTCGCCGAAGCCTGCCGCGAGCGCGCCGCCGCGCGACTGCGCCCGCCGCTTCGCGCCGCCGCCGAATAGCACCGCCATGAGCGGTGGCACGCGCAACAACGCCCGCCGCGACTTCTACGATCGCATCGGCGCGCTCTCGATGGCGCCGCTGTGGGAGTCGCTGCATCAGCTCGTGCCGCCTGCGCCTGCGCCCAGATACGTTCCGGCGGCCTGGGACTACGACAAGGTCCGGCCGTTTCTGATGGAGTCCGGCACGCTGATCACCGCCAAGGAGGCGGTGCGGCGCGTGCTGATCCTCGAGAACCCGTCGATGCCGGGCAGCGCCTGCATCACGCCGTCGCTTTATGCCGGCCTGCAGCTCATTCTCCCGGGCGAGATCGCACCCAGCCATCGCCACACCCAGTCGGCACTGCGCTTCATCGTCGAAGGCGAAGGGGCTTACACCGCGGTCGATGGCGAGCGCACCATCATGCGCGAGGGCGATTTCGTCATAACGCCGACCTGGACCTGGCACGATCACGGCAACGACTCGGCCCGGCCGATGGTGTGGCTCGACGGGCTCGACATACCGATGGTGGCCATGTTCAACGCGGGCTTCGCCGAGAATGGCGCCGAGGACGAGCAGGCGGTGACGGCGCCCGAGGGGACGTCGGATGCCCGCTTTGCCAGCGGCCTGTTGCCGGTCGACTGGAAGCCCAGCAAGCAGACCTCGCCGATTTTCAACTATCCCTACGTCCGCACGCGCGAGGCGCTCGGCGGGCTTGCCAAGGCGGGGCCCCCCGACGCCTGCCATGGCTACAAGTTGCGCTACGTGAACCCCGCCAACGGCGGAGCGCCAATGGCCACCATGGGCACCTTCATGCAGCTGCTGCCCAAGGGCTTCGCGAGCGCGCCCTATCGCGCCACCGACGGCACGGTGTTTTCGGTGGTCGAGGGCGAGGGCGAGAGCACGATCGCCGGCAAGGCCTTCAGCTGGAAGAAGCGCGATCATTTCGTCGTGCCGAGCTGGGCCAAGGTCGAGCACAAGGCGACGTCAGATGCCGTACTGTTCTCCTTCTCCGACCGACCCGTGCAGGAAAAGCTCGACCTGTGGCGCGAGGATCGAGGCGGGCATTAGTTTCGCGGTCTTGGGCGTCTCCTCAACCACCTATCCCGCCCCTTGGAAGTTCAGCTCGACGGCTCCGCCTCCGGACAAGGCACGCTGGGTGGCCAATGAGAGATGCAGTGCGTCGATCGCGCGATCGACATCGAGCAGGCGGGCGTCGGCAGCGCCCGCGATGCATTGCAGGAAACGCCGCAACTCGGCCTGATAGGGATCGCCGCCGGGCAACGCAATCACTTCGCCCGGCGCCTTGTCGCGAAACATCGTGAAGGTGCTCTTGGGCGGGCCGTCTTCGAAGACGGTGTGGAGTTCCAGGCAGGCGCGCTCGAACATGGCGCGAAAGCCTGCCGTAAAGGGCGCTCCGGTCGGCATCAGTCCGCTGGCCAGCACCGCGGCATGGCGGCCGTCCTCGTAGCCGAGGAGCGCCGAGATCTCGCCGGGCCTGCCCAGTGGCGTATCGGTCGCGGCGGCCGAGAGGCGATCGGGCCGTCCCATCAGCCATTGGATGAAGTCGAAATCGAAGGTCATCAGCTCGGTGGAGGGATCGCCGTAGTGCGCCTTGTGATCAGGCGCATCGGATCGGAGATAGGAGCCGCGCCGCCAGGTCGCGACGCTCAGCAGGCGGCCATGCTCGCCCGAAGACACCAGGGTCCTGACGTATCGATATGGAGGCAGCGACCGCACCAGCAGGCCGACTTGCAGGAGGCGGCCGGCCCTTCTCGCGGTCTCGCGCATGGCTTCCGCGTCGTCGAGGCGAAGGGCGAGCGGCGTCTCGCAGAACACGTGCTTGCCCGCCTCCAGCGCCGCCACCACCACCGAACGATGGACGGCGCTCGGCAAGCAGACATCGATCGCATCGACGTCGGCGCGTCCAACGAGAGCACGGGCCTCGCTGACCGGCTCGGCTCTGCAGATCGCGGCCGCCTTTCGAGCGTGCGCCAGATCGCGCGAGAACACGCCGACCACCCGCGCGCCCTCTATGCCGGCCCAGGCTGCCGCGTGCAGTGTCCCCATCGCGCCGGCGCCCAGGATGCCGATGCGGGTCACCGCTGCCCGCGTCGTCACTGACGGACGCCTAGACGGCGCGACGCTGGGCGGCGACGGAGCCGGCGCACTGGTCGGTGTTGGCAAGCGGCCTGAGCTGCGGGTCGTAGGAATCGGCGTATTGCGCCCGCCCGGCAGAAACGTAGACGAACAGGCTGCAGCCGTCGGATTGATAGCGCAGCACGCGCGTCGTCCCATCCTTGCGATTGAGCGCCGGTGCGCCGAAGGTCGCCTGCAGCTGGCGCTCGTCCATGCCCTTGATCTGGCTCATCGGAATGGCCCGGCCTGGATTGGACGAGCGGAAGACGCCTTGCTCGCCGCCGGTCAGCGAATAGTCCGGAGTGCTGCTGTCCGACACGCAGCCACCCAGGAACAGGGCGGCGGCGAGAGCCCCCATAGCCAGTTTCATGGCGACGATTCTAATGCTCCCGCCGGTGGATTAAAGGGTCAGCGCGGACTTGGCGGAGGCGTGAGCGTTTGTGCCACATGGACCATGGCGGCGGTGCCGAGCACCGGCACGATCAGGTTGAGGATCGGGATGGTGCCCAGGAAGACGATGACGATGCCGGTGAGCCACAAGATGCCGGCGTTGGCCTTGCGCCACGCCTTGACCTCCGCCGGCGGCCGCCGCCGGAGCGCCACCTGCTCGTAGTAGAGCCGCGCCGTCAGCCAGCCGTTGATGGCATAGAACAGCACCGCACCGAGCCCGGCCACGAACAGCGCGACCAGATAGAGCGGCAGCATCACGAGGTTGAGGCTCACGACGGCGAGCAGGAACACCACCCCGGTCCAGATCCCCGTCCAGACCGGAATGCCGCGCGCCTTGCCGAGCCCGGGATAGTACTTGGCCTCGACGATGTCGGCGATCCGCTCCATGAAGATCGAGATGACAATGCCGAAGCTCGCCGGGAAGAGAAGCAGCGCCAGCACGGTCACGCCCGCACCGCCCAGCCAGCGGATGGCACTGTTCACCCACTCCCACTGGAACGTCGCGAAATGCTGCAATGCCCACCAGGCCAGCACCGCAATGGCGATCTGCAGCGCCAGCGACAGGAGCAGCGACTGCCAGACGACGCTGCGCAGTTCGGGGTCGCCGAGCTGGCGCAACGCAAGATCGAAGGCGCGTATCATGGGCGCTATTGAGCGCCGACGATTCCGGCAGCTTTGAGTTCGCTGATCTCCTTGGCCGAGAAGCCCCGTTCGCCCAGCACCTGTTCGGTGTGCTCGCCGCGCCGGGCGGCCGGCCCCTTGACGCTCTCCTTGGTGCGCGAGAAGCGCGGTGCGGCGGCAGGCTGCGGGAAGCCCGAGACATCGACATAGGCATTGCGCGCCTTGGCGTGCGGATGCTGAGAAGCCTCGGTCATGGTGAGCACCGGGGCAAAGCAGATGTCGCTGCCTTCCATGATGGCGCACCATTCGTCGCGCGTCTTGGTGCGGAAGATCGCCTCGAGCCGGCTGCGCAGCTGCGCCCAGGCATTGCGGTCGCGCTGCTGCGGCAAGCTCTGGCCCTTGAGCCCCGTCTTCTCCAGCAGCTCCTCATAGAACTGCGGCTCGATGGAGCCGATCGAGACGAATTTGCCGTCCTTGGTTTCGTAAGTGCCGTAGAAGTGCGCACCGCCGTCGAGCATGTTGGCGCCGCGTTCGTTGTCGTTCCAAAGTCCGGCGCCCACCATGCCGTAGATGCCGCCGAGCAGCAGCGCGGCGCCGTCCACCATGGCGGCATCGACCACTTGGCCCTTGCCCGAACGCTGCGCTTCCAGGAGCCCGCACACCATTCCGAAGGCGAGCAGCATGCCGCCTCCGCCGAAATCGCCGACCAGGTTGAGTGGCGGCGCCGGCCGTTCCTTCGGCCCGATGGCATGCAGCGCGCCGGTCAATGCGATGTAGTTGATGTCGTGACCGGCGGCCTTGGCGAGCGGCCCTTCCTGGCCCCAGCCGGTCATGCGGCCATAGACCAGCCTGGGATTGCGCTTGAGGCAGATGTCGGGGCCGACGCCCAGCCGCTCGGCGACACCGGGACGGAACGGCTCGGTCAGGCCGTCGGCCTTGTCGATCAGGCGGAGCACGACCTCGACGCCTTCCTTCTTCTGCAAGTTGACCGAAACCGACCGGCGGCTCCGATTGTGTACGGCAAACTTGGGGTCGGCGAAGCGGTCCATGACATGCGCCGTGGTGCGATCTACGCGGATCACGTCGGCGCCCATGTCACCCAGCATCATCGAGCACATTGGCCCCGGCCCGATGCCGGCCAGCTCCACGATTGTCAGCCCGGAGAGCGGACCTGCCATGATTTCCTCCCGCGAAATGCCTGTTTCTGCGTCGCCACGATGTTAGCCGATAGGCTGCCGCTGTCACGAAGCGTCGGCGGTAGCCCATTCTCGCAGGGCAGTCTAAAGTCCGCGCGGCCAAGGAGGGGTCGGAGGAAAAGCATGGGGTTGGGCCGGTTCTTGACGGCGGCGCTGCTGGCGCTTGCGGTCGCGGCGCCCTCGATCGGGGGCGGGGCGCTCGCGCAGCAGGCGACGACGCCCGTTGCGGCCAAGGAGTACAATCAGCAGATCCTGGTCCCGGGCTCGTGGTTCCATGGCGTGCATGGGCTTGCCTTCAACAAGGACGACCAGCTGTTCGCCGGCTCGGTGATTGGCCAGGCAATTTATCGCGTGCAGGTCGATTCGGGCGAGGTCGACCGTTTCATCGAGCCGCCGGCCGGCATGGCCGACGACATCGCCTTCGCCGAAGACGGCACCATGGCCTGGACGGCGTTTCTGCTCGGCAAGGTCTACATCCGCAAGGGCAACAAGACGATCGAGGTTGCCAACGGGCTCAGCGGACCCAATTCGCTCGCCTTCGGCAAGGACAACAGGCTGTTCGTGTCGGAGGTCTTCCTGGGCGACGCGCTCTACGAGATCGACATCAAGAATGTCGACAAGTCGGACTTCAAGTCGCTCCCGCGCAACGACCTGCGTCGCATCGCCGACAAGCTGGGTGGCCTGAACGGCTTCGAAGTCAGCAAGAACGACGGCTTCCTCTATGGGCCGCTATGGTTCAAGGGCGAGGCCGTGAAGATCAACGTCGAGACCGGCGTCGTCGAGGTGATCGCTTCGGGCTTCAAGATTCCGGCCGCCGCCAACCTCGATCCGCAGAATCCCGACAATCTCTACGTCGTCGATACGGCGACGGGCGGTATCTGGAGCGTGAGCCTGACCAGCAAGGCCAAGAAGCTGGTGGCGTCGCTCCGGCCGGGTCTCGACAACCTGGCCTTCGATTCGCGTGGCCGGCTGTTCGTGAGCTCGATGACCGACAACGGAATTTACCTCGTCGACAAGGTCACCGGCTCGGCCAAGACGATCGTCGAAGGCAAGCTCGCCGTCCCGGCGGACATCGCCGTCGTGAACGAGGGCGGCAAGGAGATCGTGCATGTCGCCGACGTCTTCAGCTATCGCACGGTCGATGGCCAAAGCGGTGCGGTGACCGACATGCTGCGCGTGCACGGCGACACCCATTCCTACCCGATCGGCTTGTCGATCGGACCCAAGAACGTGCTGCTCTCGAGCTGGTTCTCGATGACGGTCGAGAAGATCGACCGCAAGACCGGCAAGCTGGCGGCCACGCTCGGTGAATTCGCGGCACCGGTCGATGCGCTCGAGGCGAATGACGGCACGCTCTACGTCGCCGAGCTCGGCAGCGGCAACCTCGTGAAGGTAAGCCCCGACGGCAAGACTCGCAGCACCGTCGTCAAGGACCTGCGCGCGCCGGTCGCCTTGGCGCAAGGACCCGGCAACCTGATCTACGTCACCGAGATTGCCGCCGGCGCCGTGACGCAAATCGACGTGACCACCGGCGCCCGCAAAGTGGTGGCCGACAATCTCGCCGGCCCGGAAGGCATCGACGTCGGGCCGGACGGCAAGCTCTACGTCGCCGAGGTCGGCCAAAGGCGCATTGTCGCCATCGATCCGGCCAGCGGCGCCAAGACGGTGATCGCCTCGAACCTCGATATCGGGCTGGCCTCCTATCCCGGTGGTCCGCCGGCTCTGGTGCCGACAGGGGTCGCCGTTGCCAAGTCCGGCAACGTCTATGTCAGCTCCGATGTCCGCAACGGCATGTACAAGTTGTCACCGCCCACTCCGTAAGAGAGCTCGATGCCCGGCATTCCCTTCATCAAGGATTTCAAGTTCGACTACGGCACCGCGATGGAGGTGACGCCGCTCATTCGCCGCGTCGTGGCGCACAATCCGAGTCCCTTCACGTTCAAGGGCACCGGTACATACATCGTCGGCCACGGCAAGGTGGCGATCGTCGATCCGGGGCCCGACCAGCAGGATCATATCGACGCCGTCCTGCGCGCGGTCAGGGGCGAGACGGTGACGCACATATTCGTCACTCACACGCATATCGACCACGTGCCGGCGACCCCGGCGGTCGCCAAGGCGACCGGCGCCAAGGTCTACAGCTACGGGCCGCATCCGACGCCGGCCGGCGTGACGACCGAGCAGAAGGGCGATTTCTCCTTTGCGCCCGACATCAAGCTCAACGACGGCGACACGGTGCAGGGCGACGGCTGGAACGTCGAAGCGGTCTACACACCCGGCCACATTTCCAACCATCTCTGCTTCGCGGTGAAAGAGGACAATGCGTTGCTGTCCGGCGACCACGTGATGGGCTGGTCGACCGCGGTGATCTCGCCGCCCGACGGCAACATGGCCGACTACTTCGCGAGCCTGCGCAAGCTCCTGCCACGCCAGGAGGCGCTCTACATCCCGACGCACGGCGCCGAGATCCGGGACCCCCATCCCTTCGTCGAGGCCTATATCGAGCACCGCCTGGGCCGCGAGGCGCAGATCATGGCGCGCCTCAAGGACGGACCGCAGAAGATCCCGGAGATGGTGGCCAAGAACTACGCCGACACCCCCGCGCACCTGCACGCGGCGGCCGGCCGTTCGATGCTGGCCCATCTCATCCAGATGGTGAAGGACGGCCGGGTGAAGACCGAGGACGGCCGCGCCACCATCGACTCCACTTATCGCCTTTAGGAGACGCGACGATGGACCTGAAACTCTCCGGCAAGACCGTGCTGATCTCGGGCGGCAGCCGGGGCATCGGCTTCGCCTGCGCCACGGCCTTCGCCGCGGAAGGCTGCGCCGTGCACATCGCCTCACGTTCGAAGGAGTCGCTCGAGGCCGCGCGCGACAAGATACGTGCCCGCCACAACGTGCCGGTCGAAATCCATGCCGCCGACTTCTCCAAGGGCGACACGGTCCGCTCGGTCATCGACGCGGTCGGCCACGCCGACATCCTGGTCAACAACGCCGGCGCCATCCCGCGCGGCGACATCCTCAGCATGACCGAGCCCAAGTGGCGCGAGGCCTGGGAACTGAAGGTCTTCGGCTACATCAATGCAACGCGCGCCATGCTCGAGAAGATGTATGCGCGCAAGAAGGGCGCGGTGGTGAACATCATCGGGCTGGCGGGCGAGAGCTACAACTACGACTACGTCACCGGCACCATGGGCAACGCGAGCCTGATGGCCTTCACCCGAGCCGTCGGATCGAAGAGCGTCGATCACGGCGTGCGCGTGGTGGCGATCAACCCGCCGGCGACCCGCACCGACCGCATGCTGACTCTGTTGCGCGGTCAGGCCCAGCAGCAGTTCGGCGACGCCGAGCGCTGGCCGGAGCTCACCAAGCACATGCCGTTTGGCCGCGCTGCCGAGCCGGAAGAGGTTGCCGATCTTGCGGTGTTCCTCGCCTCCGAGCGCGCGAGCTACATCAGCGGCGTCGTGATGACCCTCGACGGCGGCCAGGCCGCGCGGCACTGACGCTTCACTGACTGATTGGCGTCACGTCGGCCATCTCGGCGCCGCGGCGTCGGTCTGCGTCGGTCGTCGGTGCGGCCGCGACCCTGACGGTCGGGGCGGCAACGCCGTGCCGCGCCAGGCGGTCGGGCGCCTTGTCTGTCACCGTCACCAGCACAACAGCGAGCAGGAGCGAGCCGGAAACGACGCTTGGCAGGTAGCCCCAGTCGGCGCTGTAGCGCCAACAGGGGAAGGCCGCGATGCTGGAAAGCGCCAGCAGCACGGCCAGTTCGAAGACGACCATGGTCCTTCTCCCCAAACCGTCCAAAGGAGGAACGATTTGGGGCGGCAATTGGTTGCAAATTCGGCTCTCTGCCTTGTTTGCCTACCAGAACCTGTAGTTCAGGCCGAGACGCAGCAAATTGCCGACGGAATGCTCGTCGATACCAACTGTAGCGGGCGTGGAGAGCGGGGTGTCGGGAGTCCCGATGTAGAGATACTCGAGCTTGGCTGACCACTGGTCGCTCAGGCGGCCTTCGACGCCGCCACCCACGGTCCAGGTCCAGAAGTTGTTGGCGGCCCAGAACGGCCCATTGACCGAATCGGTGCCCGACAACGTCTGGTGACCCCATACGGCGCCGCCCGTGACATAGGGCATGACCGAGCCCACGGGATAGCCCGCGCGGGCGCGGAAGGTGGCAAACCACGGGATCGCCGAGGTGGCGCCGATCAAGGACTGCCCCGCGCCGCCGTTGATGCTTTGGGTCAGTGTCGAACCCTGGAAGTCGACCTCACCGCCGACCAGCACCGGGCCTATCAGGTAGTTGTATCCGCCCTGGGCGCCGCCGACGAAGCCCGCGCCGTTGCCGGAAAATCCGCCGACCGTGTTGTTCTCGCCGATAGTCGCCGACGTGCTCTGCCATAGTCCGCCGGCATTGAGGCCGGCGTAGAAGCCTTCCCACTTGCTGCTGCCGGTCTGCTGGGCCGCCAGGGGCGAGGCGGCGAGTGCGCCCGCGGCGACAACCGCGACGCCGATGGATATCCGCATGCTCATGACCAAACTCCACGACTGTTTTGGGGGACGAGTCACTGGTGGGTGGCGTCGAGTGAGCCGCCGGAAAGCGGCGCTCGAAGGGCATCACTTTGAAAGAGGCGTGACGGCCTGTTGCCGTGTCAGTCCTGCATCAGTCGGGCGCGAGGTACCTGGTTCTCTCGCTTGCACATCCACAGTGCAGCGTGCGGTTCGCGACGCTAGTCTGTGACCGAACGATGTCCGCTTTGCTTGCGTCCGCACGCACCCTGCTACATTCCGTGTTCGGTTTCAGCGCCTTCCGTCCCGGCCAGGAAGAGATCGTGCGCGCCGTGCTCGATGGCGAGAACGTGCTGGCGGTCATGCCCACCGGTTCGGGCAAGTCGCTGTGCTATCAGCTGCCGGCGATCGTGCGCCCGGGATTGACTGTGGTGATCTCGCCGTTGATCGCCCTCATGCGCGACCAGGTGAGGGCCCTCGCTGCCGCCGGCGTGGCGGCGGGCAGTCTCAATTCGGGCAACGCTCCCGACGAGAATGCCCGCGTACTGTCGCTGCTGCGCCGGCGGGATCTGCGCCTGCTCTATCTGGCCCCCGAGCGTCTGGCGCGGCCCGATACGGTCGAGATGCTGGCGGAAAGCGACGTCGCCATGATGGCGATCGACGAGGCGCATTGCGTGTCGCAGTGGGGACACGACTTCCGGCCCGAGTACCTGGCCTTGGGCTCGCTGGCCCGCCAGATCGGCGGGCGCCTGCAGACCCTGGCGCTGACCGCCACGGCGGACGCGCCGACGCGCGGCGACATCGTCGACAAGCTGTTCGCCCTCCCGCCGCGTACCTTCGTGCGCAGCTTCGACCGGCCCAATCTCCGGCTGGCCTTCAAGCCGAAGGAGCGCTCGTCGCGCCAGGTGCTGGCCTTCGTGCAGGCCCACGAGGGCGACAGCGGCATCGTCTACTGCTCCTCGCGCCGCAAGGTCGAGGAGCTTGCCCACTCGCTCAAGGACGCCGGCGTCAAGGCGCTGCCTTACCACGCAGGACTCGACAAGGCGGTGCGCGACGCCCACCAGGACGCCTTCCAGCAAGAGGACGGCGTGGTGATGACCGCCACCGTTGCCTTCGGCATGGGCATCGACAAGCCGGACGTGCGTTTCGTCTGTCACGCCGATCTTCCGTCCAACGTCGAAGCCTACTATCAAGAGATCGGTCGCGCCGGCCGCGACGGGCTCGCGGCCGACACGCTCACGCTTTACGGCATGGGCGACATGCAGCTGCGCCGGGTGCAGATCGAGCAGTCCGATTCGCCGGATCAGCGCAAGCGCATCGAACGGCAGCGCCTCAACGCCTTGCTGGCGCTCGCCGAGGCGCCGCGCTGCCGGCGTCAGACCCTGCTCGCCTACTTCGGAGAGAGTTCCGAACCGTGCGGCAATTGCGATCTGTGCCAGGAAGGCGTCGAGCGGTTCGATGGCACGATCGATGCGCAAAAAGCGATGTCGGCGATCCTGCGCACCGGCCAGCGCTTCGGCATGGAGCATCTGGTGGCGCTGCTGCGCGGCGAGCGCACTGAGAATATCCTGAAGTTCAATCATGATCGCCTGCCGACTTTCGGTGTCGGGGCCGATCGACGCGCCGTCGAATGGCGCTCGATCTTCCGCCAGCTCTCGGCCACCGGCCTGATCGCCCAGGACCTGGCGGAACATGGCCGGTGGTGGGTGACCGACGAGGGCCGGCGCGTGCTCAAGGGGGAGGCGCGGATCGAGCTGCGCAAGGACCTTGCGGGTCCCGCCGCCAAGGCCTCGCGTCGCGACAAGCGCGCGGCGCAGGCCTCGGCGATCGGCAACGATGCCGATGCCACGCTGCTTGCCGCCCTGAAAACGCTGCGCAGCAGACTGGCGCAGGTGCAGAAGGTTCCGGCCTATGTGGTGTTTTCCGACCGCACACTGATCGAGCTCGCCACGCATCGCCCCGTCAGCCTCGGCGCCATGCGCGAAATCCACGGCGTCGGCGACACCAAGCTCGAACGTTACGGGGCGGCCTTCCTGGACGTCGTGCAACAGCACGCCGGCTGATCCGCCGGAACCTTCGGCGGGATCATTCGTTATCGCCGCCGCTCGCCGACACGGCTGCGTCGAATGGCGGAATTCGGAGCCTTTCACCGGACCAAGCGTTGGGGCGGACGACGGACGAGCCGAATTCCACAACGACGAGATCGAGATATGGTGAGCCAAGAGATCGAACTCCCCAAGGCCCGGACCGGCGTGCCGGGCTTCGACACCATCCTGGCGGGCGGTTTCGCGACGGGGCGGGTCTTTCTGCTGGAAGGCAACCCCGGCACCGGCAAGACCACCATCGCCCTGCGCTTCCTCATCGAAGGCGCGAAGGAAGGCGAGCAGGGGCTCTATGTGACCTTGTCCGAGACGGCCAACGAGCTGCGCGCGGCGGCGACCTCGCATGGCTGGACACTCAACGACAACATCGAGGTCTTCGAAGTGACGCCGCCGGAAAGCCTCCTCGATGCCGGCCAGCAGCAGAGTCTGCTCTATTCCTCGGACCTCGAGCTTGGCGAGACTACCCGCCTGATTTTCGAGGCGGCCGAGCGAACCAGGGCCAAGCGCATCGTTCTCGATTCGCTGTCGGAGATTCGCCTGCTCGGCCAGAGTTCGCTGCGCTATCGCCGCCAGATCCTGGCGTTGAAGCACTATTTCGCCCGGCACAGCGCGACCGTACTGATGCTCGACGATCTCACTGCCGACATCCAGGACAAGACCGTCCACTCGGTCGCCAATGGCGTGGTCCGGCTGGAAGAGATCGCGCCCGACTACGGCAGCGAGCGCCGCCGTCTGCGTGTCATCAAGTATCGCGCCCAATCCTTTCGCGGCGGCTATCACGATTTCATCATCCGCAAGGGCGGCGTGCGGGTCTTTCCGCGCCTGGTGGCGGCTGAACATCGCCAGCAACATGCGCGCGGGCGCATCGGCAGCGGCATCGCGGCGATGGACGCGCTGCTGGGCGGCGGTATCGAACAGGGCTCGAGCACGGTGCTGATGGGGCCGCCCGGCTGCGGCAAGAGCCTGATCGGCCTGCAGTTCGTCGCCGAGGCGCTACGCCGGGGCGGCAAGGCGGCGATGTTCATCTTCGACGAGGAGATCGGCCTTCTGTTCGATCGCGCGAGGCCGCTGGGCTTCGATCTCGCGGCGATGCGGGACTCGGGCAAGCTCTCGATCATCCAGCTGGATGCCGCCGAACTCTCGCCCGGCGAGTTCGCCCACTCCGTTCGTCACAGCGTCGAGGATTCTGCGGTCAAGACCGTGGTCATCGACAGCCTCAACGGCTATCAGGCCGCGATGCCGCAGGAGAATTCGTTGATCCTGCACATGCACGAGATCCTCCAGTTCCTCAACCGCCGTGGCGTGTCGACCTTTCTCACCGTCGCCCAGCAGGGAATGATGGGTGAGATGAAGTCGCCGGTCGACATCACCTATCTCGCCGATTCGGTGATCATGCTGCGCTTCTTCGAGGCCCGTGGCTCGGTGCGTCGCGCCATCTCGGTCATCAAGAAGCGGACCGGCAAGCACGAAGACACGATCCGCGAGTTCTGGATCGATGGCGGCATCCATGTCGGCGAGCCGCTCACCCAGTTCCAGGGCGTCCTGCGCGGTGTGCCCTTGATCGTCGGTAACGACCAGTCCGCGGCGCGGACGATCGGCGCGTGAGCACCGCCGAATCCGAGGTCGAACTGAATGCGTTGATTTTGGCGCCGCGTGGACGCGATTCCACGCTGGCCCGCTCGCTGCTTGCCCAGGCAGGCATTCCGGGTGACATCTGTCGCGACCTGGTCGAACTCGTCGCCGCGCTCAACGACGAAGTAGGGTTCGTGCTGCTCACCGAGGAGGCGATCCGCAATGCCGATCTCAAGCCGCTGGTCGCCGGCATCGGACGTCAACCGACCTGGTCAGACCTGCCGTTCGTCCTGATCACCGACCACGGTGGCGGGCCGGAACGCAATCCCATCGCCATGCGCTGGCTGGAAGCGCTCGGCAACGTCTCCTTCGTCGAGCGGCCGTTCCACCCGACGACCCTGCACAGCGTGGCGCGCAGTGCCATCAAGGGGCGCCGCCGCCAGTTCGAGACGCGGGTGTTGCTGCGGGATCTGCGCAAGGGCGAGCTGCGCCTCCAGCAGATCAACGATCAGCTCGAGCGGCGGGTCCACGAACGCACCGCGCAGCTGCAGCAGGCACACGACCAGCTGCTGGCCCAGATCGCCGAGCGCGAGCGCACGCAGGAACAGCTGCGGCATATGCAGAAGCTTGAATCGATCGGCCAGCTCACGGGCGGCGTGGCGCACGATTTCAACAACCTCCTGACGGCGGTGCTGGGCAATCTCGAGCTTCTGCGCAAGCGCGTGCCAGGCGATCCGGCGACGGACCGGTTGATCGACGGTGCCGTGCAGGGCGCCCAGCGCGGCGCGGCGCTGACCCAGCGCCTGCTCGCGTTCGCCCGCCGCCAGGCGCTGGAGCCCAAGCCGGTCGACCTGGCCGAGCTGGTGCGCGGCATGGGCGAGCTCCTGCGCCGCTCGATCGGGCCTGCCGTGCACATGCAGCTCGACCTGCCGGCGGCTCTGCCACCGGCCCAGGCCGATGCCAATCAGATCGAGCTTGCTCTCCTCAATCTCGCGGTGAACGCGCGTGACGCCATGCCCGACGGCGGCAAGCTCACCATCGCGCTCGCCGTCTCTGAGACCGGAAATGCCCCCGATCTGGCGGCGGGACGCTATGTCGGCCTGATCGTGTCGGACAGCGGCGTGGGCATGGATGGCGAGACGCTGAAGCGGGCCATCGAACCGTTCTTCTCGACCAAGGAAGTCGGCAAGGGAACGGGTCTCGGACTTTCCATGATCCATGGATTGGCGTTGCAGCTCGAAGGCACGCTGAGGCTGTTCAGCGAGCCCGGGCGCGGCACGCGGGCTGAGCTATGGCTGCCCGTCGCCCATGGCCATGCGCCTATGCAGGCGTCACAGCCGGCGATCAGCGAGCAGATCAACAAGCGGCGCGCCACGCTGCTTTTCGTCGACGACGATGTGCTCATCGGCCTCAGCACGGCATCGTTGCTCGAGGATCTCGGCCACGTCGTGATCAAGGCAGGTTCGGGCGCCGACGCGCTGGAGGTCCTGCGGACCGATCAGATCGTGGATCTCATGATCACCGACTATGCCATGCCCGGCATGAGCGGTTTGCAGCTTGCCGAACAGGCTCGTTCGCTGAGGCCCGACCTGCCGATCCTGCTTGCTACCGGTTACGCCGACGTGCCGGCACATGCGGCGCTCGAGTTGCCACGCCTGTCCAAGCCCTATCTGCAGCGCCAGCTTGCCGAGCAGATAACCGCGCTGCTTGGCTAGAGCG
>CAZHQA010000021.1:14263-17853 GCA_964533955.1 uncultured Reyranella sp. | reverse complement strand
GCTTTCCAGGGACCAATATCGACGGGAACGGTCATCGACGTGATGGTAGCGGCATCGCCGGGTTGCCGGCTAGTCGGCGGCGCGGGCTTCCTCGCGCTTCGGTGGGTGATGCTTGAAGTCCTCAATGACGGCGCGCATGACGTCAAAATGCACTTCCATGGCCTCGTGGCGCGGCACCCACAGGCGCGCCACCAGCACGTAGCCCGCGTCGGCCACCGCATCGACGCCGATCTGCGCCATTTTCTTCACTCGCTTGTCGTGGCTCGCGACCTCGCGCACGCGGGCGATCGCCAATTCGATGTCGTCGCTCAGGGGTCGTGCGAATTTGAGTTCGACCCGCTCGGTGTCGTTGCGTGACGTCACCTTGACGATCTCACCCCACAGCTTGCCATTGGGCACGATGGCTCGGACATTGTCGTCCGTGTCGATCTCGCTGTAGAAGAGGTTGACCTCGCGAATGACGCCGACGACCCCACCCGCCTCGATCCGGTCGGCGATGTGGAAGGGGCGGAACAACACCAGCATGATGCCGGCGGCGAGATTGGACAGTGTCCCCTGCAAGGCCAGGCCGATGGCGATGCCAAGCGCGCCGAGAATGGCAACGAAGCTCGTGGTGGCGATGCCGAAGGTCGACAATACGGCGCTGAAGGTAATGACCAGCGCCGTATAGCGCGCGCCATTGGCGAGTAAGTAGGTGACGGTGCGGTCGATCCGCTCCGACCGCCCGCACAGCTTGACGATGAAGGAATAGAGCAGCCGCGCGGCCCACCATCCGGCAATCAGGATGATGATCGCGCCGACCACGCGCACGCCATACGTCGTCACCAACGCTACCAGGGTGTTGGCGGCGTTGGCCCATTGCTGTTCGAGGCCCATTACGAGCTCACAGTGTATTGCAGGGCTGAAGACGCGGCCTGTTTCAGTCCCAGTGGCCGTCGAGGTAGATCCAGCCGCCGGGCCGTTGCTCCCATCTTCCGGGGACCCACGCGGCCCGCGGCTGCGGTCGCTCGACATAGTGGCCTTCGACCCACACGTGCTCGCGGCCGGTCCACCGCCAATAGCCCGGCTGCCATTGCTCGATCTCGACGCGTTCACGCGGCAAGACCGGGATGACCTCCACACGCGGTGGCGGTGGGGCCATCGGCACGTAGACTTCCGCGGTGAACTGGGCGGCGGCAGGGACCGCCAGCAGGCCGGCTCCGGATACGAGGGCAAGACCACCCAGGATGCTGCGGCGTGTGAAGCTGGTCATCGGATTCCTCCGCGCTTGAACGACAGAGGAGAAAACGGCGGCGGCGAATGCCGGTTCCGCCGGCTGGCGCCGCGATGGCGCCCGAATGCGGCCTTCAGGTGGCGGCGTTGGCGCGGATGAAGTCGCGCACCCGGGGCATGATCTGCTCGCGCCATTTGCGGCCGTTGAAGATGCCGTAGTGGCCAACGCGCGGCTGTTCCCAATGGACGTGGCGGGCGCCGGGAATGTTGGGTGTCAGGGCGTGCGCGGCCTTGGTCTGGCCGATCCCGGAGATGTCGTCGAGCTCGCCTTCCACCGTCATGAGAGCGGTCTCGATCGCCGCGGGATCGATCTTGCGGTCGCGGCTCACCCAGACGCCGCGTGGCAGCTGATGTTCCTTGAATACGATCTGCACGGTCTGCAGATAGAACTCGGCGGTGAGGTCCATCACCGCAAGATATTCATCATAGAAGGTGCGATGACCTTCAGCGTTGTCGTCGTCGCCTCTGATGAGGTGCTCGAACTGGCGCATGTGGGCGTTGATGTGCCGATCGAGGTTCATGCTGATGAAGCTGGTGAGCTGCAGGAAGCCCGGATAGACGCGGCGCAGTGCGCCAGGATAACTGAGTGGCACCGTCGAGATGACGTTCTGGCGGAACCACATCATCGAGTTGCGCATCGCCAGGTCGTTCGGCGTCGTCGGGCTGACCCGGGTGTCGATCGGACCGCCCATCAGCGTGAGCGAACTCGGCTGGCGAGGATCTCTGGCCTGGGCCATCAGCGATGCTGCGGCCAGGACCGGCACCGACGGCTGGCAGACCGCGATGACGTGCACGTCGGGGCCAAGGTAGCGGCAGAACTCGATGACGTAGTCGACATAGTCGTCGAGATCGAAGTTGCCCTGGGCCAGTGGCACCTCGCGGGCATCCACCCAGTCGGTGATGTGGACGTCGTGCTCGGGCAACAGCGCCTCGACGGTGCCGCGCAGCAGGGTGGCGAAATGGCCGCTCATCGGCGCCACGACCAGCACCTTGGGATCTTTCCTGGGGGCGTCGCGATGGAAACGCAACAACTGGCAGAATGGCTTGCGCAGAAGGATCTCTTCGTTGACCGCTACCGTCTCGTTGCCGATCTGCGTCGTCTTCAGTCCGAACGACGGCTTGCCGTAGTTGCGTGTCAGCCGCGCGACGATCTCGGCACTGGCGGCGATCGACTTGCCGAACCAGGTCTCGGAAAGCGGGTTGTATGGACTGGAGTAGACATGCTCGAGCGCGTTGGCCCAGAGGCGAACCGGGTGGCTCAACTGACGCTGCAGTTCATACGCTTCGTACAGGAACATTGGGGGGCGGATTGTACTCGTCGCAACCCCAGTGTCACGCGGATAGTGCGGTGCACAAACTCTGATTGTTCAGGTGCTTAGAGCAATTTCTCGACCCCTGCGGCAATCGCCTCGGCCTTCGCCTCGTGGGTGAAGTGGGTGACGAAACGTCCATTGCGGTCGAGCAGATAGACGATCGAGGAGTGGTCCATCAGGTAGGGCGCGCCGTCCTTGCCGGGCACTTTCTGGGAGTAGACGCGGTAGGCACGGCCGGCCGCCGCGACCTGCTCGGGCGTGCCGGTGAGGCCAATGAAGGTCGGGCTGAAATTGCCGACATAATCCTTGATCAGCTTCTGGGTGTCGCGCTCGGGATCGATGGTGATGAACACCAGGTTCACCTTCTTCGCAGCGTCCGGGCCAAGTTTCTCGATGGCGGTCTCCATCAGGAGCAGCGAGGTGGGACAGACGTCCGGGCAGAAGGTGTAGCCGAAATAAATCAGCGTCGGCTTGCCCTTCAGCGTCTCGTTGGTGACGGTACGGCCGTTCTGGTCGACCAGGCTGAACGGACCGCCGATCGCCGGTTGCCCGCCATGCATGGCATCCCAGCCGATCCAGCCGGCAGCACCCACCAGAACGGCGATCCAGACACCGAGCAAAGCCTTCATCGTTCGCGACATGATGCCAAGATGGTCCAGCGCGGGCGGCTCGACAAGCCGGGTGCGAGGTCGCACAACGGGAGTTGATGATGGGTGACGACGAATGACGGCCAATCTGGTCCTGCTGGCGCGAGCCGCCGACTATGCCGCGCGCCAGCACAGCGCGCAGCGGCGCAAGGGCGAGACGGCGGAGCCTTACATCAACCATCTGACCGAAGTGGCGGCGCTTCTTGCCGAGGCGACCGGCGGCGACGACGTGGTGCTGCTGATGGGCGGCCTGCTGCACGATACGCTCGAGGACACCGACACCACCTACGAGGATCTAGCGGAACGCTTCGGGCCCGATGTCGCGAGCCTGGTGGCGGAAGTGACGGACGACAAGTCG